>NZ_JBWGIF010000004.1:0-297872 GCF_056312565.1 Pseudomonas sp. JE3303
CGTCTGGAACTGCGGGTCAAGGTGCTGTCGAGCCTGGCGATGAACATCACCATGCTGATCCAGCAACTCGCCGGCGTGGCGATGATCTGCGTCGGCGTGTACCTGATCATCGACGGCAACCTCAGCATGGGCGGCCTGGTGGCCTGCTACATGCTCAGTGGCCGTGCCCTGGGCCCGCTGGGCCAGCTCAACGGGCTGCTGGCCCGCTACCAGCAGGCCAAGGTGACCATGGTCGCCACCGACCAGATGATGGAGCTGCCGCAGGAGCGCAATTTCGAGGAGCGCCCGCTGAGCCGTCGTGTGCTGCAAGGGGCTATCGAATTCAGGGGGGTGGACTTCACCTACCCGAATCAGCAGAACCCGGCGCTCAAAGGTATCAACCTGACGATTCGCCCGGGTGAGAAGGTCGGCATCATCGGCCGCAGTGGCTCGGGCAAGAGCTCACTGGCCAAGCTGATCGTCGGGCTGTACGAGTCCGCCAATGGCTCGCTGCTGGTCGACGGCGTGGACATCCGCCAGATCGACGTCAGCGAGCTGCGCCACAACATCGGCTACGTGCCCCAGGACATCCAGCTGCTGGCCGGCACCCTGCGCGACAACCTGGTCAGCGGTGCGCGCTATATCGAGGATCAACTCGTGCTGCAAGCGGCCGAGCTGTCCGGCGTGCACGAGTTCGCCCGCTTGCACCCGGATGGCTACGAGCTGCAAGTCGGCGAGCGCGGACAGAACCTCTCCGGCGGCCAGCGCCAGAACGTCGCCCTCGGCCGGGCCTTGCTGCTCAACCCGCAGATCCTGTTGCTCGACGAACCAACCAGCGCCATGGACAACACCGGCGAGGAACGTCTCAAGCAGCGCCTGCAAGCAGTCATCGAGAGCAAGACTGTATTGTTGGTCACTCACCGAGCCTCGTTGTTGTCGCTGGTAGACCGGCTGATCGTCATCGACCGCGGGCAGATCGTCGCGGATGGCCCGAAAGCTGCCGTCATGGAAGCGCTGAAGAAGGGGCAGATCAGTGTTGCATAAGCTCGATATGGGACATTTCAAGAACAACCTGAAACGCTATTTCAGGGGCTCGGAATCGCTGAGCGGGCAGCCCTTGCCCGAGGTTAACAAAGCGCTCATCGAGGATGTGCCGCGCATTGTGCGCCTGACGATCTGGGGCGTTATCGCCTTTTTCCTGTTCCTGATCGTGTGGGCCAGCTTTGCGCCGATAGACGAGGTGACCCGAGGGGAGGGCAAGGCTGTTCCCTCGTCCAAGGTGCAGAAGATCCAGAACCTTGAAGGCGGCATCGTCGCCGAGATCTTCGCCAAGGAAGGGGCGATCGTCGAAGTTGGCGAACCGCTGCTGCGCCTGGATGAAACCCGTTTCGCTTCCAACGTTGGCGAAACCGAGGCCGACCGCTTGGCCATGGCCCTGCGCGTCGAGCGTTTGAGCGCCGAGATCGAGGATCGTCCCTTGAAGATCGACGACGAAATACGCAAGGTCGCGCCGAGCCAGTCGGCCAACGAAGAGTCGCTGTACCTAAGTCGCCGTCAGCAGTTGAATGACGAGATCGGCGGCCTGGAACAGCAGCTGGTGCAACGCCAGCAAGAGCTGCGCGAATACTCTTCCAAGCGCGCCCAGTACGCCAATGGCCTGCAGTTGCTGCGCCAGGAAATCGCCATGTCCGAGCCGTTGGTGGCCAGGGGTGCGATTTCGCAGGTCGAAATCCTGAGGTTACGCCGAGCGGAGGTCGAGAGTCGCGGCCAGATGGACGCCACAGCCTTGGCCATTCCCAGGGCGGAGGCGGCGATAAAGGAGATCCAGAGCAAGGTGGAAGAGACTCGCGGTAAATTCCGCAGCGACGCCCTGACCCAACTCAATGAAGCCCGCACTGAACTGAGCAAGGCCACCGCCACCGGCAAGGCGCTGGATGACCGGGTCAACCGCACCCTGGTTACCTCCCCGGTCCGCGGGATCGTCAAGCAGCTGCTGGTGAACACCGTGGGTGGCGTGATCCAGCCGGGGAGCGACATCGTCGAGATCGTACCCATGGATGACACTCTGGTGATCGAGGCCAAGATCCTGCCCAAGGACATCGCCTTCCTGCATCCGGGACAGGAAGCCACGGTGAAGTTCACGGCGTATGACTACACCGTCTATGGCGGGCTCAAGGCCAAGCTGGAGCAGATCGGCGCCGACACCATTACCGATGAAGACAAGAAGACCACCTACTACCTGATCAGATTGCGGACTGATCGCAGCCATCTGGGGACCGATGAGAAACCGCTGCTGATCATTCCTGGCATGGTCGCGACGGTGGATATCCTGACCGGCAAGAAGACCATCATGAGCTACCTGCTCAAGCCGATCATGAAGGCGCGCTCGGAGGCGCTGCGGGAGCGCTGAACCAGGCCCCGGCGGCCACTCGGGCCGCCGGGAAACACGTTATCAGCTGTTGTCGATCTTGATCATCGGATCTGCACCGGATACCAGCGAGTTGATCGAGGTATTCGACCAGTTCACTCCATCCAGCTTGATGGCCACGTCATCGCCGCCGCCGCTGTTGAACTTGCCCTGGACATTGACGTGCAGCGTCGACGTCGTGCCCTCGGTGGTCACCTTCAGGAAGTTGTCGATGGTGCTGACCTTCTCCCCCTGGAGCAGATCACGCAAATCGAGACGGTCGCCCTCGGCAGTGCCCTTGAAGTCGGTGATCCGGTCGGTGCCGAAGTCGCCCGCTTTCCAGACAAACAGATCCGCGCCCGCCCCGCCGGTCATGACGTCATCGCCCTTGCCGCCGATGAGGATGTCGTTGCCCTCACCGCCAAGCAGAGTGTCATTGCCGGTTCCGCCGACGAGGATATCGTTGCCCTTGCCGCCGTCCAGGTAGTCATTACCGCCCTGGCCGAAGAGGATGTCGTTGCCATCACCCCCGTAGAGGAAGTCGCCTCCATCGTTGGTGCGCGAGACGTCAAACTCCGACACATGCTCGGAAATGTACTTGTGCATGATTCGCGCATCGACGTCGCCAGCGCTCATGTCGAGCTTGGACGCTACATAGCCCTTGATGGCATCGGTACCGGTCCCGGTGATCGACGGGAAGGTGACGATGTCGCCGAAGATGATGTCGTTGCCATCACCGCCATAGACGGTGTCGTTTCCAGGGTTCTTGATTTCCGTATGACCGAGGATGGCGTCCGCCAGATCGGATGGATCGATATTGGTCTGGGGCTTCCCATCGCTGTCGAACCACTTCAGGTCATCAGACGTAACGCCACTTTTAAGCCCGATGGCTTCCACGGTCGGCGAGAGAGCTTTCAGAATCTCGAAGCTCGAACGAGAGTCATTCCAGGTGGCATTGTCGGTTTCATTACCCTCGCCATCGCGGTAGGAAATCTCGAACCCGCCGTTGCCCTCTGCTCGGACATAGCCATACCAAGTGTTGGAGCCATTTTTGATAGTCAGGTAACCATTGGAGCTGACGTTGACGACGTTGTTGTTCGCCAGCCATTGGTTCGAGATCGTGTCACCCAGACTGTAATTCATGTTGCTCAGGAAGGTGTCCAGACTCACGCCGGAAGTGCCCAGCAGCGGATTGGTTGCTTCATTTGCCTGGTAGTACGTCGGTTTACCATCCGTGATGAAATACGTCTGGTCGATGCCCTTGCTCCCTGCGTCATCCAGGTTCTTGAACCAATTGGCCGCCGTCTTGAACGCATCCTCGTAGTTGGTGCCGCCACCGGCCTCCATTTTGCCCAGGGTATCGAGCAACTTTTGCAGCCCACCCGCATTGAGCTCCACCGAGACTGTGCGGTTGACCTGGCTGGAGAAGTCGACCAGCAAGATGTTCACCTTGCCTGAAGTCTCACCATGGACGCTGTCGGCCAGTGTCTGGAAGACCGTTGTCAATGCTTTCCTGGCAGCCGCTACCCCGCTTGTGTACTTGGTATCCATGCTCCCCGACGTATCGACGATAAAGGCCAGGTTGTAGTCCTTGCCCGGCGTCACATGCAGGCCCGCGACGTCCGCGACGATGATCTCGCTCTTGACCGTGCCGGTGAAGGTATCGGTGTCAGCAGTCAGGTTCGCGGTGGTGTAGCTGTCCGGGTACACCGTGACCTTGATGGTGCCCTCGCTGGTTTTCGAGCTATTGCCCACACTTTCGGTGGACGTCGAAACGACCTTCACGGTGAACTCACCGTAGGTGTAGGCCGCTGGCTTGATCGTCAGGCTGGCCAGATTCCAGCCGGTCACGTTCACCTCAGCGGTGTCGACGGTGACGGAGTGGCCAGCGTTGTCGCTGATCACTGCACCAGACGGAATACCGCTGAGCTTGACGCTGAGGGTCTCGGAACCATCGGTGTCGGTCAGGGCGGTGCTGATGCCCACCAGCTTGACCACGCCGTTTTCAGCGCCTTCATTGAGCTTGTAGCCGTCGTAATAACCTTGGCCGTTGCTGCCGTGCAGCTCGGAAACGCTGACCCCGGCGGCGGCCAGAGCGGCCACGGTCGGGTACATCGGGATGGTAGTGCTGCTCAGGTTCTGCTTCGTGCCCTTGTCGACCTGGATGTCGATGTCATAGCTGCCTGGTCCCGACTGGTTGGCATGGTAGACCTCGAGCGTGTAATAACCGCTCTTGGGTGGGGTGTAGCTGCCAGAAATGCCGCCACCCGCGCCCCAAGTAGTCTTGACCACGTTGTCACCGCCGATGTTGACTACCAGGCTGTCGTCGGCAATACCGCTGAAGGTATAGGTCTTGCCAGCTTCCAGGTACACCAGACCAGAGGTCTTGGAGCCACTGCCAGCAGCAACCGACGAAGTCGATGCCACGTCGGTCACCGACTCGGTCTTGTTGAACTTGCCAGCGTTGGCCGTGCTATTGAAGACGTTCAGCAGGTCGTTGCCGGTGATGCCATTGCCACTGTTGCCCAGGCCGCCCAGGGTAGTCCAGGTCTGCTTGGTCAGGCCCTGGGAAGCGACGGAGTTATCGGCGATGGTCAGGCTCGGCTTGTCCGCCATCGGAGTGATATCCACCTTCATGGTGGTCTCAGTGCCAGTATTGGTGCCGTCGTTTGGCTTGTACTTGAGCTGCGCGTAGTCAGCCTGCATGTTGCCTACACCGGTACCGCCGTACCCATCTACACCCGATGCGTTGGCAGTCGGCACAAATTTCAGCTTGCCGCCGGTGATATCCGCCTCGCTGATCTGCTGGTTCAGCGTAACGCTGACCCATGTATTGCCCTGCTTGTACTGCAAGCTTCCAGCAGGATCAGGCAGTTTGCTGATGATCACGCTCAGACCGGTGTTGCTATCGGCATCAGTGACATTGAAGTCGGTCCACTTGAATACGTAGTCATTGTCTTCAGTACCGGTGACAGCTGCGCCGGTCGAGACTGGTGCGTGGTCGTTGTCGATGATGGTGCCAGTGGCGGTTTTCTGATCGCCTACCACCAGCTTTTCGAACACGTCATTGGTGTCTGTCACGGTCTTTATAGTGGCTACCACTGTCTCATTACCGTTGGCCTTGGCGTCATCGCCAGTTTGCACGGTAATCAGGGTGGCACTGGCGCCGCCATTGATGGTGACGACAGTTGGCAGGCTACCCGATACATGACTTGTAGTGGCATCGACAGCCCAGTCCAGGCTTACAGATACTGATTTTCCTGTTGGAACAGTGACAGCGTTCCCCGACTTGTCGACCAGTTCGACTTTATAAGTCAGCGAAGTTCCTTCAGTAACAGAGGCATTGCCGACCACACTGATCTTGGCATAGACAGTATCAATCGTGTCCTTGATCTGGGCAGTCGCGGTGGCATCCTTCAGATCAATGAGCTCGTACCTGCCGCCACTCACTTTAGTGACTGTCGCAGTGAGTGTACTGGCGTCCTTGAAAAAGTCATCGGTATTGCTGTTCAAGATCTGCAACACGCCTTCACCAGCGCTGTTGATCGACACGATGTGCTCTTTGCCATTCACCTCTACGGTGATGATCGTAGAGCTGCCGGTCTGCGGCGGATTGCTCAGCTTGAAGTTGAACACGACATTCCTGTCACCTTCGAAGGCTGCGTCAGCGGTCACTGTCACAGTCGTTGGGTCCAAGGTATCGATAATGACAACAGTGGCGCTTGCACCTATCACGCTAGTGGCTTCGAAGTTGCCACCGTTGATGGCGGTAACTTCGGCTGTGACGGTGCTGACATCTATGTACTTATCCTCAGAGTTGGGGTTGGTCAGCGGTAATACGCCGGCCCCCGACTCATTCAGGACTACAGTGTGATACTCGTTACCGACCTTGACGGTCAAGGTTGCCGGGTAGCCCTGTTGGGGGGCGTGGCTGAGCTGGAACGTGAAGAAGATCTGAGCGTCTGCCTCGGTCGCAGGAGCGGGAGTGACTGCCACGTTAACCGTGTTAGTGGTATCGGCGATGGTCGCGGTGCCTTTGGCGCCGGTCTCCAGCTTCTCGAAGTTGCCGCCAGTGGCGGTGATGACTTCAGCGACCAAGGTGCTGGCATCGACAAAGGCGTCTTCGGTGTTCGGGTTATCAACTGGCAGCGAACCGTGACCGGTTTCATCCAAGGTCACGGTGTGGGTGGTATCGCCTACTTTGACAGTCAGCACCACCGGGGTGCTGCCCTGCGGGGTCTGGCTGGTCTGGAAGTTAAAGATGACTTTGCTATCCGCTTCGGTCGCCGGATTGGCGGTCACAGTTATCGAAACAGGACTCTCGGTATCGGTAATGGTGGCCGTGGCCTTGGCGCCGGTCTCCAGCTTCTCGAAGTTGCCGCCAGTGGCAGTGATGACTTCGGCGACCAGGGTGCTGGCGTCGACATAGAAGTCTTCGGTATTCGGGTTATCGATCGGCAGCGAGCCATGGCCGGTTTCATCCAGCGTCACGGTGTGCGTGGTATCGCCAACCTTCACCGTCAGCACCACCGGGGTAGTGCCCTGTGGGGCCTGGCTGGTCTGGAAGTTGAAGGTGACCTTGGCATCGGCTTCGGTGGCGGCATTGGCGGTGACCGTAATACCGACCGGCGACTCCGTGTCAGTAATGGTGGCCGTGGCCTTGGCGCCGGTCTCCAGCTTCTCGAAATTGCCACCGGTGGCGGTGATGACTTCGGCGACCAGGGTGCTGGCATCGACAAAGGCGTCTTCGGTATTCGGGTTATCCACCGACAGGGTGCCGTGGCCGGTTTCATCCAGGGTGACGGTATGGGTGTCGTTACCGACCTTCACCGTCAGCACGACCGGGTTAGTGCCCTGCGGGATTCGCCCGGGTGAGAAGGTCGGCATCATCGGCCGCAGTGGCTCGGGCAAGAGCTCACTGGCCAAGCTGATCGTCGGGCTGTACGAGTCCGCCAACGGCTCGCTGCTGGTCGACGGCGTGGACATCCGCCAGATCGACGTCAGCGAGCTGCGCCACAACATCGGCTACGTGCCCCAGGACATCCAGCTACTGGCCGGCACGCTGCGCGACAACCTGGTCAGCGGTGCGCGCTACATCGAGGACGAACTGGTGCTGCAAGCGGCCGAGCTGTCCGGCGTGCACGAGTTCGCCCGCTTGCACCCGGATGGCTACGAGCTGCAAGTCGGCGAGCGCGGACAGAACCTCTCCGGCGGCCAGCGCCAGAACGTCGCCCTCGGCCGGGCCTTGCTGCTCAACCCGCAGATCCTGTTGCTCGACGAACCAACCAGCGCCATGGACAACACCGGCGAAGAACGCCTCAAACAGCGGCTGCAGGCGGTGGTCGAGAGCAAGACGATGCTCCTCGTTACCCACCGGGCCTCGTTGTTGTCGCTGGTGGACCGCTTGATCGTCATCGACCGCGGGCAGATCGTCGCGGACGGCCCGAAAGCCGCCGTCATGGAAGCGCTGAAGAAGGGGCAGATCAGTGTTGCATAAGCTCGATATGGGACGCTTCAAGGATGGCGTGCGCCGCTATTTCAAAGGCTCCGAATCACTAGGCGGCCAGCCGCTGCCCGAGGTCAACAAGGCGCTGATCGAAGATGCCCCGCGCATCGTGCGCCTGACCATCTGGGGTGTGATCGCCTTCTTCGCATTCTTGATCATCTGGGCCTGCTTTGCCCCTATCGATGAAGTCACGCGCGGGGAGGGCAAGGCGATTCCATCCTCCAAGGTGCAGAAGATCCAGAACCTTGAAGGCGGCATCGTCGCCGAGATCTTCGCCAAGGAAGGGGCGATCGTCGAAGTCGGCGAACCGCTGCTGCGCCTGGATGAAACCCGTTTCGCTTCCAACGTTGGCGAAACCGAGGCCGACCGCCTGGCCATGGCACTGCGCGTCGAGCGTTTGAGCGCCGAGATCGAGGACCGTCCCTTGAAGATCGACGACGAAATACGCAAGGTCGCCCCGAGCCAGTCGGCCAACGAAGAGTCGCTGTACCTGAGCCGTCGCCAGCAACTGCATGACGAGATCGGCGGGCTGGAGCAGCAATTGGTGCAGCGTCAGCAGGAATTGCGCGAGTTCAGCTCCAAGCGCGCCCAGTATGCCAACGGCTTGCAGCTGCTGCGCCAGGAAATCGCCATGTCCGAGCCACTGGTGGCCCAGGGCGCGATCTCCCAGGTCGAGATACTGCGTCTGCGTCGCTCCGAAGTCGAGAGCCGGGGTCAGCTGGACGCTACTGCGCTGGCGATCCCCCGTGCCGAAGCCGCCATCAAGGAAGTGCAGAGCAAGATCGAAGAAACCCGCGGCAAGTTTCGCAGCGAAGCCCTGACTCAGCTCAACGAAGCCCGCACCGACCTGAACAAGGCGACTGCAACCGGGAAAGCGCTGGACGACCGCGTCAATCGCACCCTGGTTACCTCCCCGGTCCGCGGGATCGTCAAGCAGCTGCTGGTGAACACCGTAGGAGGCGTGATCCAGCCGGGGAGCGATATCGTCGAGATCGTCCCACTAGACGATACCTTGGTGATCGAAGCCAAGATCCTGCCCAAGGACATCGCCTTCCTGCATCCGGGGCAGGAAGCCACGGTCAAGTTCACGGCGTATGACTACACCGTCTATGGCGGGCTCAAGGCTAAGCTGGAACAGATCGGCGCCGACACCATCACCGACGAAGACAAAAAGACCACGTATTACCTGATCAAGCTGCGCACCGACCGGAGCCACCTGGGTACCGATGAAAAACCGCTGCTGATCATTCCCGGCATGGTCGCGACGGTGGATATCCTGACCGGCAAGAAGACCATCATGAGCTACCTGCTCAAGCCGATCATGAAGGCCCGCTCCGAAGCCCTGCGCGAGCGCTGATCCTCAGGGCACCGCCGCCCCCCCGGTGGGAGCGGCGGTGTGGAAAGAAGGTTTCTCTCCATATAGTTATGCTTTAAAGATATTTAAAATATGCCGCTTATGACTTTATAGTCAATCCCACTGCGTACCTGCCGACCAATCGGCGCGCCGCACGATTTGAACGAACACGGTACACCCGTGAGTTTTTGATCGTTGCGTGCCCTCGGATTGGCGCGCACTGCGTGGGAGTCAATCATGTCAGCCGCCTTGAACGCCTTGTCGTCAAACGACAGCGCGCAGCCGCAAATTTTCGAAATCCGTCCGTTCTCTGGTTCCGTGGGTGCCGAGATCATCGGTCTGGACTTGGCCAGAGGCGTCAACGCCGAAGATTTCAACCGGATCCATCGGGCTCACCTCGACCACCCTGTCCTGGTATTTCGCGACCAGCGTATTACCCCCGAACACCAGATCGCCTTCAGCCGCCGCTTCGGTGAGTTGCAGATCCACGTGCTCAAACAGTTCTTGCTGACTGGGCACCCGGAAATCCTTATCGTCTCCAACATCATCGAAAACGGTCAGAACATCGGCCTGGGCGATGCCGGCAAGTTCTGGCACTCGGATCTCTCCTATAAGGAGCTCCCGAGCCTGGGCTCGATGCTGCACGCCCAGGAGCTGCCGAGCGAAGGCGGCGACACCTTGTTCGCCGACATGCACAAGGCCTATGACGCGCTGCCTGAAGCGCTGCGCAAGGCCGTGGAAGGCCGCCAGGCGGCGCACTCCTACACCGCGCGCTACAGCGAGACCAAGTTCGAGGGCAACTGGCGCCCGACGCTGACTCCCGAGCAGCTCGCGCAGGTTGCCGAGGTCATCCACCCGGTGGTGCGCACGCACCCGGAAAACGGGCGCAAGGCGCTGTTTGTCAGCGAGGGCTTCACTACCCGCATCCTCGGCCTGCCCGAGGACGAAAGCCGCGAGATCCTGCAGCAGCTGCATGCCCATAGCGTGCTCGAGCAGAACATCTACCGCCACCAATGGCAGCCTCGCGACATGGTGTTTTGGGACAACCGTTCGCTGATCCACCTGGCCGCCGGCTGCCCGGCGCACCTGCGCCGCAAGCTCTACCGCACAACCATCCAGGGCGATGCCCCGTTCTGACGACTGAGGAATAACACATGCGCAACTCCATCAGCCGCCTGGCGGCCAGCATCGCCCTGGGCGCCAGCCTTGTCGCCGGCAGCCTCCTCGCACCGAGTGCCGCCCAGGCCGAAGGCGAGATCCGTATCGCCGAGCAGTTCGGCATCGTCTACCTCTTGCTCAATGTGGTCCGTGACCAGCACCTGATCGAGAAGCACGGCAAGGAGCAGGGCCTGGACATCAAGGTCGACTGGGCCCAACTCTCCGGCGGCTCGGCGATCAACGACGCGCTGCTGTCAGGCTCGGTGGACATCGCCGGTGCCGGTGTCGGCCCGCTGCTGACCGTCTGGGACCGGACCAGGGGCCGTCAGAACGTCAAGGCCGTGGCATCGCTGGGCAACTTCCCGTACTACCTGGTCAGCAGCAACCCCAACGTGAAGACCATTGCCGACCTGTCGGAGAAAGACCGCATCGCGTTGCCTGCGGTAGGCGTCTCGGTGCAGTCGCGCTTCCTGCAGTACGCCGCCGCCAAGCAGTGGGGCAACAAGGAGTACAACCGTCTAGACAAGTACACCCTGGCTGTTCCGCATCCGGACGCTACCGCAGCTTTGCTGGCCGGTGGCACGGAGCTGAACGCTCACTTCTCCAATCCGCCTTTCCAGGACCAGGTGCTGGCCAACAAGGACGTGCATGTGGTGCTGGACAGCTATGACCTGTTGGGCCCGAACTCACCGACCCTGCTGTTCGCCACCGAGAAGTTCCGCAAGGACAACCCCCGGACCTACAAGGCCTTCATCGATGCCCTGGCAGAAGCCGCGGACTTCGCGCAGAAGGACAAAGGCGCAGCCGCCGACACCTACATCCGTGTGACCAAGGCCAAGATCGACCGCGCGGCGTTGCTGAAGATCATCGACAACCCGCAGTACGAGTTCAGCATCACACCGAAGAACACCTACCCGCTGGCCGAGTTCCTCTACCGGGTTGGCGCCATCAAACACAAGCCTGAATCGTGGAAGGATTACTTCTTCCAGGATGAACGCCCGCTGCAGGGGAGCTGATGCCCATGACCGCCCCTTTGCCAGGCCACGCGGCCAGCAACCTGAGCCGTGTCGATACCTCACCGCTTTTGCAGGTCAACAACCTCAGCCTCGAATACCGCACCGGTCAGCATGTGGTGCGGGCCACCCACCAGGTCAGTTTCGAAGTGGACCGCGCCGACCGCTTCGTGCTGCTGGGCCCCTCGGGCTGCGGCAAGTCGACCTTGCTCAAGGCCGTAGGCGGCTTCATCGAGCCCAGTGACGGACAGATCCTGCTCGACGGCCAGGCGGTCAAGGGCCCAGGCCCTGACCGCATCGTGGTATTCCAGGAGTTCGACCAGCTGCCGCCCTGGAAAACCGTCAAGCAGAACGTCATGTTCCCGCTGCTGGTGTCTGGCACGCTCAAACGCGCCGAGGCCCAGGAGCGCGCCTTGCACTACCTCGACAAGGTCGGCCTGTCCGCCTTTGCCGATGCCTACCCGCACACGTTGTCGGGTGGCATGAAGGCGCGCGTGGCGATCGCCCGAGCCCTGGCGACCCAGCCCAAGATCCTGCTGATGGACGAACCTTTCGCCGCGCTGGACGCGCTGACCCGGCGCAAGATGCAGGAAGAACTGCTGCTGCTCTGGGAGGAGGTGCGCTTCACGCTGCTGTTCGTCACCCACTCCATCGAGGAAGCGCTGGTGGTGGGCAACCGAATCCTGCTGCTCTCGCCCCATCCGGGACGGGTGCGCGCCGAAGTCCACAGCCACAAGTACGACCTGGGGAGCCTGGGCGCCAGCGATTTCCAGGCCAGCGCCCAGCGTATCCACCGCCTGCTGTTTGACGAGGCATCGGAGCCTGCGCAGGCCCCGGCGCTGGGTTTCAGCGACATCCGTATCGCCTACTGAACCGGAGTTTGTGCCATGACGACCACGCCTGCACGACAGGAATACGAGGTTCAGCTGGAACCCTTGCTCAGCGTACCGCTCGAGCGTCAGTTGCCCCTGGCCCAGCGCCTGTGGCAGCAAAGCTGGCTGCGCAAGGGGGTGATCCTGCTGTTGCTCGCCATGGTATGGGAAGGGATCGCCCGCTACACGGACAATGACCTGCTGCTGCCAGGTTTCCTGCAGACTGCCGCGGCACTGTGGGACGGCCTGATCACCGGCGAGATCCTCGAAAAGGTAGGGGTGTCGCTGGTGATCCTGCTCAAGGGCTATGTGCTGGGCATCGTCCTGGCCTTTGGACTCACCAGCCTGGCGGTCTCGACCCAATTCGGGCGGGACCTGCTCGGCACCCTGACCTCCATGTTCAATCCGCTGCCGGCGATCGCCTTGCTGCCGCTGGCCTTGCTGTGGTTCGGGCTGGGCGACAACAGCCTGATCTTCGTGCTGGTTCATTCGGTGCTCTGGGCGTTGGCGCTGAACACCTATGCGGGCTTCCTGGGCGTGTCCGAGACCCTGCGCATGGCCGGCCGCAACTACGGTCTGCGCGGGCTGCGCCTGGTGCTGCACGTGCTGGTGCCCGCGGCGCTGCCGTCGATCCTCTCCGGCTTGAAGATTGGCTGGGCATTCGCCTGGCGCACGTTGATCGCCGCCGAACTGGTGTTTGGCGCGAGCAGCGGCAAGGGAGGCTTGGGCTGGTACATCTTCCAGAACCGCAACGAGCTCTACACCGACAAGGTGTTTGCCGGGCTTGCGGTGGTGATCCTGATCGGGCTGCTGGTAGAGAGTCTGGTGTTCAATACTCTCGAGCGCGTCACCGTGCGCCGCTGGGGCATGCAGCGCTAGATCTGGTATTGGGCGGCGGCAAGGTTGAGGGTGCGGGCGATTTCTTCGCGCAGCGTGATCGGGTGCTCGACCACCAGATTGCCGCCCTGGCCCAGCAGCCACCAGCGCAGCGCCACGCTGTCGCTGACGCTGGCCCTGACCCGATGACCCTGGTCCAGCGCGGTGAGCTGCATGTCCGGAGCCAGCGGCGTCTCCCTCAGTTGGCGAGCCAGCTCGTCGCTGACCCATGCCTGCAGCTCGACTCCGCCACTGCGTTCTGGCAACACCGCACCATTGCGCAGGTACCCTTGCAGATCGAAATTGCCGCGCAGGTCGCCCAGCGCATTGGCGGACCAGTGCCAGCCAAACGGAATGCTCTTGTCGTTGCGCTCGAGCGGAAAAATCAGCGATAACTCATTGAGATCGCGTTCGATGGTGCGTTTGCTGATGATGAAACCCACATCCCTCAAGCGCCAGACCAGCTCTGCGCTGGTGATTCCAGGCGAACGGCTGGGCAGTTGGCGCAATAGCGCCCATTGACGGCTAAGGGTGGCGCGGGTGGTGGCAGAAGGCAAAAGGCGGCGTCCTTGTCTAGGCTTGCGGCAATAGCATGGCGGCAGTGGGGATATATGGCAAATCGCCACTTGTCAGCTCAGATCAAGGAACTAGCGTTTGGTTGCCTTTAATGGAATCGTTCGCGACGGGTTTTGTCGTCACGTCGCGCAGAATCACGCCTCATCGCATCCGTTCGTGAGGCTGCGGGTCGTTCAATGAGGATGAACATGTCTGCTGCCAGCAATGTAGTTTCGCTGCTCGAGCGCCTGCTGCCCGACCGGATTGCTCCGCTGACCAAGCGTCCTCGGCAGCGGCAACGGCTGTTTGCAGGGGTCGGGATACCCAGCCAGCATGCGGTGCTCGGTGAGCGTGTCAGCCTTGTTGACCGGCTCGATGAAGCCGGGGACCTGCAACAGGTGTATCTGGATCTGCGCAGTCAGGCCCTGAGTGGCAGCGTCCCGGCCCTCAATGACCTTGGCTGGATCTGGCTCAACGGCAAGTACTGGCCAGCCGACCCGGTGTTGGCCAGCCGACTGCTGCGCATGGCCGCGTTGCAGGGTAGCGCGGCGGCCTGGTTCAACCTTGGGCAGCAGCACTACTTCGGCAAGGGGGTGGCCATTTCCTACAGCAATGCGGCGCGGTACTACCGCCAGGCTTTCGAGGGCGGCATGGACCACGCGGCCGCCGCGCTGGGAGACCTGTTCGAGGAAGAAGTGGTCGATCCCGGCGATGGCTGGCAGGTCGACCTGGCCGAAGCCTATCAATGGTTCATGCAAGGCGCGCACCGTGGCGACGCCCGGTGCCGGTTCGAAGTCGGCTACCGGCTGCTGCACGGGCTCCACGTCGACGCTGATGCCAAGGCCGCGCTCTACTGGCTGGAGCTGGCGTCCACTGCCGGGGTCATGCAAGCCGCAGAAGAACTCGCGGTGCACTTCAGCGCCGTCGATCCGCTGCGCTACCTCTACTGGCGCGACCAGGCCATCCACATGGGCAGCACCCTGGCGCTGTCCCTGTAGAGGGGCCTTGTGCCGATACGTGAGTGGTCAGCCAGCACGATACCGGCAAGGAACAATAGCGTTGCAACGCTTCTGTCGCGCGCAGTTGACGCCGGGGGGGAGGGGAGGCAGTATTATAGATAGTTAGCAAACTATGAATATGCCCGGTTCCCCAGATGACCCTCGATGCATTGCAACTGAACATCAGCAGCGGCATGGTCACGGCTGCCCGTCACTGGCGGCGGATCTGCCAGGCGACCCTTACCCGTTACGGCATCTCCGAGGCTTGTGCAGTGCCTTTGTTGATGATCGTGCGCCTGGGCGATGGCGTGCACCAGGTGGCAGTGGCTCAGGCCGCTGGTCTTGAAAGCCCTTCGCTGGTCCGTCTGCTCGACCAGTTGTGCAGGGCAGGCTTTGTCTGCCGCAGCGAAGACCCGCGCGATCGCCGTGCCAAAGCCCTGAGCCTCACCGCCGAAGGCCGCGCGCTGGCCGAGTCTATCGAAGGCGAACTGGTACGCCTGCGCCGAGAGGTGCTGCAGGGCATCGCCCCTGCCGACCTTGAAGCGACCCTGCGGGTCATCCGCGCCTTCGAAGAGGCCGTCCAGCGCACACCAGGCGGGCCAGCATGAACGGCTTCTTCAGCTCGATGCCGCCTGCGCGCGACTGGTTCTACGGCGTTCGCACGTTCGCCGCGTCCATGATCGCCCTGTACATCGCCCTGCTCATGCAGCTGCCGCGTCCCTACTGGGCCATGGCCACGGTGTACATCGTCTCCAGCCCCTTCGTCGGCCCGACCAGCTCCAAGGCGCTCTATCGCGCGCTGGGTACGCTGCTTGGCGCGGGCGGGGCGATCTTCCTGGTGCCGCCCCTGGTGGAGGCGCCGCTGTTGCTGAGCATCGCCATCGCCTTGTGGACCGGGACGCTGCTGTTCCTGTCGCTCAACCTGCGTACCGCCAACAACTATGTACTGATGCTCGCTGGCTACACCTTGCCGATGATCGCCCTGGCGGTGGTCGACAACCCCCTGGCGGTATTCGACGTGGCCTCGTCGCGGGCACAAGAGATCTGCCTGGGCATCGTCTGCGCCGCCGTGGTCGGCGCTATCTTCTGGCCACGGCGCCTGGCGCCGGTAGTCGTCGGCGCGACCGGCAACTGGTTCGCCGAGGCCATCCGCTACAGCGATACCTACCTTGCCCGCGAAGCGACGCCCGAGCAGGTCAGTGGCCTGCGCGCCTCGATGGTCGCTACCTTCAACTCCCTCGAAGCAATGATCGGCCAGCTCGCCCACGAAGGTGCCGGCCCGCAGACGGTCAAGAACGCCCGCGAGCTGCGCGGCCGGATGATCCACCTGCTGCCGGTGGTCGATGCCCTGGACGATGCCTTGCTCGCCCTCGAAGGCCGCGCTCCGGCGCAGTACGCCCGGCTGCAGCCGCTGCTTGCCCAGGCCCGCGGCTGGCTGCAGGCGACTGTCGAAGACGCCCCGATAGCCCGCTGGACGGCGCTGCGCGAGCAGCTCGAACACCAGCACCCCAGTGCCGCCGCGCTGGACGACCGGGCCGAGCTGCTGTTCTCGAACGCCCTGTATCGCCTGACCGAGTGGGTCGATCTCTGGCAGGATTGCTGTGCGCTTCAGCACGCCTTGCGCACGGACGATCCGGCCCCTTGGCGCGCCGTCTATCGCCACTGGCGCCTGGGCCGGCTGACGCCGTTCTTCGACCGGGGCCTGATGCTCTACTCGGTGTTCTCCACCGTGACCGCCATCATCGTCGCCAGCGGCCTGTGGATTGCCCTGGGCTGGAACGATGGTGGCAGCGCGGTGATCCTGGCAGCAGTTGCCTGCAGCTTTTTCGCGGCCATGGACGACCCGGCCCCGCAGATCTACCGGTTCTTCTTCTGGACCCTGCTGTCGGTGATCTTCGCCAGCCTCTACCTGTTCTTCGTGCTGCCCAACCTGCATGACTTCCCCATGCTGGTATTGGCGTTCGCCGTGCCCTTCATCTGCGTCGGTACCCTTACCGTGCAGCCGCGTTTCTATCTTGGGACCTTGCTGACCATCGTCAACACCGCGACCTTCGTCAGTATCCAGGGCGCCTACGATGCGGATTTCCTGACCTTCATCAACGCCAACCTGGCCGGCCCCGTGGGGCTGCTGTTCGCCTTCATCTGGACGTTGCTGCTGCGTCCCTTTGGCGTGGAGCTGGCGGCCAAGCGCCTGACCCGCTTCAGCTGGCGCGATATCGTCGAGATGACCCAGCCAGCGACCCTGGCCGAGCACCGCCAGGTCGGCGTGCAGATGCTCGACCGCCTGATGCAGCACGTGCCACGCCTGGCCATGACTGGCCAGGACAGCGGCGCGGCCCTGCGCGATTTGCGCGTGGGCCTGAACCTGCTCGACCTGCTGGCCTACACCCCGCGCGTTGGCCAGCAGGCGCGTGAGCGGCTGGAGACAGTGGTTGCCGAGGTGGGCGATCACTATGCCGCCTGCCTGCGCGCTCGCGAACGTCTGCACGCCCCGCCCGCGCTGCTGCGCAACATGGAGCGCGCACGCCAGGCCCTGGCAATGAGCGACATGACCGATCGCGGAGAAGCACGGGTGCATCTGCTGCACGCGCTCAGCGGCCTGCGCCTGGCGCTGCTGCCTGGCGTTGAAGTGGTGCTGGAGCCATCCGACCAACAACCGCACTTGCCCCACGGCATCGACGGAGCGCCCCTGTGATCGGTGATCTGGATATCAGCGGGGTATTCCTGCCCACGCTGCTGGTGATGATGGTCTTCACCTACCTGCTGTTCCTGGGGGTGCATGCCGTGCTCACCCGCCTGCATTTCTACCGCCTGGTCTGGCACCGGGCGTTGTTCAACGTTGCTCTCTACGCCGTGATGCTCGGTGTGGTCGATCACTTTTGCCGAAGCCTGATGCTGCCATGAAAAAACCTTTGTTGACCCTGGGCCGTGTGGTCCTGACGTTGTTGGTGGTAAGCCTGGCGACCGCGCTCGTCTGGCAAATGGTCGTCTACTACCTCTTCGCACCCTGGACCCGAGATGGTCACATCCGCGCCGACGTGATCCAGATCGCCCCGGACGTGTCGGGCCTGATCCAGAAGGTCGAGGTGCACGACAACCAGGTGATCAAGCGCGGCGAAGTGCTCTTCACCATCGACCAGGACCGCTTCAGCCTCGCCCTGCGCCACGCCCAGGCGACCTTGGCCGAGCGCCAGGAAACCCTCGCCCAGGCGCAGCGTGAGACCCGTCGCAACCGCAAGCTGGGCAACCTGGTGGCCGCCGAGCAACTCGAGGAAAGCCAGTCCCGCGAAGCCCGCGCCCGCTCGGCGATGAACGAGGCCCAGGTGGCGGTGGATGCCGCCCAGCTCAACCTCGACCGCTCGGTGATCCGCAGCCCGGTCGACGGCTACCTCAACGACCGCGCGCCCCGCGCCCATGAGTTTGTCACCGCCGGGCGCGCGGTACTGTCGGTAGTGGACAGCGCGTCCTATCACGTCGATGGCTATTTCGAAGAAACCAAGCTGGGCGGCATCCGCGTTGGCGATGCGGTGGACATCCGCGTGATGGGCGACAACACCCGCCTGCGCGGTCACGTGCAGAGCATGGCCGCCGGCATCGAAGACCGCGACCGCAGCAGCGGCGCCAACCTGTTGCCCAACGTCAATCCGGCGTTCAGCTGGGTGCGCCTGGCCCAGCGTATTCCAGTGCGCATCGCCTTTGACGAGGTACCGGCCGACTTCCAGATGATCGCCGGGCGTACCGCGACCGTGTCGATTGTCGAGGGGCAACGGCCATGAAGCGCCTGATGCTGTTGGGGCTGAGCCTGTCGCTGGGTGCCTGCCAGATGGTCGGCCCGAACTACGAGGTGCCTGCAGAGGCTGCCGTACAGCGCGGCGACCTGAGCGGCCCATTGCGCCAGGACGCGGACAGCGTTGTCTCTGCCCCCGTGCCCGGCAACTGGTGGAGGCTGTATCAGGACCCGCGCCTTGATGCGCTGGTGCGCCAGGCCCTGAGCGCCAATACCGAACTGCGCGTGGCCGCCGCCAATATCGCCAGGGCCCGCGCCCAGGTCGAGCAGGCCGAGGCCCAGGGAGGCTTCAACGGTGGCGTGAAGCTCGCAGGGCAGCGCCTGCAGGAATCCGGCGAAGCGTTCCTGCAGCCGGAGAAAGTCCCGGTGGGCAACATCGGCGAAGCCCTGATCAGCGCGTCCTACCAGTTCGACCTGTGGGGCACGCTCAAGCGCGGGGTCGAAGCGGCGCAGTCCAACGCCGATGCCGTGCAGGCGGCTGCCGATACCGCGCGCATCACGTTGGTGGCCGATGTGGTCAAGGCCTACACCCAGGTATGCTCGGCCAACGAGGAATATCACATCGCCCGCGAGTCGCTCGACCTGCAGGAGCAGGGCGTGCGGTTGACCCAGCGCCTGCGCGATGCCGGGCGCGGCGACGAGACCCAGGTGACACGCTCACAGACCCAGTTCAAGTCCCTGCGCGCCGAACTGCCACGCTTCCAGGCCGAGCGTGAAGCTGGCCTGTACACCCTCTCGATGCTGTTGGCCAAGCCGCTCGACCAGCTTCCCGCCGGCACCGCGGATTGCGCCGAGCTGCCACATATCGCCCAGGTGATACCTGTGGGCGACGGTGCGGCCTTGCTCAAGCGCCGCCCCGACATCCGTCAGGCCGAACGTAGCCTTGCGGCCGCCACCGCGAGCATTGGCGTGGCCACCGGTCAGCTGTATCCCGACATCAGCATCGGCGCCCAGGTCGGCACAATTGGCCTGCTCGACAACCTCGGCGAGCCCTCGACCAACCGCTGGGGTTTCGGGCCCATGCTGAGCTGGACCGTGCCCACCAACGGCAGCCGCGCCCGCATCCGCGAAGCCGAAGCCTCGACCCAGGCCGCCCTGGCGCATTTCGACGGTGTGGTGCTCAACGCCATCCGCGAAACCCAGACGCGCCTGGCGCAATACGCGGCCTTGCTCGACCGCCGCGACGCCCTGGCCGAAGCCGAGCGCTCAGCCAAGGAAGCGGCGGACCAGACACACCGGTTCTACCAGGCTGGGCGCGAGTCGTTCCTGGCCGACTTGCAGGCTACCCGGGTGTACACCGATATGCGTGGGCAACTGGCGACGGCGAACACGCAGGTGGCGATGGGGCAGGTTGGGTTGTTCCTGGCGTTGGGTGGGGGATGGGAGCAGGCGATAGACAGACAGTCGGCGCAAGGCCTCACATCCTCACATCAATCCAAGTGACGTTATCACTCACGACAGCAATATCACCCGCTGGCATCAACGATGCCAGCATAGTGCTCAGTGCACATCGATATGCGTGGCTCACAAGGGGGTCATTCTCCGAACCCAGTCCCTTCGGAATTGGCAATCTACTTTCGTAAGGCTTTGATCGGAATGGCCTGGCGGTTTGGTGAAGTTCCGTATTATTACATACCCAATGTACTCTTGCCGCTTACTCGAGGTTGAAAGATTTGCTGCCCCGGATCGAGACAATTCCAAATAGGTGCTGATACTTCTGGAGAGGTTTGGTAAATCCTTGGTATTCCAACGTTCTGCACTGGCGATATCACTCCACGAGGGCGTTCTTTCTTTTGGTGTGAAGCCGCTGGCTTTCTCCGCTAACTTTTTTGCCCCTCTATTGTGCTCCTCACTAAGCGTATAGCCAGGCTTCTTCATGCCGGTGAACTGCCATTGAGTAGCTACAGGCTTTGAGATTTGCGGCTTCGGCTCTGAGCGCTGGCCATGTGAGGTTTTTGCTTGTTCTTTGGATATGCCGCCCTTTACTTTTTCTAGAGTTGCTTTCATGGGTTTCCGGGGAGGCCTGACAGGCGCATGCCCACTCGGATCTCGATAATTGATGGGATCCCCCGAACAGTAGGCATAAGCATTTATCCCCCCTTCGCCAAACGGGCTCAGGCTATCGACAGAGCCGAAGCGCATGAGTACCGGGTGGTAGGTGCGGTATCCGTTGCCCAGCAAGTAACAGCCCGTACGTGAGTCCCGTGACTCTCCGGTGAAACCTGTCACAACCTGGGAGGTATTATCGGCAGGATCATGGCCGAACGCGGTATACCTGAACGATCGCAGGTCGTCTTTTTGTTGGGCGTCTGTCACCGAGCCCAAGAGATCTGCTTTCAGCAGCGCGGCCCCTGCTTTTTCATTATCGAGCACAAGTTCAGCCAATGGCTGTTGCTGCTGTTTAAGCAGGGTGTGGCTTGTATCGCAGTTGATTACCGTGTGCACATGGTCGCCCTGGTAGAAGTGCAGGGTAGTGTTCAATTCTTTGCTCATGCGTAAGTTCCTCCTCGGGACAAGGCTGACGTGGGCAGCGCTTGTCAGGAGCGTGCTGCTCACCAAGGCGGAGGCGCAACGGGTAGAAATGCCAGCAGCTGCGGATTTGCGGAGGGCTGGGCGTTGCAGGCAAGTGCCGGAAAGGCTCGGACAGCAGTCTGTAAACTATGTAGGGGTTTTCCGAAGCTGGCGCCCCGGGTCTTCTATCGGGCGTAGCTTGGGAAGTATCCTACGCAGTCTTCGGAAGCTTCCATGTTGTCTGGGAAATGCCTCAGGGCTAAGGTCGTCGAGTCGCCTGTTTGGGCGATCGGGCGTGAGACACCTGGTTCTATACGGTAGCCCCGCTTTATGGCGGTCGTGCGCGGGCAGGTTTCGGCCTGGCCGGGTTACCCGTATGACCCGGGTCTCACCCCGCGTACGACTGCCACCCAATTCCGTGAGACGAGGAGGAAGGCAGTTCTCAATTTGTATACGGGAGCTCCACAATGAAGAAAATCGTCCCCGATCCACCCTTCAAGCTCATCACCAAATTTCTCCGGTGGCGAACCCTTCTCGGAGTTGTTCCAGATCCGGCCGGACATTCCCTTCGATCACGCCTTCCAGGAGCTGTCCGTGCTCCCGGGCTGCATCAGGCACCCGACCGAGGAAGCGGAGATGGAGAAACCTTTTGGTCTGGGTGAGGCAGAGGTCTCCGAAGCGGTTGATGAAGCGCTCGAGTGGGCACGTAAGCGCTGGCAAAGTGCGTAGGGAATCTCGTTTTTGCCATCATCCAAATCGCCGCTAATTTGAAGCCAGCCGGATGGAAGGGGATAATGGCAACCCGATTTTTTCCCGAAGAAGAATGCCCATGCGCGTATGGATCGATGCCGACGCCTGCCCCCGGCAGGCCAGGGATCAGGTGGTGAAGTTCGCCCTCAAGCGCCAGCTGGACGTGCTGATGGTTGCCGGGCAACCGCAGGCCAAGCCGGCGTTCGCCTGCGTGAAGCTGATCGTGGTTCCGGCGGGGCCCGATGCCGCGGATGATTATCTGGTCGAGCATGCATTGCCCGGTGAGCTGGTGATCTGCAGCGACGTGCCGCTGGCCGACCGGCTGGTCAAGAAAGGCGTGGCCGCACTGGACCCGCGCGGGAGGGAATTCGATGAGCGCAACATGGGGGACCGGCTGGCGGTGCGCAACCTGTTTACCGAGCTTCGCGAGCAGGGGCAGGTTGGAGGAGGGCAGGCGTCTTATGGTGACAAGGAGAAGCAGGCGTTTGCCAATAGCCTGGACCGGATATTGACACGGCTGGCGCGGCAGGCGCATCCCTGAAATCGGCGCTGTACCGTGATGGTACAGCGCAAGCTTCAGGAATCAGTCGTTCTCGTGGGTCAGTTCCAGCACCCGGTCCACCAGCTTGTAGATCCCGCCGGCCGCTTCGCTGATGGAGGTGGCCAGCATGTACGCCGGGGTGGTCACCAGCTTGCGCTGCGTATCTTCAACGATATCGTGCACATCGCACTCTTCATGGGTGCCGCCCATCTTGACCACGGCAGCGCTGGTATCTGCATCGTTGCCGATAGTGCAGACAACGCCCGGGCCATAGATCTTGGCCGCCAGGGCCGGCGAAATGCAGATAAGGCCGACCGGCTTGCCCGCTTCGGCGAAAGCCTCGGCAAGCTTCAGCACGTCAGGGTGCACAGTGCAGTTGGCACCTTCTACCGCAAAGTTGGAAAGATTCTTGGCCGAGCCAAATCCGCCAGGGACGATCAGTGCATCGAAATCCCCGGCATCGGCTTCGCGCAGATCCTTGATGTTGCCGCGGGCAATGCGCGCCGACTCGACCAGCACGTTGCGCGATTCGGGCATTTCTTCACCGCTGAAGTGATCGACCACGTGCATCTGCGCAATGTTGGGCGCGAAGCACTGAACCTGGGCGCCACGCTGGTCAAGGCGCAGCAAGGTGATCACGCTCTCGTGGATCTCGGCGCCGTCATAGACGCCACAGCCTGAAAGAATCACCGCAACTTTTTTGATCATGTTCACAACTCCCGTGTGGAAGGCATCTGATGCGCTCTTTGTCGTTGGAGCGCTATCAGGGCGGGGTGTTCATTCAAAGGTGCGGGTCACGCGGCTCGGCATTCAGGCGGGCCTGCTCGGCTTGGGCATCCGCCGCTTCCTTGCGCGCCACGCGGGCTGCCTTGAAGCGTCGACGCAGCCACAGCAGGCCGCCTAGCAGCAACAGCCCGCCAAGCACCCAAAGCTCGTACTTTTTCACATTGCCCAACAGGCCTTCGAGGATCGCGCCGAAGTGATAGGCCGCAGCGCCCAGCGCCAGGGCCCAGACCGCCGCACCGATGCCGTTGAGCAGCAGGTAGCGCCGAGGCGGGTAGCCAGACAAGCCGATCGCCACGGGCATGACCGTGCGCAGGCCATAGACAAAGCGGAAGCTCAGCACCCAGATGTCGGGATGGCGGCGGATGTGCTCCAGGGCGCGGTCACCCAT
Organism: Pseudomonas sp. JE3303; assembly: GCF_056312565.1. Lineage (NCBI taxonomy): Bacteria > Pseudomonadati > Pseudomonadota > Gammaproteobacteria > Pseudomonadales > Pseudomonadaceae > Pseudomonas > Pseudomonas sp. JE3303. Next base: position 23,482 of record NZ_JBWGIF010000004.1, read on the forward strand.
CAACTGCCAGCGCGGCTTGCGTGCCAGCAAGGCACGGCCGTGACGACGCCCCATGAAGTACCAGAGCTGATCACCGGCGTAGCTGCCGAAGAATGCCACCAGCACGACAAAGTTGATGTCCATGTATCCACGGAACGCTAGAAAGCCTGCGAGAACAAGGATGGTCTCGCCTTCAAAAAACGTGCCGAGAAAAAGGGCAAAGTAGCCGAAATCTTGCAGGAATTGTTGAAGCATGTTGAGGGTGCTGGCGAAATGAACGCGCAGCCTACCGCTTCACGCGCGTCGGGGAAAGTGTCCAAATGTGTCTCGACGTGAACATTTCCTACAACGACAATGCTGCGTCCACAAGTCGCAGGGTTGCCCTTGCCTGTCACACAGGCGTCATAATGGCCGCTTATAACTGTCGCGCTCGCCTGCCTGCGCGAGCTCAGGAGTCCGCCGTGAGCTTTACCCCCGCTAACCGTTTGTTTCCTGCAACCCGTCTGCGTCGCAACCGCCGTGATGATTTTTCCCGTCGCCTGGTTCGCGAAAACGTACTGACCGTCGACGACCTGATCCTTCCGGTGTTCGTGCTGGACGGCGAGAACCGCCGTGAGGAAGTGCCTTCGATGCCTGGTGTCGAGCGCCTGTCCATCGACCTGCTGCTCGAAGCTGCGCAGGGTTGGGTCGAGCTGGGCATCCCGGCGCTTGCACTGTTCCCGGTCACCCCGGTCGAGAAAAAGACCCTGGACGGCGCCGAGGCGTGGAACCCAGAGGGTATTGCCCAGCGTGCTACCCGTGCCCTGCGCGACCGTTTCCCGGCGCTGGGGGTGATCACCGACGTCGCCCTGGACCCGTTCACCACCCACGGGCAGGACGGTATCCTCGACGAAGAGGGTTACGTGCAGAATGACGTTACCGTCGACGCGCTGGTGCGCCAGGCCCTTTCCCATGCCGACGCTGGCGCCCAGGTGGTTGCCCCTTCGGACATGATGGACGGCCGCCTGCAGGCCATCCGTGAAGCGCTGGAGCTGGCCGGGCACGTCAACGTGCGGATCATGGCCTATTCGGCCAAGTACGCCAGCGCCTACTACGGTCCCTTCCGCGATGCTGTAGGCTCGGCCCTGAACCTGGGCAAGGCCAACAAGGCTTCCTACCAGATGGACCCGGCCAACAGCGACGAAGCCCTGCATGAAGTGGCCACCGACCTCGCCGAAGGCGCGGACATGGTCATGGTCAAGCCGGGCATGCCTTACCTGGACATCGTCCATCGGGTGAAGACCGAGTTCAAGGTCCCGACCTTTGTCTATCAGGTGAGCGGCGAATATGCCATGCACATGGCCGCCATCCAGAATGGCTGGCTCAGCGAGGCTGTCATCCTCGAGTCGTTGACCGCTTTCAAGCGGGCAGGGGCCGATGGCATCCTCACCTATTTCGCCGTTCGTGCCGCCCAATTGATGAGAGGGCAGTAACGCCCTTCAGGACTGCCAGATGAATAACGAAGTGCTAACCCCTGTCGAGATCAAGGACGCTCAACCTGTGCCCGAGCAACTGGTGCAAACGCCGCCCGACCTGCCGGTGGTGCCTGAGCCGCTGGTGGAGACGCCTGCGCCTGCGCCATTGCCGGCGCCGGCGATTGCCATTCCAAGCCTGGACGACAGCAGCCTGTACATTCATCGCGAGCTGTCGCAGTTGCAGTTCAACATCCGCGTGCTTGAACAGGCGCTGGACGAGAACTACCCGCTGCTCGAACGCCTGAAATTCCTGCTGATCTTCTCCAGCAACCTGGATGAGTTCTTCGAGATTCGCGTGGCGGGCCTGAAGAAGCAGATTACCTTTGCCCGTGAACAGGCCGGCGCCGACGGCCTGCAGCCGCACCAGGCGCTGGCGCGTATCAGCGACCTGGTGCACATCGAGGTCGATCGCCAGTACGCGATTCTCAATGATGTGCTGTTGCCGGAGCTTGAGAAGCACCAGATCCGCTTCATTCGTCGCCGCCACTGGACACAGAAGCTCAAGACCTGGGTGCGCCGCTATTTCCGCGACGAGATCGCGCCGATCATCACCCCGATCGGCCTCGATCCGACCCACCCATTCCCGTTGCTGGTCAACAAGAGCCTGAACTTCATTGTCGAGCTCGAAGGCGTCGACGCCTTCGGCCGCGACTCGGGCCTGGCGATCATCCCGGCGCCGCGCCTGCTGCCGCGGGTCATCCGCGTGCCGGAAGAGGTAGGTGGACCTGGCGACAACTACGTGTTCCTGTCGTCGATGATCCACGCCCACGCCGATGACCTGTTCCAGGGCATGAAGGTAAAGGGCTGCTACCAGTTCCGCCTGACCCGTAACGCCGACCTGGCGCTGGACTCCGAAGACGTGGAAGACCTCGCCCGCGCACTGCGCGGGGAGCTGTTCTCGCGGCGCTATGGCGATGCGGTACGTCTGGAAGTGGCCGACACCTGCCCGAAACAGCTCTCTGACTACCTGCTCAAGCAGTTCAACCTGAGCGAAAGCGAACTCTACCAGGTGAAAGGTCCGGTCAACCTGACCCGGCTGTTCAGCATTACAAGCCTGGACAGCCACCCGGAGCTGCAATACACCCCGTTCACCCCGCACATTCCCAAGCTGCTGCAGAACGCCGACAACATCTTCAGCGTGGTGAGCAAGCAGGACATCCTGCTCATGCACCCCTTCGAGTCGTTCACCCCGGTGGTCGACCTGCTGCGCCAGGCCGCCAAGGACCCGCACGTGCTTGCGGTACGCCAGACCCTGTACCGCAGCGGTGCCAACTCGGAGATCGTCGACGCCCTGGTCGACGCCGCGCGTAACGGCAAGGAGGTCACCGCGGTGATCGAGCTGCGCGCGCGCTTCGATGAAGAGTCCAACCTGCAGATGGCCAGCCGCCTGCAAGCGGCAGGCGCGGTGGTGATCTACGGGGTGGTGGGCTTCAAGACACACGCCAAGATGATGCTGATCCTGCGTCGCGAGGCCGGGGAGATCGTTCGCTACGCGCACGTTGGCACCGGTAACTACCATGCCGGCAACGCGCGCCTGTACACCGACTACAGCCTGCTGACGTCCGACGACGCGCTTTGTGAAGACGTTGGCAAGCTGTTCAGCCAGCTGATCGGCATGGGCAAGACGCTGCGCATGAAGAAGCTGCTGCATGCGCCGTTCACCCTGAAGAAGGGCATGCTCGACATGATCGCCCGGGAGACCCAGTTCGCGCTGGACGGCAAGCCAGCCCACATCATTGCCAAGTTCAACTCGCTGACCGATGCCAAGATCATCCGCGCGTTGTACAAGGCCAGCCAGTCAGGCGTGCGCATCGACCTGATCGTGCGCGGCATGTGCTGCCTGCGGCCGGGTATTGCGGGGGTATCGCACAACATCCACGTGCGTTCGATCATCGGCCGCTTCCTGGAACACACCCGGGCGTTCTACTTCCTCAATGGCGGGGAAGAACAGATCTACCTGTCGAGTGCCGACTGGATGGAGCGCAATCTCGACAAGCGTGTCGAGACCTGCTTCCCGGTCGATGGCAAGAAGCTGCTGCTGCGGGTCAAGAAGGAGCTGGAAAGCTACCTGACCGACAATACCCATGCCTGGATCCTGCAGGCGGACGGCCGCTACGTGCGCAGCACGCCGACCGGCAACCAGAACCCGCGCAGTGCCCAGGCCACTCTGCTCGAGCGCCTGAGCAATCCGGTGCTCAGCGTACGCTGAGGACGAAGCCGACCCGGGCCAGCCACTCTGCCTCGATGGCGAAGTCGGCCTGGGTCAGCTGGTTCTGTTCCAGCCAGCCCGAGGGGAATTCCACGTCCAGGCTGCCATCCGCGGCATGCAGCACGACCGCGGGCATCTCCTGGGTGCCACGGATGTGGTGGAACAGGATCGCGAAGCGCAGCAGCACGCACAGGCGGATCAGCTTGACCCCGTCCTTGCCGAAGTCGGCGAACTTGTCCTTGGGAATGTTGCGCCGGTGGCCGCGCACCAGAAGCGCCAGCATCAGCTGGTCTTCACGGGAGAAGCCCGACAGGTCGGAGTGCTCGATCAGGTAGGCGCCATGCTTGTGGTAGTGATAGTGGGCGATGTCCAGGCCCACTTCATGCACCTTGGCGGCCCAGCCCAGCAACTCGCGCCAGATACCTTCCTCGAGCCCCCAGTCCTTGGCTACCTGGTCGAAGGCGTGCAGCGCCTTGCGTTCGACACGGGCCGCCTGGCCCTGGTCGACATGGTAGCGTTCCATCAGCGAGGAGAGTGTGCGCTCGCGCACGTCTTCGTGGTGATGGCGGCCCAGCAGGTCGTACAACACGCCTTCGCGAAGCGCGCCGTCGCAGTGGTCCATGCGAGCCGGCTCCAGCGCGTCGAAAATCGCCTCCAGAATCGCCAGACCCGCAGGGAAGATGGCGCGGCGGTCTGGCTTGACGCCGTCGAAGTCGATCTTGTCGGTCTCGCCAAGCTTGAACAACTTGCGCTTGAGCCAGGCCAGGCCCTCGGCGTTGACTTCGCCATTGCCCATGCCGCCGGATTTCAGCGCCTGGCCAATGGCCCGGATAGTGCCGGACGAACCGATGGCCTCGTCCCAGCCCAGGCGGTGCAGCGCGTTCTCGATGCTCATCAGCTCAAGACGTGCAGCGGTGTAGGCCTGGGCATAGCGCGCCGGCGTGATCTTGCCGTCGCGGAAATAACGCTGGGTGTAGCTCACGCAGCCCATCTGCAGGCTCTCGCGCAACAAGGGCTCGAAGCGCTGGCCAATGATGAATTCGGTACTCCCGCCTCCGATGTCAGCCACCAGGCGTTTGCCAGGGGTGTCCGCCAGGGTATGGGACACCCCCAGGTAGATCAGGCGGGCTTCCTCGCGACCGGAAATGACCTCCACTGGATGGCCGAGGATGGCCTCGGCACGACGGATGAACTCGCCACGGTTGCGCGCCTCACGCAGGGCATTGGTGCCGACGATGCGCACCGACCCAGGGGGCATGCCGTTGATCAGCTGGGCGAAGCGCTTGAGGCAGTCCAGGCCCCGCTGCATGGAATCTTCGCTGAGCAGGCGGTCTTCGTTGATGCCGGCGGCCAGCTGAACCTTTTCCCCCAGCCGCTCGAGGATGCGTATCTCGGTGTGATGGGCCTTGGCCACCACCATGTGGAAGCTGTTGGAGCCAAGGTCGATGGCTGCGATCAGGGACAGGTTCTTCGCGGAGGTATGCGGCATGATCTCGGTGTTCTCGGTCGATTACCCGGCAATCCTGCCATGTTCCACTGCGCGCGCCAACGCACAGCATCACATGGCTTGATCAAGGGCAAGTGGCGGACAAGCCTGTCACTTTCCTGTGACAGCATCGATTTGGAACCTCACGCACAACTATAGTTACACTCAATCGGTCCTGACTTCCTGTAGGACGCGGGTGCAGCTATGATGGGCAACGTTTTTTTGCTTACGACCTGGAGACTTCCATGAGCAGCGATCTTATCAAACACGTCACCGACGCCAGCTTCGAAGCCGACGTACTGAAGGCCGAAGGCCCGGTACTGGTCGACTACTGGGCTGAATGGTGCGGCCCTTGCAAGATGATCGCGCCAGTACTGGACGATATCGCCGCTACCTACCAGGGTAAACTGACCGTCGCCAAGCTGAACATCGACGAGAACCAGGAAACCCCGGCCAAGCACGGCGTGCGTGGCATCCCGACGCTGATGCTGTTCAAGAACGGCAACGTCGAGGCCACCAAGGTCGGCGCACTGTCCAAGTCTCAGTTGGCGGCCTTCCTGGACGCCAATATCTGAGCAAAAAAAGCCCCGCATTCGCCGGGGCTTTTCTTTATCCGGTGACTAGACGCCGGAAAAAGCAGGTGTTACATTCGGCCTCGCACTGCTTCTCCAGTGCCCCCTGCACGCCGTCGCCGACGCACCCCCAATTAGAATCAGCACGCGATCCTTTCGCCTTCTCTGCGGCGCGGCTTCATTAAGCCAGAAGCTTAATTCTCCCTTCTTACATGATTACGTCACTTCCCATATGAACCTAACTGAACTCAAGCAAAAGCCGATTACCGATCTGCTCGAAATGGCCGAACAGATGGGCATAGAAAATATGGCCCGTTCGCGCAAGCAAGATGTGATTTTCTCCCTGTTGAAAAAGCATGCCAAAAGCGGCGAGGAGATCTCCGGTGACGGCGTGCTGGAGATTCTCCAGGACGGTTTCGGTTTCCTGCGCTCCGCCGATGCCTCGTACCTGGCCGGCCCTGACGATATCTACGTCTCTCCAAGCCAGATCCGTCGCTTCAACCTGCGCACCGGCGACACCATCGTCGGCAAGATCCGCCCTCCGAAGGAAGGCGAGCGTTACTTCGCGCTGCTCAAGGTCGACACCATCAACTTCGACCGTCCGGAAAACGCGAAGAACAAGATCCTCTTCGAAAACCTCACGCCGCTGTTCCCGAACAAGCGCCTGAAGATGGAAGCCGGCAACGGTTCCACCGAAGACCTCACCGGTCGTGTGATCGACCTGTGTGCCCCGATCGGCAAGGGCCAGCGCGGCCTGATCGTCGCCCCGCCGAAAGCGGGCAAGACCATCATGCTGCAGAACATCGCGGCCAACATCACCCGTAACAATCCCGAGTGCCACCTGATCGTCCTGCTGATCGACGAGCGCCCGGAAGAAGTGACCGAGATGCAGCGCACCGTGCGCGGCGAAGTGGTCGCCTCGACTTTCGACGAGCCGCCGACCCGTCACGTGCAAGTGGCCGAAATGGTCATCGAGAAGGCCAAGCGCCTGGTCGAGCACAAGAAGGACGTGGTCATCCTGCTCGACTCGATCACCCGTCTGGCCCGCGCCTACAACACCGTGATCCCGAGCTCCGGCAAGGTACTCACCGGCGGTGTCGACGCCCATGCTCTCGAGAAACCGAAGCGCTTCTTCGGTGCCGCGCGTAACATCGAGGAAGGCGGTTCGCTGACCATCATCGCCACCGCGCTGGTCGAAACCGGCTCGAAGATGGACGAAGTGATCTACGAAGAGTTCAAGGGCACGGGCAACATGGAACTGCCGCTGGACCGCCGCATTGCGGAAAAGCGTGTGTTCCCTGCCATCAACATCAACCGCTCCGGTACCCGCCGCGAAGAGTTGCTGACGGCCGACGACGAACTGCAGCGCATGTGGATTCTACGCAAGCTGCTGCACCCGATGGACGAGATCGCCGCCATCGAGTTCCTGGTCGACAAGTTGAAGCAGACCAAGACCAACGACGAGTTCTTCTTGTCGATGAAGCGCAAGTAAGGTCACGTTGTACGCAAAGGCCGGGGCGACCCGGCTTTTTGCTGTCTGGACTTTGCCAATTTCCTACAGTTCGGCGCTAAACTCTGCAGCCCGATCGATACGGCCAATACGAGGCTCACGCATGCAGTATCGCGATTTGCGCGATTTTATCCGCGGCCTGGAACAGCGCGGCGAACTCAAGCGCATCCAGGTTCCGATTTCCCCTGTCCTGGAAATGACCGAAGTCTGCGACCGCACCCTGCGGGCCAAGGGCCCGGCGCTCTTGTTCGAAAAGCCCACCGGGTTCGATATCCCGGTGCTGGGCAACCTGTTCGGTACTCCCGAGCGCGTGGCCATGGGCATGGGCGCCGAATCGGTCAGCGAACTGCGTGAGATCGGCAAGCTGTTGGCTTTCCTCAAGGAGCCCGAGCCGCCCAAGGGGCTGAAGGACGCCTGGTCGAAGCTGCCGATCTTCAAGAAAGTCATATCGATGGCGCCCAAGGTGGTGAAGGACGCCGCCTGTCATGAGGTGGTCATCGAAGGTGAAGATGTCGACCTTGGCCTGCTGCCGGTCCAGCATTGCTGGCCGGGCGACGTCGCGCCGCTGATCACCTGGGGTCTGACCGTCACGCGGGGCCCCAACAAGGAGCGCCAGAACCTCGGCATCTACCGCCAGCAGGTGATCGGCCGCAACAAGGTCATCATGCGCTGGCTCAGCCATCGCGGCGGGGCGCTGGATTACCGTGAGTGGTGTGAGAAGCACCCAGAGCAGCCGTTCCCGGTGGCGGTTGCCCTGGGCGCGGACCCGGCGACCATCCTGGGCGCGGTCACTCCAGTGCCAGACTCGCTGTCCGAATATGCCTTCGCGGGCCTGCTCCGCGGTAACCGCACTGAGCTGGTCAAGTGCCGGGGCAGCGATTTGCAGGTGCCGGCCACCGCGGAAATCATTCTCGAAGGCGTGATCCATCCTGGCGAGATGGCCCCCGAAGGCCCTTACGGCGATCACACAGGTTACTACAACGAAGTGGACAGCTTCCCGGTGTTCACCGTCGAGCGCATCACCCACCGGCGCAACCCGATCTATCACAGCACCTACACCGGCCGGCCACCGGATGAGCCGGCGATCCTGGGCGTGGCGCTGAACGAGGTGTTCGTGCCGATCCTGCAGAAGCAGTTTCCCGAGATCATCGATTTCTACCTGCCGCCCGAGGGCTGCTCGTACCGCATGGCGGTGGTGACCATCAAGAAGCAGTATCCCGGCCACGCCAAGCGGGTCATGCTGGGCGTGTGGTCGTTCCTGCGACAGTTCATGTACACCAAGTTTGTTATCGTCACCGACGATGACATCAATGCCCGTGACTGGAATGACGTGATCTGGGCCATCACCACGCGCATGGACCCCAAGCGTGATACGGTGATGATCGACAACACCCCGATCGACTATCTCGACTTCGCGTCGCCGGTGTCGGGGCTGGGGTCGAAGATGGGCCTGGATGCGACCAACAAGTGGCCGGGCGAAACCTCACGCGAATGGGGGCGAGCCATCGTCAAGGACGATGCCGTGACCCGGCGTATCGATGAGTTGTGGGATCAGTTGGGAATAGATTGATGCAGGTAACCTTGCAGCCGTCCGGGGCGGTACTCGCCGTCGAACCCGGAGAACGGATTCTGGATGCGGCGCGGCGACTGGGCTATGAATGTCCGCAAAGCTGCCGCAACGGTAATTGTCATGTGTGCGCGGCGTTGCTGGTCGAAGGCCGCGTGTGCCAGAACGGCGAGGTCCGCGATCACGGTGAGCTGTTCACCTGTATCGCCGAACCGCTGGAAGACTGCGTGCTCCTGTGGGATGGCGTGCTGGCCCTGGGCGAGCTGCCGGTGCGCAAGCTCGCATGCGTCCTGGACGAGTGCGTCGAGGTAGGTGGCGATGTCTGGCGCGTGCGCCTGCGTGCGCCGGCGGGCAAATTGCCGCGCTACCACGCGGGACAGTACCTGATGATCGAGCGCGAAGGCGCCGACAAGGCCGCCTTTTCAATCGCTTCTGCGCCCCATGCCGGGCGTGATATCGAGCTGCATGTGCTGGCCCGCGAAAACAGCGCACGCGAGCTGATCGCCCAACTGCAGCGTAACCAGATGGCCCGGATCGAGCTGCCGTTCGGCGACGCGCACCTGGCCGAGTTGCCGGAAGGACCGCTGGTGCTGATTGCGGCCGGTACGGGCATGGGCCAGATGCACAGCCTGGTCGAGCATTGCCGCGACCAGGGCTTCAAATACCCGGTGCATCTGTACTGGGGCGTGCGCCGGCCAGAGGATTTCTACCAGATCGAGCATTGGGCCGAGTGGCAGCGCCTGCCGAATCTCTTCCTGCACCAGGTGGTCAGTGATCTCTGCGGCTGGGAAGGGCGGTGCGGGATGCTTCATGAGGCGGTATGTGAAGACATCGCTGATCTCAACAGCGTGCATGTGTATGCCAGCGGCTCGCCGAACATGGTCTACGCCACACTCGACGCCCTGGTCGAGTCGGGCATGGATGCGCACCAGATGCGCGCCGACGTGTTCGCCTACGCGCCGCGCGGCTGATCTGTGTAGGAGCGCCCCGGCACAAGGCCGCTCCTACGCCACAACACAGCTTTCATCGGGGCTACTCCTTTGCGTGTGGTGGCCGATAAGTGTAGGTGGGGCAGGTGCCGGTCAACGAGCATCGTCCGCCCTGATAGGCCGTCATGGCCCGCGCTTGGGTTTGCCCCCCTGCGCTGGGGATGCTGGCGCCAACTGTAAGAGGAGCGAATTCGTGAAAGCGTGGATCTTGATGGTACTGGCGCTGATGTTGCCAGTGACGGCCCTGGCCGCCGAGGAAGCCAAGGAAGGGGAGCCCAAGGTAGCCTACATATCCCTGAGCCCACCCCTTGTCGGCAACTATGCCCTCGACGGCGGCCCCAAGCTGCGCGTCTACAAGGCCGACGTTGCCCTGCGCGTGACCGGCGATGCCGCCGCTGCTGCGGTCAAGCATCACGAGCCGCTGATCCGCAACCAGCTGGTCGCGCTGTTCACCCAGCAGACCCTGGAAAGCATGGGCAACGTCGAGGCCAAGGAAAAGCTGCGCCAGGAAGCGTTGAAGCAGGTCCAGCAGGTGCTCGAAGCCGAGGAAGGCAAGCCGATCGTCGAGGATCTGTTGTTCAACAATTTGATAGTGCAGTGATCCACGGGGGCGGGTTGGGGTCAGGTGGCCCGAGGGCTATCCAGCCAAGGCCCTGATCGCTTCCCATTGCTCCGCCGTCACCGGCATGACCGACAACCGGCTGCCTTTCTGCACCAGCGGCAACTCGGCGAGCGTATGTTGCTGCTTCAGATAACCCAGCTCCAGCACCCGCCCGAACGTGCACACATGGCTCACATCCACTGCACTCCACGGATTCTTCTCCGGGGTGGCCTTGGCATCGAAGTAAGGGCTCTCAGGATCGAGCGCGGTCGGGTCGGGATAGGCCGCTGCGGTGACGCGCGCAACCCCGGCTATGCCCGGTTGCGGACAGCTGGAGTGGTAAAAAAAGAATTCGTCACCTAAGCTCATAGCCCTCAGGAAGTTACGCGCCTGGTAGTTACGTACCCCATCCCAACGCGTCTGGCCCAGACGCGCCAAGGCTTTGATGGAGAGCTCGTCCGGCTCGGATTTCATCAGCCAATAGGCCATAGGTGCTGCTCCTGACAGATGCTGTAATAAATGGTTGCACGAAACCGACGGTCGGTTGACGTCATCGTTTGCGTGTCGACTCGTGTTGTCGGAGAATGCGCCGATTTTCAAGGCTAGACGTTGCCGCGATCCCAGCGAGGGATGGCTGTCGGCGTAATCAGTGTGCCCGAGGAGGGCAATAGATGAATCGCAAACCGGACGTGCTCTGGATCCTGGTCTTCATTTTTGGATTGGGTGTCGTCACCACGGGCTACGCGCAGAGCTTGCTCGAGCGCAAGGTCGACGAGTCCTATCAGACTCAAATCCAGCCTGTGCAGCAGAAACGCTGACCGCCATACTGGCGCCTTTCAGTCCGGCGCCAGGTACCAGCCACGGTCCGAGACCGTCCCGCGCAACGGTACATCCCAGCTGGCCTGGGCCAGCCGCTCGACCTTCTGGCATTCATGGGCCAGCCCCAACAGGAGTGGTTTCTTCCAGGCCTTGCGGCGCGATTGATAGGCCAGGCTGCGATCATAGAAGCCGCCGCCCATGCCAAGCCGTCCCCCCGCTTCATCGAATCCCACCAGCGGCAGCAGGATCAGGTCCAGCGACCATACCGGGCGTTGCCGCTTGCGGTTGATCACAGGCTCGGGAATGCGAAAGCGATTGCGGCGCAGCGTCTCGCCCTGCTCGAAACGCTGAAACGCCATGCGCGTACGTGGCCAGGCGTGCAGCACCGGCAGATACGTACGCTTGCCCCGGCGTTGCGCTTCGCGCAGCAAGAGGCGAGGGTCGATTTCGCTGTCGTTGGGCAGGTACAGGGCAATATGGCGGGCCCTGCGAAACAGTGGATGCTGGGCCAGCTGGCGATAGAGTCCGCAGGCGGCCTGGCGCTGCTCGGCCGGCGTGAGGGCTCGGCGGGCATTGCGCAGCAGGCGGCGAAGCTGGGGGCGGGTGAGCGGCGCGGTGTCGGTCATGGCACAGGCGGTCCCAGGTGTGCCTCGCCGCGGTCCACGGCAAAGCAAATGCCCGCCGGGGAGGGCGGGCAGGAAAAGAATTCAGGCTCCCCGACGTACCGCTGTCGGTGTAGCCCTTGAACCCGAAAGTTCAAGGTGGAGATTGCAGGGGGCGTTAAGGCTTTCCGTCGGGCGGACATGCACACCGGCCCCAGCGTGCAACCCCCGTGGTTGTGCGTATCGGCTCAGGGACATGACCGACTGGCGCGCACTCCAGGGAGTGGCGCCAGTATACCCATGCTCAACCGATTTTTGAATCCGTCTCGTCGACCAATGCCTGATCGACCCGATCTAGCAGGTCGCGCACCTGTTCGCGCGTGGTCCCGCTGGCCTGTACATCCGGGCGATCCTGGTTATGCAAGAGGTCGTGAGTGATGTTCAGCGCTGCCATCACCGCAATGCGGTCGGCGCCGATCACCTTGCCGCTGCTGCGGATCTCGCGCATCTTGCCGTCCAGGTAGCGGGCGGCGCTGACCAGGTTGCTGCGCTCTTCGGGCGGACAGATGATCGAGTATTCCTTGTCGAGGATCTGGACGGTGACGCTATTGCTTGAACTCATGAGTCTTGCTCCAGGGCCTTGAGGCGCAAAATCATCGACTCGACCTTGCGTCGGGCGATCTCGTTCTTTTCGATGAGGTGGGCGCGTTCCTCACGCCAGGATCTGTCCTGACGTACTAGGAGTGCATTTTGCCGCTTAAGTTGCTCGACTCGCTCGATCAGCAATTCGAACCGGCTCATCAGCGCTTGCAGGTCATTTTCTTGCATGGGTTGCACTCGATTCAGTGGCACTCGATACGGACTGACGTGATTGCCGGGCGATCATGCCCCGTCTGAGCCTGCAACGGCCAGTGCCGATGGTCTTGGCGCGCCTGCCGGTGCTAGGATACAAGGCCTTCATTCTAGTCATTGCGCCGCCTGGCGCCTAGTTAACCATGCCTAATACCAATTCCCCGTACACCGCCTTTGCCACCCTGCTCTCGAGCAATGGCCATCCTGTCTCCCCAGCCGAGCTCCACGGCCTGCTGCTTGGCCGTTGCTGCACCGGCGCCGGGTTCGACGCCGACGCCTGGCTGGCCGATGCCGCCCAGCTGCTCGAAGTCGAGCCTGTGGATAACGTTCGCAATGCGCTGATTGGCCTGCAGGAAATGGTCAAGGGCGAGCTTACTGGCGAGGACGTGACGATCGTCCTGCTGCTGCCGGGCGATGAAACCGCGCTGACCGAACGCGCCGTCGCGCTTGGCCAGTGGTGCCAGGGCTTCCTGGCAGGTTTTGGCCAGAACGCCGGTGGCCTGGAGCTGAGCACCGAGGCCAAGGAAGTACTGCAGGACCTGGTAGCCATCTCGCAGGTCCAGGACGCTCTCGAAGAGTCCGAGGACGGCGAAAGCGACTACATGGAAGTCATGGAATACCTGCGCGTGGCGCCCCTGCTGCTGTTCACCGAGCTTGCCAAACCGGTCGAGCCTGCGGCCAAGCCATCGCTGCACTGACAGACAGGGGTCCCTTTGCCCATGAGCCACATACCCAAGGCGGAATACACCCGTCGGCGCAAGGCGCTGATGGAGCAGATGGTCCCCAACAGCATCGCCATCCTGCCAGCCGCTGCCATCGCCATCCGCAACCGCGATGTCGAGCACGTGTACCGCCAGGACAGCGATTTCCAGTACCTGAGCGGCTTCCCGGAGCCCGAAGCGGTGATCGCCCTGATACCAGGGCGCGAGCATGGCGAATACGTGCTGTTCTGCCGCGAGCGCAATCCCGAGCGCGAGCAGTGGGATGGCCTGCGGGCAGGACAGGAAGGCGCGATCCGTGAATTTGGTGCCGACGATGCCTTTCCCATCACCGACATCGACGAGATCCTGCCGGGCCTGATCGAAGGCCGCGAGCGGGTCTACTCGGCCATGGGCAGCAACCCCGAGTTCGATCGCCACCTCATGGACTGGATCAACGTGATCCGCTCCAAGGCCCGCCTCGGTGCCCAGCCGCCGAAAGAATTCGTTGCCCTGGATCACCTGCTGCACGACATGCGTCTGTACAAGTCGGCAGCGGAAGTCAAAGTGATGCGCGAGGCTGCGGCGATTTCGTCGCGAGCCCATGTACGGGCCATGCAGGCGTGCCGTCCGGGCTTGCGCGAGTACAGCCTGGAAGCCGAGCTCGACTACGAGTTCCGCAAGGGCGGGGCGCGCATGCCGGCCTACGGCTCTATCGTCGCCGCCGGGCGCAACGGCTGCATCCTGCATTACCAGCAGAACGACGCCCTGCTCAAGGACGGCGACCTGGTACTGATCGACGCTGGGTGCGAGATCGACTGCTACGCCAGCGACATCACCCGCACCTTCCCGGTCAGCGGCCGTTTCTCGCCCGAGCAGAAGGCCATCTACGAGCTGGTGCTCAAGGCCCAGGAGGCAGCGTTCGCGGCCATTGCGCCGGGCAAGCACTGGAACCACGCCCATGAGGCGACGGTGCAGGTGATCACCGAAGGGCTGGTGGAGCTCGGCCTGCTCAAGGGCGATGTACAGGCGCTGATCGACAGCGAGGCGCATCGTGCCTTCTACATGCACCGCGCCGGGCACTGGCTGGGCATGGATGTGCATGACGTGGGCGATTACAAGGTAGATGGCCAGTGGCGCGAGCTCGAACCGGGCATGGCACTGACCGTCGAGCCGGGCATCTACATAGGCGCGGATAACCAGAGCGTTGCGAAGAAGTGGCGCGGCATCGGCATACGCATCGAGGACGACGTGGTGGTGACCCGGCAAGGGTGTGAAATCCTCACCACGGGCGTCCCCCGGACCATCCCCGAGATCGAGGCACTGATGGCCGCTGCGCGCAGTGAGGCTGCATGAGCCGGGTCAACCTGGCGATCATCGGCGGCGGCCTGGTCGGTGCCAGCCTTGCGCTGGCGCTGCAGGCTGGCGCCAAGGCGCGTGGCTGGAAGATCCTGCTGATCGAGCCCTTCGCTCCGGGTGACAGTTTTCAGCCAAGCTATGACGCGCGCTCTTCGGCACTGTCGTTCGGTACCCGCCAGATCTACGAACAACTGGATGTCTGGCAGGCGATCAGCCACCGCGCCGCGCCGATCAGTCAGATCCAGGTGTCCGACCGCGGCCGCTTCGGCGCGACTCGCCTGGAGGCCCTTGAAGAAGGCGTGCCGGCACTGGGCTATGTCGTCGAGAATGCTTGGCTTGGCCAGTGCCTGTGGCAGCACCTGGACGCCGACGTCGTGAGCTGGCGCTGCCCGGCCGAGGTCAGGGCCATGCAGGCCGTGGCCGGAGGCTATCGCTTGCAGCTCGACGACGACACGCTCGTCGAATGCGACCTGGCGGTGCTGGCCGATGGGGGCCGTTCGGGCCTGCGCGAGCAGTTGGGTATCCACGTGCGCCAACGCCCGTACGACCAGAGCGCGGTGATCGCCAACATAACTCCGGGCGAAGCCCACGGCGGCCAGGCCTTCGAACGCTTCACCGAAGACGGCCCCATGGCCTTGCTGCCGCTGCCCGACAACCGTTGCGCGTTGGTCTGGACCCGTCAGGGGATGGACGCCAAGCGCCTGGTCGAGCTGGATGAACGCAGTTTCCTGAAAGAGCTGCAAGGTGTGTTCGGCTACCGCCTGGGCGCCCTGCGCCAGGTGGGTGTGCGGCACCTGTATCCGTTGTCCTTGATCGAATCCCAGGAGCAGGTGCGTGCGAATCTGGTGGTGCTGGGCAATGCCGCGCACAGCCTGCACCCGATCGCCGGGCAGGGCTTCAACCTGTCGCTGCGTGATGTGCAGTCGCTGGCCGAAGCCTTGCTTGCCGGCCCCCAGAAGCCCGGAGACCTGACAACCTTGCAGGCCTATCAGCAGCGTCAGCGTCTCGACCAGGCCATGACCATCGGCTTTTCCGACCAGGTCACCCGTCTGTTCGGCACAGGCCATCCCCTGCTGGCCGCGGGGCGCAACCTCGGCTTGCTGGGGCTGGATCTGCTGCCGCCGGCCAAGCGCTGGTTCGCTCGTCAGGCCATGGGGCTCGGTACTCGCCCCGATCCACAAGTCGATGAATCTCCCAACGCGCGGGTCGATCCGCGAACGAGGCACTCCTAAGGCATGGAAATGCGCGCAGATGTACTGATTGTCGGTGCCGGAATGGTCGGCAGCGCCCTGGCCCTGGCCCTGCATCACAGTGGCCTGGAGATCCTGTTGCTCGACGGTGGACCGATGACTGTCAGGCCACACGATCCCGAAGCGCCGTTCGAACCGCGGGTCAGCGCGCTGTCGTCCGCCAGCCAGCGGATCCTCGATCGGCTTGGCGCGTGGCAGGGCATCAGCCAGCGGCGCCTGAGCCCCTATTCGGACATGCGCGTCTGGGACGGCAGCGGTACCGGCCAGATCCACTTCTCGGCAGCCAGTGTGCACGCCCGGGTGCTTGGCCATATCGTCGAGAACCGGGTAATCCAGGACAGTTTGCTGGAGCGCTTGCACGACAGCGATGTTGGCCTTCTGGCCAATGCCCGGCTTGAACAGATGCGACGCTCGGGTGATGAATGGTTGCTCACCCTCGCCGATGGCCGCCGCCTGCGTGCGCCATTGGTAATTGCCGCCGACGGAGCTCAATCCGCCGTCCGCCGCCTGACCGGTTGCGAGACGCGTGAATGGGACTACCTGCACAACGCTATCGTCACCAGCGTGCGCTGCAGCCAGCCGCACCAGGCCACGGCCTGGCAGCGCTTCACCGACCACGGCCCGCTGGCCTTCCTCCCGCTGCTGCGCGACGGTCGGCAAGACTGGTGCTCGATCGTCTGGTCGACGACTCCGGAGCAGGCCGAAAAAGCCATGGGGATGGACGACCAGGCCTTCTGTCTTGCGCTGGAACGCGCGTTCGAAGGGCGCCTGGGAACCGTGCTGCAGGCCGACCCGCGCGTCTGCGTGCCGCTGCGCCAGCGCCATGCCAAGCGCTATGTGGCCGAAGGCCTGGCGCTGATCGGTGACGCGGCGCACACCATCCATCCGCTGGCAGGCCAAGGCGTCAACCTGGGCTTTCTCGACGCCGCAGTGCTCGCCGAAGAGCTGCAGCATGCCTGCGACCGTGGCGAGCGCCTGGCCGACGAGCGTGTGCTGAGCCGCTACGAGCGCAGGCGGATGCCGCACAACCTAGCCCTGATGGCCGCCATGGAAAGCTTCGAGCGGTTGTTCCAGGCCGATCCGCTGCCGCTGCGCTGGCTGCGCAACAGCGGCCTCAAGCTGGTCGAGCGGATGCCTGAGGCCAAGGCGCTGTTCGTGCGCCAGGCGCTGGGCCTGTCCGGCGATCTGCCTGAACTGGCGCGTGCCTGAGGCTAGCTGCAACATCCGGTAACCTCTGCAGGCCATGATCGGTTTGAGATGGCAAATGTGATTCACTACCATTTGGCCCCTTCCGAATCTTTCGAGGACTGCAGCATGTCGTCACGCAAGCACCTACTGGCCGCCCTGGCCCTGACCCTGGTCGGCACGGCCGCCCAGGCGGCGGACGAAGTCGTGGTGTATTCCTCGCGCATCGACGAGCTGATCAAGCCGGTGTTCGACGCCTACACCGCCAAGACCGGCGTGAAAATCCAGTTCATCACCGACAAGGAAGCGCCGCTGATGCAGCGCATCAAGGCCGAAGGCCAGAACGCGACGGCCGACCTGTTGCTGACCGTCGATGCCGGCAACCTCTGGCAGGCCGAGCACATGGGTATCCTGCAGCCGATCAAGTCGGCCATCATCGACCAGAACATCCCGCCGCAGTACCGTTCCTCGAGCCACGAGTGGACCGGGCTGAGCCTGCGGGCGCGGACCATTGCCTACGCAAGCGACCGGGTGAAGCCCGAAGAGTTGAGTACCTACGAGGCGCTGGCCGACGAACAGTGGGAAGGCCGCCTGTGCCTGCGCACTGCCAAGAAGGTCTACAACCAGTCGCTGACCGCTACCCTGATCGAGACCCATGGCGAGCAGAAGACCGAAGAGATCATCAAGGGCTGGGTCAACAACCTGTCCACCGACGTGTTCTCCGACGACATTGCAGTGCTGCAGGCCATCGAGGCCGGGCAGTGCGACGTGGGCATCGTCAACAGCTACTACTACGGCCGCCTGCACAAGGAGCAGCCCAAGCTGCCGATCAAGCTGTTCTGGCCGAACCAGGGTGATCGTGGCGTGCATGTCAATTTGTCGGGCATCGGCCTGACCAAGCACGCGCCGCACGCCGAGGCTGCAACCAGGCTGGTCGAGTGGATGACCAGCGAAGAAGCGCAGAAACTGTTTGCCGACATCAACCAGGAATTCCCGGCCAACCCGAAGGTGAAGCCCTCGGCTGAGGTTGCGGCATGGGGTGAGTTCAAGGCTGACAGCATCCCGGTGGAAGTGGCCGGCAAGCGCCAGGCCGAAGCGATCCGCCTGATGGATCGCGCCGGCTGGAATTGAGGCTGGATCTACCCACTGTGGGAGCAGCCCGCTCCCACAGGATCGCATCGCGTTTGCACCAACCACCGCACCACATCGAGATGATCTCTTGTCACACCCCCGCCATTGGTACCCCCCGGTACTGTTCATTGCCGCCCTGGTGCTACTGCCCCTGAGCGTCCTGCTGCTCTCGTGGCAGTCAATCGACATGCAGATCTGGTCGCACCTGCTCGAAACCCAGATGAGCAGGCTGCTCGGCAATACCCTGACCCTGGTGCTGGGTGTCGGTGTCGGGGTGACGGTACTGGGTGTGAGTCTGGCCTGGCTCACCAGCCTGTGCGAGTTTCCGGGCCGGCGGTGGCTCGACTGGGCATTGATGCTGCCATTCGCCATCCCGGCCTATGTGCTGGCGTTTGTCTTCGTCGGCCTGCTGGACTTCGCCGGCCCCGTCCAGAGCGCGCTGCGCGAGGTGTTCGGTCCCATGCGCCTGCCGCGCGTGCGCTCCACCGGCGGAGTGATCACGGTACTGGTGCTGGTCTTCTATCCCTACGTCTACCTGCTCGCACGCACCGCATTCCTGGCCCAGGGCAAGGGCCTGATGGAGGCGGCGCGGGTGCTCGGCCTGTCGCCGCTGCAGGCGTTCTGGCGGGTAGCGCTGCCCATGGCGCGCCCGGCCATTGGGGCAGGCATCGCTCTGGCGCTGATGGAAACCCTGGCCGACTTCGGCGCGGTGGCGGTGTTCAACTTCGACACCTTCACCACCGCCATCTACAAGACCTGGTACGGCTTTTTCAGCCTGTCCAGCGCGGCCCAGCTGGCCAGCCTGCTGCTGCTGGTGGTGATGCTGGTGCTCTACGGAGAGCGGCGGGCCCGCGGCGCGACCCGTACCGGCCATGAGCGTCCGCGGGGCAAGGCGTTGTACCACCTGCGCGGGATCAAGGCCTTCGCGGCCAGTGCCTGGTGCCTGCTGGTGTTCGCCTGCGCGTTCGTGATCCCCATGCTGCAGTTGCTGGTGTGGTTCTGGAAACGCGGGCGCTTTGACCTGGACGAGCGCTATGCCGGCCTGATCCTGCACACGCTCTACCTGGGCGCCATGGCCGCACTGATCACCGTGAGCGTCGCATTGCTGCTGGCCTTCGCCCGGCGCCAGGCGCCAACCCAGGGTATCCGCGCTGGCGTGGGCCTCGCCAACCTCGGGTATGCGCTGCCAGGCTCGGTGCTGGCCGTGTCTATCATGCTGGCGTTCAGTTACCTTGATAATCAGCTGGTGGTGCCGCTGTCGGCCTGGCTCGGCGGCGCGGGCAGGCCGCTGCTGCTGGGAAGCCTGGCGGCCTTGCTGCTGGCGTACCTGGTGCGCTTCATCGCCGTGGCCTACGGTCCCCTGGAGAGCAGCCTCGAGCGTATCCGGCCGTCATTGCCCGAGGCGTCCCGCAGCCTTGGCGTCAGCGGCCTACGGTTGTTTTTCAAGGTATATCTGCCGTTGCTGGTGCCGGGCGCGCTGAGTGCCGGACTGCTGGTGTTCGTCGATGTGCTCAAGGAAATGCCCGCCACCCTGCTCATGCGCCCGTTTGGCTGGGAAACCCTGGCCGTGCGGGTGTTCGAGATGACCAGTGAAGGGGAGTGGTCACGGGCCTCGCTGCCAGCCCTGACACTGGTGCTCGTCGGCCTGCTGCCAGTCATCGGGCTGATTCGCCGTTCAGCGCGGCGTCCCGGTCACATTCAGTGAGGATGCCAGTCCGCGCCCTTGCGGCTACAATGCGCGGCATTCGCTGCGGCGGGTCCTACAAGACCTGGTAGCCGGTACATGCTGCCGACCGCCGCCGCTTCGCCACGCCCGGAAGGAGAAACCCATGGGACAGCGTACGCCTCTGTATGACCTGCACTTGGCGCTGGGCGCCAAGATGGTCGATTTTGGCGGTTGGGACATGCCCCTGCACTACGGCTCGCAGGTCGAGGAGCACCATCAGGTGCGCAGTGACTGCGGTGTCTTCGATGTTTCCCACATGACCGTCATCGACATTGGTGGCAGCGCCGCCGCGTCCTGGCTGCAGCGCTTGCTGGCCAACGATGTCATGCGCCTCGACGGCGCTGGCAAGGCGCTCTACAGCCCCATGCTGAACGAGCTGGGCGGCGTGGTGGACGACATGATCGTCTACCGCTGTGCCGAAGGCTTCCGCCTGGTGGTCAACGCCGCCACCCGCAACAAGGTGCTCGGTTGGCTACGGGGCTATAGCGACGGCTTCGACGTCGGCATCAGGGAACGGCCAGAGCTGGCCATCCTTGCCGTCCAGGGCCCGCATGCCCGCGACAAGGTCGCCGAACTGCTGAGCTCGGCACGTGCTGCGCTTGTGCGCGAGCTGCGCAGCTTCGAGGGCGTGGCCGACGGTGACTGGTTCATCGCCCGGACCGGCTACACCGGTGAGGATGGCCTGGAGATCATCATGCCCGCCGAGCAGGCGCCTGCGTTCTTCAACGACCTGGTCGGAGCCGGCATCGCCCCTAGTGGCCTGGGCGCCCGCGATACCTTGCGCCTTGAAGCCGGCATGAACCTGTACGGCCAGGACATAGACGAAGCCCACACCCCCCTGACCTCCAATCTGGGCTGGAGCGTGGCCTGGGAGCCTGCCGACCGCGACTTCATCGGACGCAGCGGCCTGCTGGCGGAAATCGAGCACGGCGTACAGGAAAAACTGGTGGGCCTGGTGCTTGAAGAGCGGGGTGTTCTGCGTGCTCATCAGGTGGTACGGGTTGCCGGGATTGGCGAAGGAGAGATCACCAGTGGTAGTTTCTCTCCTACGCTGAGCAAGTCCATTGCCCTGGCCCGTGTGCCAATGGCGACCGGCGACCGCGCCGAGGTGGAAATCCGCGGCAAATGGTATCCGGTACGGGTGGTCAAGCCGACCTTCGTGCGCCATGGCAAGATTCTGATCTGAACATTTTTCTGGCGGGCCAACCGCTGACCCAATCGAGGGCAATACGATGAGCAATATCCCCGCCGAACTGCGTTACGCCGAAAGCCACGAGTGGGCACGCCTGGAAGCCGATGGCAGCGTGACTGTCGGTATCAGCGACCACGCCCAGGAAGCCCTGGGTGACGTGGTGTTCGTCGAGCTGGCAGAGGTCGGCAAGGTGTTTGCCGCTGGCGACGCGGCCGGCGTGGTCGAGTCGGTGAAGGCTGCCTCCGACATCTACTCGCCGGTAAGCGGTGAAGTGATCGCGGTCAACGACGGCCTGGCCGACAGCCCGGAGCAACTGAACGAAGACCCGTATGGCGCGTGGATCTTCAAGCTCAAGCCAAGCAACCCGGCCGAGCTTGAAAGCCTCAAGGACGCCGCAGGCTACAAGGCCGCGATCGGCGAGTAAGTTTCCCCGGCATGAACGGCGATCCCTTCCTAGACTTGTAAGTCTCCATGAGACCTGGTCCAGGAAGAGAGCGTCGTCATGTCCCAGTCGCCACCCCTGCGTCAACTGCAAGAGCCCAACCCTTTTCTGCGCCGTCACCTGGGGCCCGATGCCTCGGAGCAGCAGGCCATGCTCGATGTGCTGGGCATTGCGAGCCGCAGCGAACTGATCGAGCAGACGGTGCCGCCTGGCATCCGCTTCAACCGCCCGCTGGACTTGCCGCCCGCCCTGGATGAACAGGCCGCGCTGACCAAGCTTGCAGGTTATGCACAGCAGAACCAGGTGTGGACCAGCCTGATCGGCATGGGCTATCACGGCACCTTGCCGCCCACGGTCATCCTTCGCAATGTGCTCGAGAATCCCGGCTGGTACACGGCCTATACCCCTTATCAGCCGGAGATAGCCCAGGGCCGCCTGGAAGCCTTGCTGAATTTCCAGCAGATGGTCATCGACCTTACGGGCCTGCCACTGGCCAATGCCTCGCTGCTCGATGAAGCGACAGCCGCTGCCGAAGCCATGGCATTGGCCAAGCGCATGGCCAAGAGCAAGAGCAATGCGTTTTTTGCCGACGAACACTGTCATCCGCAGACACTGTCGGTGCTCAAGACGCGTGCCGAAGGATTTGGGTTCGAGCTGGTCATCGATGCCGTGGATAACCTGGGCGACCACGCGGTGTTTGGCGCCTTGCTGCAATACCCGGACACCCAGGGTGAAGTCCGTGACTTGCGCCCGTTGATCCGGCAACTGCATGACCAGCAGGCGCTGGCGTGCGTTGCCGCCGACATCCTCAGCCTGGTGGTGCTCACACCGCCGGGCGAACAGGGCGCGGACGTGGTGCTGGGCTCGACCCAGCGTTTCGGCGTGCCCATGGGCTACGGCGGGCCTCACGCGGCCTACTTTGCTTGCCGCGACGAATTCAAGCGCGCCATGCCCGGGCGTATCATTGGCGTGTCGCGCGATGCCCGAGGCAACACCGCGCTGCGCATGGCCCTGCAGACCCGCGAGCAGCATATCCGTCGGGAAAAGGCCAACTCCAACATCTGCACTGCGCAGGTGCTGCTGGCCAACATCGCCGGCTTCTACGCTGTCTATCATGGGCCGGAAGGGCTTTTGCGGATTGCCCAGCGCATACACCGGCTGACCGTGATTCTTGCGGCTGGGCTGGAAGCCAAGGGCATCAAACGTATCAATACGCACTTCTTCGACACCCTGACCCTTGACGTTGGCGGCAGCCAGACGGCCATCATCGAAAGCGCCGAAGCCGCGCGGATCAACCTGCGTATTCTTGGCCGCGGCCACTTGGGCGTGAGCCTGGACGAAACCTGCAGCGAGGCCACAGTGCTGCGTCTGCTGGATATCTTCACAGGCGTCGACCACGGCCTGGACGTCGACACGCTTGACGGTCAGGACCTGCCCGCAGGCGTTCCGGACGAGCTGGCAAGAAGCACGTCCTTCCTGACGCATCCCGTGTTCAACCTGCACCACAGCGAGACCGAGATGCTGCGCTACCTCAAGCAGCTGGAGAACAAGGACCTCGCGCTGAACCAGTCGATGATCCCGCTGGGCTCCTGCACCATGAAGCTCAATGCCACCAGCGAGATGATCCCCATCACCTGGCCTGGCTTTGCCTTGCTCCATCCCTTCGCCCCGGCTGCCCAGGTGCAGGGCTACAAGGCAATGATCGAAGAGCTTGAGGCCTGGTTGTGCGCGATCACCGGGTTCGATGCCATCTGCATGCAGCCCAACTCTGGCGCGCAGGGTGAATACGCCGGTCTGATGGCGATCACCGCCTACCATCGCAGCCGCCAGCAGGCTGAACGTACGCTGTGCCTGATCCCGTCATCGGCCCACGGCACCAACCCCGCCTCGGCGCAGATGGCCGGCATGGAGGTGGTGATCGTCGAGTGCGACGAGGACGGCAACGTCGACCTGGAGGACCTCAAGGCCAAGGCTCACGCAGCGGGCGCGCGACTGTCATGCCTGATGGTCACCTACCCCTCGACCCATGGCGTCTACGAGGAAGGCATCCGCGAAATCTGCGAGGTAGTGCATCAACATGGCGGCCAGGTCTACATGGACGGCGCCAACCTGAACGCCCAGGTCGGGCTGGCGCGGCCGGCCGACATCGGCGCAGATGTCTCGCATATGAACCTGCACAAGACCTTTTGCATTCCCCACGGCGGAGGTGGACCAGGCATGGGACCGATTGGCGTGCGCGCGCACTTGGCGCCGTTCGTCGCCAGCCATCCCGTGGTCCCTGTGCCCGGTCCCGACCCACAGAACACTGCGATCAGTGCCGCCCCGTGGGGCAGCGCCAGCATCCTGCCGATCAGCTGGATGTACATTGCCATGATGGGGCCGCAGCTGGCCGACGCCAGCGAGGTGGCGATCCTCAGCGCCAACTACCTGGCCAGCCAACTATCCGGCGCCTTCCCTGTGCTATATCGCGGGCGCAACCAGCGAGTGGCCCACGAGTGCATCCTCGACCTGCGCCCGCTCAAGGCGCAGACCGGGATCACCGAGGAGGATGTAGCCAAGCGCCTGATGGACTATGGCTTCCATGCCCCGACCATGTCATTTCCCGTGCCCGGCACTTTGATGGTTGAGCCGACCGAGAGCGAATCGAAAGCCGAGCTGGACCGCTTCGTCGAGGCCATGCTGGCCATTCGCGCGGAGATCGCCCAGGTGCAGGAAGGCAATTGGCCGGCGGAGGACAACCCGCTCAGGCATGCGCCGCATACCCTCGCCGATGTGCTGGGGCCCTGGGAGCGGCCGTATGGAATCGAACAGGGTGTGGCGCCCACCGCGCATGTGCGCCAGTACAAGTATTGGCCGGCGGTGAACCGGGTGGACAATGTGTATGGGGACAGGAATCTGTTTTGTGCGTGCGTGCCGGTGGGCGACTATCGGTAGCCGCCCCCGTACTGATTACTGGGCTACGGCGTTCTTCGCCAGGATAGCGTTCGCCAGGTCCATGTCGCTGGCCTGAAGGCCTGGATTGTCAGCGCGAACCTTCTGCATCGCAGCCTCCAGGTACGGCCCGCGGATCGAGCCTTCGCTGGCGACATAGCTGCCGGCATTATCCTGCGCCGCGACGATCAGCTTGTGGTCCTTGAAGGTCAGGTAGGTCGATGCGGTAGTGGCACCGGACGAAATCACATCACGCCAGAAACCATCCGCCATGGCATAACCCATGGGCAGGGACATCAGGGCAACAGCGGCGACGGCTGATTTGAGACGCATGGTGGGTTCACTCTTGTTTGGGGACGATGCCCGCTTTGATCTGGTCAGCAGGATCAAGTTCCCGAGGCTCAGGCGCACACGCGCAGTACCTCGGCCTCGCTGGTCAGGCCTGACTCGATCTTCTGCACGCCGCTGCGACGCAAATCGCAAAGGCCTTCGCTCAGGGCCTGCCGGCGCAGCTTGCCCAGATCGGTGGCCGGTCTGATGCAGGCTCGCAGCCCGTCGCTCATGGACAGGAGCTCGAACAGACCCGTCCTGCCGTGGTATCCCGTGTCACGGCACAGGCGGCAGCTGGTGCCGGTATCGGGAGATGCCTTGCACGATGGGCACAAGGTGCGCACCAGGCGCTGGGCCAGCACCCCGAGCAGCGTGGCCTTGATCAGGTAATCGGCGACACCCAGCTCCTGCAGGCGGGTAATCGCGCTGCACGAGTCGTCGGTGTGCAGCGTCGATAACACCCTGTGACCCGTCAGCGCTGCCTGGATCGCTACCTGGGCAGTCTCCTGGTCGCGGATCTCGCCGATCATGATGATGTCCGGGTCCTGGCGCAGCAGGGCGCGAACCCCGCTTGCAAAACCCAGGTCGATACCAGGTTGCACCTGCAGCTGGTTGAAGGCCGGGTCGAGCCTTTCGATCGGGTCTTCGATGGTGCACAGGTTGACTTGCGGTGTAGCCAGTAGCTGGAGGCTGGCGTACAGCGTGCTGGTCTTGCCTGAGCCAGTGGGCCCCGTGACCAGCAGCAGGCCCTGGCGACATTGCAGCAGGCGTTGCCAGTGCTCCAGCGAGTCGCCCTCCAGGCCCAGCTGGACGAAGCCCTGTTGCAGTTGCTGGGGGTCGAACAGGCGCAGCACCAGCTTTTCGCCAAACGGAGTAGGCAGGGTCGACAGACGCACCTCGACCTCTCCACCGCTGGGCAACCGGCTCTTAAGGCGTCCATCCTGCGGACGGCGTCTTTCGGCAACGTTCATGCGGCCCAGGTGCTTGAAGCGGCTGACCAGCGCCAGGGTGACGCTGGCCGGAAACGCGTAGACCTGATGCAGCAGGCCGTCGATGCGAAAGCGCAAGCGGCCTTGGTCGCGCCTGGGCTCCAGGTGAATATCGCTGGCGCGCTGCTCGAAGGCGTACTGCAGCACCCAGTCAGCGATGTGGACGATGTGAGCGTCGTCGGCGCTGACGCTGGCCTGGCTGCGGCCCGATTCAAGCAGTTGCTCGAGCTCCCCCAGCCCAGGCGGCTGTTCATGGCGTGCGCCATGCACCGAATGCGCAAGGCGAAAGAACGTCTGGCCAAGCTGGCGGATCTGGACCGGACTGGCGAGTACCCGCCGCACTGGCTTGCCCAGGCTCTGGGCAAGGTCGGCTTCCCAGTCGCGAACGTAGGGTTGCGCGCTGGCCACCGTTACTCCCAGGGTGTCTACTCCCAGCGCCAGGATGCCGTGGCGCTGAGCGAACGCTGCGGACATGAGCCCGGTGACCTCCGCCACATCGACTTGCAAGGGATCGATGCGCTGATAGGGCTGCCCGACTTTTCCCGCCAGCCACTGGCAAAGGCTGTCCAGGTCCAGGTGACGGCGTGAACACGCCAGCAGTTCAAGCGGGTGAACCTCGGGGTGGGCAGCCGCGCGCTGACGCAGCGCGCTGGCCTGCTCGGCGTCGAGGCGCTGCTCGGCGTGCAAGGCGGCGATCAGGCGGTAGGGATCGAGAGTGTTATCAGGGCGAGCGTACATGCGGGCATCCGTGCCGGGCTTTGGAAGACCGCAAAGGCTAGCCGGCGAACGACTGGCGCGCCTCAGGCAAGAGTTACCGAATCTTGCGGGTACTCAGCTGGCCTGGACCGGGAGCACTTCATGCAGCTGCGCCACGGACTGAAGGCTTACCTCGCCGACACAGACAAGGTTGCGCAGCTTCTGCCCGATCACCTCGGCGCGGTGCCAGCTCAGGCCGGCCACATCGATCTCCATGCACAACATGTCTTCTTGCTGGTTCACCTGTACCCGATGCGGGGTCAGAAACTGCAGTGCGAACAGGTTGAGTACCCGGCACAGGCTATCGGGCTCGGCTTCGGCGTTGAGCTGGTAGCACACGCTGCTATGGGCGGCGCTGGCTGCCCAGGCGTCGGTGCGCAGGGGGGCGCTGGAGCGTTCGAGTGCGTTCATGGCGGTCTCCGGGATCGATGGCGAAAGTTTTACACGTCGAGACCGGTATTTTTTCTCTATGATTTCACTAAAACCGGTATCGACCGAATAGATCAATTCGCGACCGGCAACAAACAAGGAATAGTCATGCAAACAGAGCTGGACGCCCAAGACAGGCGCATATTGGCGCTGCTGCAAGAAGACGCGTCGCTGTCGAGCGCGCAGATCGCCGAACGCGTGGGATTGTCACAATCACCGTGTTGGCGGCGCATACAACGCCTGAAGGAGGAGGGGGTGATCCGTGGCCAGGTCACCTTGCTCGACCGCAAGAAGGTCGGGCTGAACACGCAGATTTTCGCCGAGGTAAAACTCAACGCCCACGGCCGCTCCAATTTCACCGAGTTCACCGAGGCAATCCGCGGCTTCCCTGAGGTACTGGAGTGCTATGTGCTGATGGGGTCGGTGGACTTCCTGCTGCGCATTGTCACCCCGGACATCGAAGCCTACGAGCGTTTCTTCTTCGAAAAGCTGTCGATGGTGCCGGGGATCCAGGAGGTCAACTCGATCGTGGCCTTGTCCGAAATCAAGTCCACGACCAGTCTGCCCTTATCGCGCTGACGGCGACTTGAGCAGGTGTTTCCAGGCGCGGCCCTGGAACACTGCCATGGCTTGCTGTACGCGTGCTTCGAGCACCTCGTCGCTGATCGGCTGGTTGGCCAGGTCGTGCAGCTTGTTCAGCTCGCCGTACAGGCGATCGAGCTCAGGCGATTCCAGCACCTGGCGGGCATGATGCAGCCAGGCCAGCAGGCGTTCGATGCGCGGCAACTGCTCGGCAAGATCCTCCGGCTGCTGCTGGTACAGCGGCAGCTGCAGGGTGCGGGCCTCTTCGAACAGCAGGTGGATCAGCCAGTTGCCCAGCTGTGCGCTGCCCTGGCGATCGCCACGCTTGGTGCGCTCTACAGTCCAGCCACGTGCCAGCAGCCAGCGTGAGGTTTCCAGCGAGAACTGGCCCCAGCGAGGGTCCAGCAGCTCTTCGGCGAACTGCTCGGGCGCGGCGCGGCGGACGTCTTCGTCGTCATTGCCGGCCAGCACCAGCGGGCGCCAGTCTTCGAGCAGGGCGTCGAGGCTGGTGCGCAAGGCGCGGGTGGTGGCGCGTGGCGCGGCCTGGCCAAGGCTGCTGGCCAAGGCGCGCAATTCGGCCAGGCACTGGACCCAGTCCTGCAGCAGGCGCCAATGGCCCGTGTGGCGGTATTGCTCGGCCAGGCGCTGGCTGCTGCCCAGCAGTTGCCAGGCGAGGGCGGCGAAGGCATCGTCGACTGGCATCTCAGGGTCGAGGGCCGCGCTTGGCAGGCCCAGGTTGTAGCTGCCTTCGTCGAGCAGGCGGTAGCCGCACTCTGCCTTGCTGATGTCACATGGCATCAGCGCGAGGGTAGCGGACAGCTCTGCGGCCAGTTCGAGCAGCGCTTCGGGCGAGCCTTCGCGCAGCTCGAGCTCGAGCTCGCAGATCTCTTCCTTGCGCTTGCCAGCGGTGACCGTGCCCAGGTCCAGGGCAGCCTCGATCACAACCTTGGCCTTGCCACGGCCCCAGGCGATCTCGGCGAATTCGCGGGTAAAGTCAGTGGTGAACAGCGGTTTGATGGACTTCTTGTCCAGCTCGGCCAGTTGGGCCGGCCAGCAGCTGTCGTCGAGCTTTTTCAGGTCGAGCTTGGCCTTGTCCAGCGGCCATTCGTATTCGTTGCGCTCCGACAGGCCGGCCACGCTCTGGCCACGGCACTTGAGGGTCTGGATGACCGCATCGCCGTCACGGCGCAGGCGCAGGGCCACTTTGGCGGCCGACAGGTCGCGCTCGGGCGTGTCGAAATACTGATTGAGCAGTTCGCGGGTCTGCCAGCCGGATTTGTTGCGCTTCTTGAGCAGCGGGTGCTCGCGCAGGGCTGCGAGGGTCTCGCGGCTGGCCCGCAGCTTGAGTTCGGTTTCTTTGTGCATTGCTGGGTGATCCAGGCTTTGAGGACAGGGCGTCTTGGCCGGGCAGTGTACAGCAGTCGGCCGCCGACGGTTTATTCCCGGTGCCCGATGGCTCTACTATGGGGGATGAATCCGAGGAGAACGCGCATGCCCCTGCCGTCGCTGAAAGACCAGTTCGCCGCCCTGATCGCCACACCATCGGTCAGTTGCACCCAGCCTGCGCTGGACCAGTCCAACCGCGCGGTGATCGACCTGCTCGCCGGCTGGCTGGGCGACCTGGGCTTTGCCTGCGAGATCCAGCAGGTGAGCCCGGGCAAGTTCAACCTGCTCGCCAGCTACGGCAGCGGTCCCGGCGGGTTGGTACTGGCCGGGCACAGCGACACGGTGCCCTACGACCCGCAGCTGTGGAAAAGCGATCCGCTGAAGCTGACGGAAGCCGATGGCCGCTGGGTAGGGCTGGGCAGCTGCGACATGAAGGGCTTTTTCGCACTGATCGTCGAGGCCGTGCAGCCATTGCTGGCGCATGACTTCAAGCAGCCGCTGCTGATCCTCGCCACCTGTGATGAAGAAAGCTCCATGGCGGGGGCCCGTGCGCTGGCCGAAGCGGGCCGGCCCCTGGGGCGGGCAGCGGTGATCGGCGAGCCGACCGGCCTGAAGCCGATCCGCATGCACAAGGGCATCCTCATGGAACGCATCGATATTCTCGGGCGCAGCGGCCACTCGTCGGACCCCAGCCTGGGCCACAGCGCCATGGAAGCCATGCATGCGGTAATGGGTGAGCTGATGGGCCTGCGCCAGCAATGGCAGCAGGCCTATCGCAATCCGCAGTTCACGGTGCCGCAACCGACCTTGAACTTCGGCTGCATTCACGGAGGAGACAACCCCAATCGCATCTGCGGCCAATGCGCCCTGGAGTTCGACCTGCGGCCCTTGCCCGGGATGGACGCCGAGCAGCTGCGCGCGGCCATCCGCCAGAAGCTCGCGCCGCTGGCCGAGCAGCATCAGGTAAAGATCGACTATGCGCCGCTGTTTCCCGAAGCGCCGGCGTTCGAGCAGAACGCGGATGCGGAACTGGTGCGGCTTGCCGAACGTCTTACCGGTCATCGTGCCGAAGCGGTGGCCTTTGCCACCGAAGCACCGTATTTTCAGAGCCTCGGCTGCGAGACACTGGTGCTAGGCCCAGGTGATATCGCCTGCGCCCACCAGCCTGGCGAATACCTCGAGATGTCACGCATCGAGCCTACCGTGCGTCTACTGCGTGAACTGATCCAACACTATTGCCTCAGTCCGGTAATTGGCCACTGAGTCGAAACGTTTCAAAAGGAGACTGCGCGTGACGCCTAGCCTGAACCGACGATAACCCTTCGAGCGCTGTGCCATCTCGCTTCTTGTTCACTTTTCATACAGGCTCCGGTTATGCCCGAATACGTCAATTGGCTGCGTCATGCTTCTCCCTACATCAATGCCCATCGCGACTGCACCTTCGTGGTCATGCTCCCTGGCGATGGCGTCGAGCACCCCAACTTCGGCAACATCGTGCACGACCTGGTGCTGTTGCACAGCCTGGGCGTACGCCTGGTGCTGGTGCATGGCTCGCGTCCGCAGATCGAAACGCGCCTGGCCGCCCGTGGCCTGACCCCGCATTACCATCACGGGATGCGTATCACCGATGCGCCGACCCTGGACTGCGTGATCGATGCAGTCGGCAGCCTGCGCGTGGCCATTGAAGCCCGCCTGTCGATGGACATGGCCGCTTCGCCCATGCAGGGCGCGCGCCTGCGGGTGGCCTCGGGCAACCTGGTGACCGCACGGCCGATCGGCGTGCTCGAAGGGGTGGACTACCACCACACGGGCGAAGTCCGCCGGATCGACCGCAAGGGCATCAGCCGCCTGCTCGACGAGCGCACCATCGTGCTGCTGTCGCCTCTGGGTTATTCGCCGACCGGCGAGATCTTCAACCTGGCCTGCGAGGACGTCGCCACCCGCGCGGCAATCGAGCTGGGTGCGGACAAACTGCTGTTGTTCGGTGCCGAGTCGGGCCTGCTCGACGAGCAGGGCCGGCTGGTGCGCGAATTGCGTCCGCAGCAGGTCCCGGCGCACTTGCAGCGCCTGGGCAGCGACTATCAGGGTGAACTGCTCGATGCCGCTGCAGAGGCCTGCAAGGGCGGCGTGGCGCGCAGCCATATCGTCAGCTATGCCGAGGACGGCGCGCTGCTCACCGAGCTGTTCACCCGTGATGGTGGGGGCACCTTGGTGGCCCAGGAGCAGTTCGAGATCGTGCGCGAGGCGACCATCGAAGACGTCGGTGGCCTGCTGCAACTGATCAGCCCGCTGGAAGAGCAAGGCATCCTGGTACGGCGCTCGCGCGAGGTGCTGGAGCGCGAAATCGAGCAATTCAGCGTGGTCGAGCGCGACGGTATGATCATCGCCTGCGCGGCGCTGTATCCGATCACCGGTTCAGAGGCGGGAGAGCTTGCGTGCCTGGCGGTCAATCCCGAATACCGCCATGGCGGGCGCGGTGATGACCTGCTCGAACGCATCGAGGTGCGTGCACGGCAGATGGGATTGAATACCTTGTTCGTGCTCACGACCCGCACGGCGCACTGGTTCCGCGAGCGCGGCTTTGCGCCAAGCGGGGTAGAGCGGCTGCCCGCGGCGCGGGCGTCGCTGTACAACTATCAGCGCAACTCGAAGATCTTCGAGAAGAGCATCTAGGCCCGGCACCGCTGCGCGGCAGGCCAAGAAACGCCGTCGTTTCGACGGCGTTTCTGCTTACACCGTATGCAGGTACCAGTTGTACTCGAGGTCGGAGATCGAATGCTCGAACTCTTCCAGCTCGCTTTCCTTGCACGCGACAAAGATGTCGATGTACTTCGGATCGATGTACTTGTTGAGGATCTCGCTGTCGTCCAGCTCGCGCAGGGCATCGCGCAGGTTGTTCGGCAGGCTCTGGTCCAGCTGCTCGTAGGCGTTGCCTTCGATCGGCGCGCCAGGCTCGACCTTGTTGGTCAGGCCATGGTGTACACCGGCCAGCACCGCCGCCATCAGCAGGTACGGGTTGGCGTCGGCGCCCGCCACGCGGTGCTCAAGACGCACGGCGTCCGGCGAGCCGGTCGGCACGCGCACGGCAACGGTACGGTTGTCCAGGCCCCAGGTCTGCGCATTGGGCACGTAGAACTGCGCACCAAAGCGGCGGTACGAGTTGACGTTCGGGCACAGGAACGCCATCGACGCGGGCAGGGTCTCGAGCACACCGCCGACAGCGTGACGTAACGCGGCGTTCTGCTCGGGATCCTCGCTGGTAAAGATGTTCCGGCCATCTTTGTCCAGGATGGAAATGTGGACGTGCAGACCATTACCTGCCTGGCCCGGGTAGGGCTTGGCCATGAAGGTGGTGTCCATCTCATGGTCGTAGGCGATGTTCTTGATCAGGCGCTTGAGCAGCACCGCGTAGTCACAGGCCTTGAGCGGGTCGGCGACGTGGTGCAGGTTGACCTCGAACTGCGCCGGGGCGCTTTCCTTGACGATGGCGTCGGCAGGAATGCCCTGCTCCTTGGCACCTTCGAGGATGTCCTGGAGGCAGTCGACGTACTCGTCGAGATCATCGATCAGGTAGACCTGGGTCGATTGCGGACGCTTGCCCGAGATCGGCGAGCGCGGCGGCTGCGGACGGCCGTTCACGTTCTCCTGGTCGATCAGGTAGAACTCCAGCTCGAACGCGGCGCAGATGGTCAGGCCCATGTCGTCGAACTTGCTGACGACCTGACGCAGCACTTCACGAGGATCGGCGAAAAACGGCTCGCCTTCGATCTCGTGCATGGTCATCAACAGCTGCGCGGTAGGGCGCTTCTGCCATGGCTCGTTGGAGAGGGTGTCCGGGATCGGATAACAGATGCGGTCGGCATCGCCGATGTCCAGGCCAAGGCCTGTGCTTTCGACGGTCGAACCGTTGATGTCGAGGGCGAATAGGGAGGCCGGCAGGTTGATGCCTTTCTCGTAAACCTTGTGGAGGCTGGTCCGTTCGATGCGTTTGCCACGCACCACACCATTCATATCTGCAATCAGAAGGTCAACGTAGAGAACCTCAGGATGTTCCTTAAGGAACGCGTTCGCTTCGTTAAGCTGAACGGCACGCGGGGGTACCGACATGATGCAACACCTTTTTTGTTAAAAATATCAATCAAGGGGGGCTTGCAGTGCCAGTCAATCGGAAAGGCTTTGTGAAGTCAAGTCAACCCATTGATGCCCCGAAATGGCACTGCGACGGCCATTTTGCTGCAAATCAGGGCAAGCCATTATCCGCTATTTCTTCTGAAAAGAGCTATCCAGGCAGGCCGTGTTTTATTTTTTACAGGGTTGTTGTGAAAAAAAATGAACAAGGCTAAGCTCGACCTCAACCCATAACAGCATAAAAACATCGGGGGTTACATGTCTCGCCCGTCATCGATCGGCGCTGCCGCCAGCACCTGGCCGGCAAAAATGCCCCGCCTGGCCGCAATAATTGACGGCTCGGACACATCTCATCCCGTCACCCTTCTGCAAAGCCTGCCTTCCCAATATAGCGCGACTGCCGACGACCGCATTTTGTTGTCCCCGAGCCTTTGCCACGAGACCGCAATGCCAGCCAGAATGGCAGATACCGTCCTGTGGGCGGTACAACGCGGCGCAACGGCGGCGCACAGCGCCCGAACCTGACGGCAAGGGCATTACCTCCTGAGGTCTTTATGAGTAGCAACCTCGACCAGCTCACCGATTGGTTGAAAGAACACAAGATCACCGAAGTCGAGTGCCTGATCAGCGACTTGACCGGGATCACCCGCGGCAAGATCTCGCCGACCAACAAGTTCATCGCCGAAAAAGGCATGCGGCTGCCCGAGAGCGTGCTGCTGCAGACCGTGACCGGCGACTACGTCGACGACGACATCTATTACGAACTGCTCGACCCGGCCGACATCGACATGATCTGCCGCCCTGACGAGAACGCGGTGTTTCTCGTGCCCTGGGCCATAGAGCCGACCGCGCAGGTGATCCACGACACCTACGACAAGATGGGCAATCCGGTCGAGCTGTCGCCGCGCAACGTGCTCAAGAAGGTGCTCAAGCTCTATGCCGAGAAAGGCTGGCAGCCCATCGTGGCGCCCGAGATGGAGTTCTACCTGACCAAGCGCTGCGAAGATCCGGACTTCCCGCTGCAGCCGCCGATTGGCCGCTCGGGCCGTCCTGAAACGGGCCGCCAGTCGTTCTCCATCGAAGCTGCAAACGAATTCGACCCCCTGTTCGAAGACGTCTACGACTGGTGCGAACTGCAGAACCTCGATCTCGACACGCTGATCCACGAAGACGGCACGGCGCAGATGGAGATCAACTTCCGTCATGGCAATGCCCTGCACCTGGCCGACCAGATCCTGGTGTTCAAGCGCACCATGCGCGAGGCCGCGCTCAAGCACAACGTCGCCGCCACCTTCATGGCCAAGCCCATGACCGGCGAGCCAGGCAGCGCCATGCACCTGCACCAGAGCATCATCGACGTGAACACCGGCAAGAACATCTTCTCCAACGAAGACGGCAGCATGAGCCAGCTGTTCCTTCACCACGTTGGTGGCCTGCAGAAGTTCATCCCCGAAGTGCTGCCGCTGTTCGCGCCCAACGTCAACTCGTTCCGCCGCTTCCTGCCCGACACCTCGGCGCCGGTGAACGTCGAGTGGGGCGAAGAGAACCGCACCGTAGGCCTGCGCGTGCCCGATGCCGGCCCGCAGAACCGCCGGGTCGAGAACCGCCTGCCGGGCGCCGATGCCAATCCATACCTGGCGATCGCCGCGAGTCTGCTGTGCGGCTACATCGGCATGGTCGAGGGCCTCACCCCGAGCGCACCGGTCCAGGGCCGTGGCTACGAGCGCCGTAACCTGCGCCTGCCGCTGACCCTCGAGGATGCGCTGGAGCGGATGGAGAACTGCCGGTCCCTGGAAAAATACCTTGGCAAGAAATTCATCGCAGGGTACGTGGCGACCAAGCGAGCCGAACACGAAAACTTCAAACGGGTAATCAGCTCCTGGGAACGCGAGTTCCTGCTGTTTGCCGTCTGATCAACCCTGAAGCCGCAGGAGCGCGGCCGTCGGAAAACGGAGAAGCACATGAGCGCCAACAACCCGCAAACCCGTGAATGGCAAGCCCTGAGCGGCGAACATCACCTGGCACCTTTCAGCGACTACAAGCAGCTGAAGGAAAAGGGGCCGCGCATCATTACCCGCGCCCAGGGCGTGCATTTGTGGGACAGCGAAGGTCACAAGATCCTCGACGGCATGGCAGGCTTGTGGTGCGTGGCAGTTGGCTATGGCCGCGAAGAGCTGGTGCAGGCGGCGGAAAAACAGATGCGCGAGCTGCCGTACTACAACCTGTTCTTCCAGACCGCACACCCTCCCGCGCTGGAACTGGCCAAGGCGATCACCCAGGTCGCGCCCGAAGGCATGAGCCATGTGTTCTTCACCGGCTCCGGCTCCGAAGGCAACGACACCGTGCTGCGCATGGTGCGCCATTACTGGGCCCTGAAGGGCAAGCCGAACAAGCAGACGCTGATCGGCCGGGTCAATGGCTACCATGGTTCCACGGTGGCGGGTGCAAGCCTTGGCGGCATGAGCGGCATGCACGAGCAGGGCGGCCTGCCGATCCCGGGCATCGTGCATATCCCGCAGCCCTACTGGTTTGGTGAAGGCGGCGACATGACCCCGGATGAATTCGGCATCTGGGCGGCAGAGCAGCTGGAGAAAAAGATACTCGAGGTCGGCGAAGACCAGGTCGCGGCTTTCATTGCCGAGCCGATCCAGGGCGCCGGCGGAGTGATCATTCCACCAGATACCTATTGGCCGAAGATCAAGGAGATCCTCGCCAAGTACGACATCCTCTTCGTCGCGGACGAAGTTATCTGCGGGTTCGGCCGTACAGGCGAGTGGTTCGGCTCCGACTACTACGGCCTGAAACCGGACCTGATGACCATCGCCAAGGGGCTGACCTCCGGTTACATCCCCATGGGCGGCGTGATCGTTCGTGACACCGTGGCCAACGTGTTGAGCGAGGGCGGTGACTTCAATCACGGCTTCACCTATTCCGGTCACCCGGTCGCGGCGGCCGTGGGCCTTGAAAACCTGCGCATCCTGCGGGACGAGAAGATCGTCGAAAAGGCCAGGACAGAAACGGCACCATACTTGCAAAAGCGTCTGCGCGAGCTTGGCGATCACCCGCTGGTGGGTGAGGTTCGCGGCCTGGGCCTGCTCGGCGCGATCGAGCTGGTCAAGGACAAGGCAAGCCGCAGCCGCTTCGAGGGCAAGGGCGCAGGCATGATCTGCCGTAACTTCTGCTTCGAGAACGGGCTGGTGATGCGCGCGGTCGGCGACACGATGATCATCGCGCCGCCGCTGGTGATCAGCTTCGAGGAGATCGACGAGCTGATTGAAAAAGCCCGCAAATGCCTGGACCTGACCCTCGAAGCGGTCCGTTGACCGCCTGCTAGGCTAGCGTTGTGACATTAAGCGGTTACAAGGTCCTGCTTTCCTTGAAACAGCGCCTTGTAACTTGCCAGACTATGGGGCTGTTTCAGTCGATCGAGGCGTCTACCGCGGACCCTGGCTGCTGAATCGATGGCTAATCAAAAAATTCCGGAGCATGACGCATGATGAAAATGGGCAAGACGTTGCTGGCCGCAGCCCTGATGGGGGCCATGACCACTGCCGCTCAGGCGGATGACAAGGTGCTGCACGTCTACAACTGGTCTGACTATATTGCAGCCGACACCGTGGCCAAGTTCGAGAAGCAGACCGGCATCAAGGTGGTCTACGACGTCTTCGACAGCAACGAAACCCTCGAAGCCAAGCTGCTGGCGGGCAAGTCCGGCTACGACATCGTCGTGCCGTCGAACAACTTCCTGGCCAAGCAGATCAAGGCCGGCGTCTACCAGGAACTGGACAGGTCCAAGCTGCCTAACTGGAAGAACCTCGACGAGGACCTGCTCAAGGCCGTTGGCGACGCCAGCGACCAGGGCAACAAGCACGCCTTCCCTTACATGTGGGGCTCCATCGGCATCGGCTACAACCCCGCGAAGGTCAAGGCCGCGCTGGGCGTCGACAAGATCGATTCCTGGGACGTGGTGTTCAAGCCCGAGAACATGGAGAAGCTCAAGAGCTGCGGCGTGAGCTTCCTCGACGCGCCGACCGAGATGATCCCGGCGGCGCTGCATTACCTTGGCAAGCCGACCAACAGCAAGGACAAGGCTGATCTCAAGGCCGCCGAAGACCTGTTCATGAAGATCCGTCCTTCGGTCGCCTACTTCCACTCATCCAAGTACATCTCGGACCTGGCCAACGGCAACATCTGCGTCGCCGTGGGTTACTCGGGCGACCTCGAGCAGTCCAAGGCACGCGCCCACGAAGCGGGCGACAAGGTCAAGCTGGCCTATACCATTCCAAAAGAAGGCGCAGGCACCTTCTACGACATGGTCGCCATCCCCAAGGATGCTGCCAACCTCGATGCCGCCTACACCTTCATGAACTACCTGCTGCAGCCTGAAGTCATGGCCGAGATCACCAACGCCGTGCGCTTCCCGAACGGCAACAAGGCGGCCACGCCGCTGGTGGACAAGGACATCACCGGCGATCCGGCCATCTATCCTTCGGATGAAGTGAAAAAGCAGCTGTACGCGATCAGCGACCTGGAGCCAGGCACCCTGCGCCTGATTACCCGCAGCTGGACCAAGATCAAGTCGGGCAAGTAAGCCCCGGCTGTACTCGCATGTGCCGCCCCAGGGCGGCTCGTGCGAGCGTGCCAAGACAAATTTGTTTTGCTGCATCGAGGCAGCGCATGTAAGTTGCGCGCCGGTTTTGCTTGTGCGGCAGGTGTGCTGCCGTGACCACGGGCACTATTGTGAGGACCTCCCACTTGTCTATTTCCATCTTTCGCAAGGCCATGCTGGCCGGAGCGGGTCTGACGCTGGCTTTCAGCGTCCAAGCGGCGCCCACGGTGCACTTCTACAACTGGTCGGACTACATCGGCCCGAACACGCTCGCGGATTTCGAAAAAGAGACTGGCATCAAGCCGGTGCAGGACGTTTTCGACTCCAACGAAACCCTCGAAGGCAAGCTGCTGGCCGGTCGTACCGGCTATGACCTGGTCGTGCCGTCGAACCATTTTCTTGGCAAGCAGATAAAGGCGGGCGCATTCCAGAAGCTCGACCGCAACCTGCTGCCCAATTACGTCAATCTCGACCCTGCGCTGATGAAGCGCCTGGAAATGAACGACCCAGGCAACGCCTACGCCGTGCCCTACCTGTGGGGCACCAACGGCATCGGTTACAACGTCGAGAAGGTCAAGGCTGCGCTGGGCGTCGATACCATCGACTCCTGGGCGGTGCTGTTCGAGCCCGAGAACATGAAGAAGCTGTCCAAGTGCGGCGTTGCCTTCCTCGATTCGGCTGACGAAATGCTGCCGGCGGTCCTCAACTACATGGGCCGGGATCCCAACAGCACCAATGCCAAGGACTACGCCGACGCCGAGAAGAAGCTGCTGGCCGTGCGCCCGTACGTGACCTACTTCCACTCGTCCAAGTACATCACCGACCTTGCCAACGGCGACATCTGCGTGGCTGCCGGCTTCTCCGGCGATGTATTCCAGGCCAAGGCCCGCGCCGAGGAAGCTGGCAAGGGCGTGACCCTGGCCTATGCCATTCCCAGGGAAGGCGGCAACCTCTGGTTCGACGTGCTGGCGATTCCCAAGGACGCCCGGAACGTCAAGGAGGCCCATGCCCTCATCAACTATCTGCTGAAACCTGAGGTGATCGCCCAGGTCAGTGACTATGTCGGTTATGCCAACCCGAACCCCAAGGCTGGCGAGTTGATGGACCAGGCCGTGAGGACGGACGCCGCGGTTTACCCGCCGCAGGACGTATTGGACAAGATGTTCGTCAACAGTGAGTTGCCGCCGAAGGTGCAGCGCCTGATGACCCGCAGCTGGACCAAGGTCAAGTCGGGCAAGTAAAAATCCAGGCCCGCCGTGCAAGGGGCGGGCGCTAAAATCTTGTTGGGAGTTTCACTCATGGCAGTTGCCACCGGTGCCTATAAGAAAGCCCTCGAAGGCGACCAGCAGCTCAAGCAGGTGCTGGTCAAGATCGACAGGGTGACGAAAAAGTTCGACGAAACGGTCGCCGTGGACGATGTGTCCCTGGAAATCCGCAAGGGCGAGATCTTTGCCCTGCTGGGCGGCTCGGGTTCGGGCAAGTCCACCCTGCTGCGCATGCTGGCGGGTTTCGAGCGCCCGACCGAAGGACGGATCTTTCTCGACGGCGTGGACATCACCGATATGCCGCCGTACGAGCGTCCGATCAACATGATGTTCCAGTCCTACGCGCTGTTCCCGCACATGACCGTGGCGCAGAACATCGCTTTCGGGCTGCAGCAGGACAAGATGTCCAAGGCTGACATCGAGGCCCGTGTCGGCGAGATGCTCAAGCTGGTGCACATGACCCAGTACGCCAAGCGCAAGCCCCACCAGCTCTCCGGGGGCCAGCGTCAGCGGGTCGCCCTGGCCCGCTCCCTGGCCAAAAGTCCCAAGTTGCTGTTGCTCGACGAGCCAATGGGCGCGCTGGACAAGAAGCTGCGCTCGCAGATGCAGCTGGAACTGGTCGAGATCATCGAGCGTGTCGGCGTGACCTGCGTGATGGTGACCCACGACCAGGAAGAGGCCATGACCATGGCCCAGCGCATCGCCATCATGCACCTGGGCTGGATTGCCCAGATCGGTTCGCCGGTGGACGTCTACGAGACGCCGACCAGCCGTCTGGTGTGCGAATTCATCGGCAACGTCAACCTGTTCGACGGCGAAGTGGTCGACGATGCCGAAGGCCACGCGCTGATCGCCAGCCCGGAGCTTGAGCGCAGCATCTACGTCGGCCACGGTGTCAGCACCTCGGTCGAGGACAAGAGCATCACCTACGCGCTGCGCCCCGAAAAACTGCTGGTCACCACCCAGCAGCCGAGCCACGAATACAACTGGTCGCGCGGCAAGGTCCACGACATTGCCTACCTGGGCGGCCACTCGGTGTTCTATGTCGAGCTGCCCAGCGGCAAGGTAGTCCAGTCGTTCGTCGCCAATGCCGAGCGCCAGGGCGCCCGGCCGACCTGGGGTGACCAGGTCTACGTCTGGTGGGAAGACGACAGCGGCGTGGTCCTGCGGTCATGAAAGTCCGCAAGCTCAAGCGAGCCTTCCAGCGCCTGACCCCGGAGGGGCGGCACCTGGTGATCGGCGTGCCGTTCATCTGGCTGTTCCTGTTCTTCATGCTGCCGTTCTTCATCGTCCTGAAGATCAGCTTTGCCGAAGCCGATGTCGCGATCCCGCCGTACACCGAGATCTACAGCTACGTCGAAGACAAGATCCAGCTGGTCCTCAACCTGGCCAACTATGGCCTGCTCACCGAGGACGAGCTGTACATCGCGGCCTACCTCGGCTCGTTGAAGATGGCTTTCATCAGTACCGTGCTGTGCCTGCTGATCGGCTTCCCGATGGCCTACGCCATCGCCAATGCGCGCAAGGAATCCCAGACGGTGCTGTTGCTGCTGATCATGATGCCGACCTGGACGGCGATCCTGATCCGCGTCTATGCCTGGATGGGTATCCTCAGCAACAACGGGCTGCTCAACAGCTTCCTGATGTGGCTGGGCCTGATCGACCAGCCGCTGCAGATCCTCAACACCAACCTCGCGGTGTACATCGGCGTCGTCTATTCGTACTTGCCGTTCATGATCCTGCCGCTGTTCGCCAACCTGGTCAAACATGACCAGAGCCTGCTTGAAGCCGCGTCGGACCTCGGGTCGAGCACGTTCAACAGCTTCTGGAAGATCACCGTGCCGCTGTCGAAAAACGGCATCATCGCCGGCTGCATGCTGGTGTTCATCCCGGTGGTGGGCGAGTTCGTGATTCCCGAGCTGCTTGGCGGTCCTGAGACCCTGATGATCGGCAAGGTGCTGTGGCAGGAATTCTTCAACAACCGTGACTGGCCGGTGGCGTCCGCCCTGGCGGTGGTGATGCTGGTGATCCTGATCGTGCCTATCCTGCTGTTCAACCGCAGCCAGGCCAAAGAGATGGAGGGCAGGGCATGAAGCGCTTCGGTTTTTCCAAGCTGATGCTGGTGCTGGGCCTGGTGTTCATCTACCTGCCGATGCTGATCCTGGTGATCTATTCGTTCAACGCCTCCAAGCTAGTGACGGTGTGGGGCGGCTGGTCGGTCAAGTGGTACGTCGGCCTGCTCGACAATACCCAGCTGATGGGCTCGGTGATGCGCTCGCTGGAGATCGCCTGCTACACCGCAGTCGCGGCCGTGGCGCTGGGGACCCTGGCGGCATTCGTGCTGACCCGGGTCACCCGCTTCAAGGGGCGCACGCTGTTCGGTGGCCTGGTCACCGCGCCGCTGGTGATGCCCGAGGTGATCACCGGCCTGTCGCTGCTGTTGCTGTTCGTGGCCATGGCCCAGCTGATCGGCTGGCCTCAGGAGCGGGGTATCGTGACCATCTGGATCGCACACACCACGTTCTGTGCGGCCTATGTGGCCGTGGTGGTGTCGGCGCGCCTGCGTGAGCTTGACCTGTCGATCGAAGAAGCGGCCATGGACCTGGGTGCACGGCCGTGGAAGGTATTCTTCCTGATCACCATCCCGATGATCGCGCCATCGCTGGCGGCGGGCGGCATGATGTCATTTGCCCTTTCGCTGGACGACCTGGTGCTGGCGAGCTTTGTTTCCGGGCCAGGCTCCACCACCTTGCCGATGGAAGTGTTCTCGGCCGTGCGCCTGGGTGTGAAACCCGAGATCAACGCCGTGGCCAGCTTGATCCTGCTGTCGGTGTCGCTGGTGACTTTCCTGGTCTGGTACTTCAGTCGCCAGGCCGAAGAGCGCCGCCGCCGTGCGATCCAGCAGGCGATCGAGGAGAGTGCCGCGGGGAACTGGAAACAGCCTGAGGTGCGGCGCCCGGCCGTGGCGCCGGTCTCGGTGTAAAACACTCCTGTGGGAGCTGGCTTGCCAGCGAAGAGGCCAGTCCAGCCAGTACACCAATTGGCTAGGTGTTGGCCTACCGATTCGCTGGCAAGCCAGCTCCCACACAGTCCAGCGTTGTTCTTCAGACTCGCTCTACTACCCTCCACGGAACCCTGATCTACGCTAACAGTCGCATTCCCTGATAGTTCAGGCACAAGCAAGGAGCAGCCATGACCATGTGGCGTCCGTTGAAGGTGGTCTGCCTGGGGCTGCTGTTCGTGCTCTCGGGCTGTGGGGAAGACAAGCCGGCACCCGCCGACCTGCCAAGGGTCGGCGTCATGCAGGTGCAATCCAGCGAGTTCGCCGCGCCCGTCACCCTGACCGGCGACGTACAGGCGCGGGTGCAAGCCGACCTGTCATTCCGCGTGGGCGGCAAGATCATCTCCCGCTCGGTGGACGTGGGCGATCACGTCAAGGCCAACCAGGTGCTGGCGCGACTGGATCCCAAGGACCTGCAGAACAATGTCGACTCGGCCAAGGCCGAAGTCTTCGCCGCACAGGCGCGGGTTACCCAGACCAGCGCCGCCTTCGTTCGCCAGCAGAAACTCTTGCCCAAGGGCTACACCAGCCAGAGCGAATACGATTCCGCCCAGGCCGCCCTGCGCGGTAGCCAGAGCGCGCTCAAGGCCGCCCAGGCGCAACTGGCCAATGCCAGGGAGCAGTTGGGCTATACGGCGCTGGTTTCCGTCGCCGACGGCGTGATCACCGCGCGCCAGGCCGAAGTCGGGCAGGTGGTGCAAGCGACCATGCCGATATTCAGCTTCGCCCGTGATGGCGACCGCGACGCGGTGTTCAACGTCTACGAATCCCTTCTGGTCGCCCCGCCGAGCGACAACGTCGTGATGGTCAGCCTGCTCGACAACCCCAAGGTCCAGGCCGAAGGCCATATCCGCGAGATCACCCCAACCGTATCAGCCGAAAGCGGCACGGTGCAGGTCAAGGTCGCCCTGCGCAACGTGCCAGCTGGCATGGAACTGGGCTCACCGGTAACGGCCACGGCCAGCGGCCAGGGCAAGCCAAGTATCGAGCTGCCCTGGTCGGCCCTGACCAAGGCGCTGCACGATCCTGCTGTCTGG
Organism: Pseudomonas sp. JE3303; assembly: GCF_056312565.1. Taxonomy (NCBI): domain Bacteria; kingdom Pseudomonadati; phylum Pseudomonadota; class Gammaproteobacteria; order Pseudomonadales; family Pseudomonadaceae; genus Pseudomonas; species Pseudomonas sp. JE3303. The sequence goes on from NZ_JBWGIF010000004.1 coordinate 66,668, forward strand.
GTGGTGGGCGAGGGCGACAAGGTCGAACTGCGCCCGGTGCAGGTGTCACGCTACCTCACCGGCAAGGTGATGATCAGCGATGGCCTCAAGGGCGGCGAACAGGTAGTGCTCAGCGGCGGCCAGTTGCTGCACCCTGGCATGCAGGTGGAACGTGTCGCGCCGCAAGCCGGTGGAGGTCCGCCATGAAGCGCCTGGCGTTGATGCTGTCCGCCCTGGCGCTGTTGTCCGGGTGCGGCAAGGATGAGGAAAAGCCCGACCCGGTGCGGCCGGTACTCTCGACCCTGGTGGAGCCCCGGGGCCAGGCGCAACTCGGGCGCTTTGCCGGAAGTATCCAGGCTCGCTACGAGAGCACCCTGGGTTTTCGCGTGTCGGGCCGCATTGCCCGCCGTTGGGTGGACGTCGGCGCCCAGGTCAAGCCGGGCGATACCCTCGCCAGCCTCGACCCCACGGATCAGCAAAACCAGCTGCGGGCCGCCGAAGGCGACCTGGCGCGGGTCCAGGCGCAGTGGATCAACGCCCAGGCCGATGCCCGCCGCCAGCAGCAATTGTATGACCGCGGTGTCGGCGCCCAGGCCCAGCTGGACATCGCCCAGACCGACCTGAAAACCACCAGTGCCTCACTGGAGCAGGCGCGCTCGGCCGTGAGCCAGGCGCGCGATCAGCTCGGCTACAGTGAGCTGCGCACCGATCACCAGGCTGTGGTGACGGCCTGGCATGCCGAGGCGGGGCAGACCGTCAGTGTCGGCCAGGAAGTCGTGACCCTAGCGAGGCCGGACATCAAGGAAGCGGTCATCGACCTGCCGACTTATCTGGCCGAGCAGCTCACCACCGACCTGAAATTCACCGTGGCCTCGCAGCTGGAACCCGGCATCAACACCACTGCCAGCTTGCGCGAGCTCGAACCCCAGGCCGATGCCGCGACCCGCACCCGGCGCGCGCGCCTGACGCTGGACAACACGCCCAACGCCTTTTACCTCGGCACGGCCATCAGCGTGACGCTGACGTCGGCGGTCTCGCCACGCATCGAACTGCCACGCACTGCGTTGCTGGAGCGCGATGGCAAGACCCAGGTATGGGTAGTGGACCCGCAGCAGAGCACCGTATCGAGCCGTGATGTCACCCTGCTCGACCGCACGGCCGACGCCATCATCCTGGCCTCCGGCGTGCAGCCGGGCGAGCGCGTGGTCACGGCCGGGGTCAACAGCCTGACGCCTGGGCAGAAGGTCATCGTCAGCGAGGAAGACCCGCGATGAAAGGAAGCTTCAACCTCTCGGAATGGGCGCTCAAGCACCAATCCTTTGTCTGGTACCTGATGTTCGTCGGCTTGCTGATGGGCGTGTTCTCCTACATGAACCTGGGCCGCGAGGAAGATCCGTCGTTCACCATCAAGACCATGGTCATCCAGACCCGCTGGCCCGGCGCGACCCAGGACGAGACGCTCTATCAGGTCACCGACCGCATCGAGAAGAAGCTCGAAGAGCTGGACTCGCTCGACTATGTGAAAAGCTACACCCGTCCTGGCGAATCCACGGTCTATGTCTATCTGCGCGATACCACCAGCGCGGGCGACATCCCGCAGATCTGGTACCAGGTGCGCAAGAAGATCCAGGACATCCGCGGCGAGTTCCCCCAGGGCATCCAGGGGCCGGGCTTCAACGACGAGTTTGGCGACGTGTTCGGCTCCATCTACGCCTTTACCGCAGACGGCTTGTCCATGCGCCAGCTTCGGGACTACGTGGAACAGGTCAGGGCAGAGGTACGCGAGGTGCCCAACCTCGGCAAGGTCGAGATGGTCGGCACCCAGGACGAGGTGCTCTACCTCAAGTTCTCGACCCGCAAACTCGCTGCGCTGGGTATCGACCAGCGGCAGGCCCTGCAAGCCCTGCAATCGCAGAACGCGGTTACTCCAGCCGGGGTGATCGAGGCCGGGCCCGAGCGGATTTCGGTACGGACCACCGGGCAGTTCGCGTCCGAGAAAGACCTTGAGGCGGTCAACCTGCGCATCAACGACCGCTTCTTCCGCCTCGCCGACATCGCCACCATCGAGCGAGGCTACGAAGACCCGCCCGCGCCGATGTTCCGCTACAACGGCCAGACCGCCATCGGCCTTGCCATTGGCATGAAGGATGGCGGAAACATCCAGGTCTTCGGCGAGCAGCTCAAGCAGAAGATGCAAGACATCACCGCCGAGCTGCCGGTTGGCGTCGGCGTGCACACCGTGTCAGACCAGTCGGTGGTGGTGGAGGAAGCGGTCGGTGGCTTTACCAGTGCGCTGTTCGAGGCGGTGATCATCGTGCTGGTGGTCAGTTTCATCAGCCTTGGGGTCCGCGCCGGGCTGGTGGTGGCCTGTTCGATCCCGCTGGTGCTCGCCATGGTGTTCGTGTTCATGGAGTACAGCGGCATCACCATGCAGCGGATCTCCCTCGGGGCACTGATCATCGCACTGGGGCTGCTGGTGGACGACGCGATGATCACGGTCGAGATGATGGTCACGCGCCTCGAGATGGGCGACAGCAAGGAGGACGCGGCAACCTTTGCCTACACCTCCACGGCCTTCCCCATGCTCACGGGCACCCTGGTGACCGTCGCAGGCTTCGTGCCGATCGGCCTGAACGCCAGTTCGGCGGGTGAGTACACTTTCACACTGTTCGCGGTCATTGCCGTGGCGCTGCTGGTGTCCTGGGTGGTGGCGGTATTCTTCGCGCCGGTACTGGGGGTGCATATCCTCAGCGCCAAGGTCAAAGCCCATGATGCCGAGCCAGGGCGTATCGGACGGGCCTTCGAGCACAGTCTCGAGTGGTCGATGCGCCACCGCTGGCTGACGATCATCGGCACCGTGCTGCTGTTCGCCCTGGCGCTGTTCAGCATGCGCTTCGTGCAGAACCAGTTTTTCCCGTCATCGGACCGGCCAGAAATCCTGGTCGACATCAACCTGCCGCAGAATGCCTCGATCGAAGAAACCCGCCGCGTGGTCGATCGCCTTGAAGCGACGTTCAAGGACGACCCGGACATTGCGCACTGGAGCACCTACATCGGCCAGGGTGCGATTCGTTTCTACCTGCCGCTGGACCAGCAGTTGCAGAACCCCTACTACGCGCAGCTGGTGATCGTCAGCAAAGGGCTGGAGTCGCGCGGCGAGCTGATGGGACGGCTGCAGAAGCGCCTGCGCGAGAACTTCGTCGGCATCGGCTCATTCGTCCAGTCGCTGGAAATGGGGCCACCGGTGGGCCGGCCGATCCAGTACCGGGTCAGCGGCAAGGACATCGACCAGGTGCGCAAGCACGCCATTGACCTGGCCACCCTGCTTGACGGCGACGAGCACATCGGCGAGATGATTTACGACTGGAACGAGCCGGGCAAGGTGCTGCGCGTCGAAATCGCCCAGGACAAGGCGCGCCAGCTCGGCTTGTCGTCCGAGGATGTTGCCGACGTGATGAACAGCATCGTCAGCGGCGCGCCGGTGACCCAGGTCAACGACAGCATCTACCTGGTCGACGTGATCGCCCGCGCCGACGACAGTGAGCGCGGCTCGCCGGAGACCTTGCAGAACCTGCAGATCGTGAGCCCGAGCGGAACCTCCATCCCGCTACTGGCCTTCGCTACCGTGCGCTACGAGCTCGAGCAGCCACTGGTATGGCGCCGCGACCGCAAGCCGACCATTACCATCAAGGCTGCCGTCAACGGAGAGATCCAGCCGACTGACCTGGTGGCGCAACTCAAGCCCAGGATCGAAGAGTTCGCGGGCAAGCTGCCGCCCGGCTACGAGGTCGCCACGGGCGGTACGGTCGAGGAGAGCGGCAAGGCCCAGGGCCCGATCGCCAAGGTACTGCCGTTGATGTTGTTCCTGATGGCGACGTTCCTGATGATCCAGCTGCACAGCGTGCAGAAGCTGTTCCTGGTGGCCAGCGTGGCGCCGCTTGGGTTGATCGGTGTCGTGGTAGCGCTGGTGCCGACCGGCACGCCCATGGGCTTTGTGGCGATTCTCGGGATTCTCGCGCTGATCGGCATCATCATCCGCAACTCGGTGATCCTGGTGACCCAGATCGACGCATTCGAGGCCCAGGGGTACACGCCCTGGGACGCCGTGCTCGAAGCCACCAACCACCGTCGCCGCCCGATCCTCCTGACCGCCGCCGCGGCCAGCCTTGGCATGATCCCCATCGCCCGCGAAGTCTTCTGGGGCCCGATGGCCTACGCCATGATCGGCGGCATCGTCAGCGCCACGCTGCTGACCCTGCTGTTCTTGCCGGCGCTGTATGTGGCCTGGTACAAGATCAAGGAGCCGCAGCGAGAGTAAGGGCTCCAGGGAGTCGATACCAGGACCGGTTCACGGGGCGGAGGTATCGAGGAACTTGCTCAGGAACTGCCGGGTACGTTCTTCCTTGGGATTGGCGAAGAGGGCCTTGGCATCACCTTGTTCGACAATGACCCCCTTGTCGAAGAAGATCACCCGGTTGGCCACATCGCGGGCAAAGCTCATCTCGTGGGTGACGATGATCATGGTGCGATTCTCCTGGGCCAGGCCCCGGATGGTTGCCAGCACCTCGCCCACCAGCTCAGGGTCGAGCGCGGAGGTGGGCTCGTCGAACAGGATCACCTGTGGCTCCATGGCCAGCGCTCGGGCGATGGCCACACGTTGCTGTTGCCCACCCGAGAGCCGACGCGGATAGGCGTCTTCCTTGCCCGCCAGGCCAACCTTGGCCAGCAGCTTGCGGCCCAGGGCAAGTGCCTGGTCACGCGGGGTCTTCTTCACGATCACCGGCCCTTCGATGACATTCTCGAGGGCGGTGCGGTGGGGAAAGAGATTGAAGTTCTGGAACACGAAGCCCACTTGCTGGCGCAGGCGGCGGATCGCAGTTTGCTGGCTGGTCAGGGGCCGGTCGCCGTCGATGTTGATATCGCCCACGCGAATCTTGCCGCCGCTGGGGGTTTCCAGCAGGTTCAGGCAACGCAGGAAGGTGGTCTTGCCCGAGCCGCTGGGCCCGATGATGGCAATCACCTCGCCGGCCTCGACCCGCAGGTCGATGCCGTCCAGCACGGTCTGGCCGTTGAACTGCTTGCTCAGGCGCTCTACGACGATCATGGGCTATTGCTCCTGGTCATGCCGGTTGACCCGCGCTTCCAGGCGGTTCTGCAGGTGCGCGAGGATGCTCGCCAGAATCCAGTAGATCAGCGCGGCGGCCAGGTACATGGTGAATACTTCGAAGGTGCGTGCGGTGATCAGCTGGGCCTGGCGGAACAGCTCGGGCACCTGGATGGTGGCAGCCAGGGCAGTGTCCTTCACCAGTGATATGAAGCTGTTGCCCAATGGTGGCAAGGCGGTGCGCGCGGCTTGGGGCAGAATCGCGCGGCGCATCGCCTGGCCGCGGGTCATCCCGATGCTGGCGGCGGCTTCCCATTGGCCACGGTCGATCGAGCCGATGGCGGCCCGCAGGATCTCGCAGGTGTAGGCGGCCATGTTCAGCGAAAAGCCGATCAGCGCTGCGGGCAATGGGTCGAGCTCAAGGCCTACCTGCGGCAGGCCGTAGTAGATGACGAACAGCTGTACCAGCAATGGCGTGCCGCGGAAGAACGACACGTAGACCCTCGCCAGCCAGTTGACCGGCCAGAAGCGCGACAGGCGCATCAGCGCGAGGCCAAAGCCCATGAGCAGGCCAAAGAACATCCCGCCGACGCTCAGAACCACCGTGAAGTACGCGCCCTTGAGCAGAAAGGGCGCGGAGTCGATGGCCAGTTGCAGGCTTTCTGCGATCATTTAGTCACGTCGGCGCCGAAGTACTTCTGGGACAGCTTGGCCAGAGTGCCGTCGGCCCGCAGCGCGTCCAGTGCCTTGTTGAGGGCTTCAAGCAGTTCAGGCTCGCCCTTGCGCAACGCGATGCCTGACTCCAGTCGAGAAAACGCCTCGCCCGTCAGCGCGGTGTCCTGGGCCTTCTTCGCGTATTCCAGCGCCGCCAGGCGGTCGATCAGGATCGCGTCGATGCGGCCTACACGCAGGTCCTGGAACTTGGCCGGGTCGTCGTTGTAGGTGCGTACATCGGCCTCGGGGACCTCCTGCCTGACCCATTGCTCGTAGTTGGTACCCAGGCCGACGCCGACTTTCTTGCCGGCAAGGTCAGCGGCCCCGTTGATCTTCAACGACTCAAGCTTCTTTTTCAGCACCAGGGCCTGGATGCCCGACACGGTGTAGGGCTGTGAAAAATCGTACTTGGCCTTGCGCTCCTCGGAGATGGTCACCTGGTTGACGACCACGTCCAGGCGCTTGGACTGCAGTGCGGCGAGGATGCCGTCCCACGGTGTCGGCTGCAGCTTGACCTTCACACCCAGCTGCTTGGCCAGCGCCTCGGAAAGCTCCACCTCGAAGCCCGCCAGCTTGCCACCTTCATCCACGAAGCTGAACGGCGGATAGGTGCCTTCGAGGCCGACGTTGATGACGCCTTTTTCCTGGATGGTCTTCAGCTGTTCGCCGGCGAACGACTGGCCGAGCAGCCCGCAGCCCAGCAGCAAGGCCAGGCTGGCATTGAGAAGAGGTTTGGCGAAAATCGTCATGGCAGGCCCCACGCTTGAATTGGAGGTTGGCGTTCAATTCCTTAGGGTAGGCGAGAAATCGCTGCCTGACTTCTTCATTGCTTATGCCTTGCTTAGTGCGCGATGGAATAAACCGTTGTTATTTTGCGGTGTCGTATTGCCGTAGAGTTGGCCCAGGAATCTTCCAACAACTCGCCCAGGCAGGAGATAACCAACGTGAGCGAACATCCAGCATCCGGGCATTGGCAGTTGCAGAGCATCGTCAATGGCCTGCGCGGCGCCCGTGAGCAATGGCGTACCCGCAATGGCCGCAGCAGCGGCGAGCAAGGTGGCCGCGAGCTGCCATCACGCGAGGCCATGCGCCAGATACTCGAGCAGCTGTGCGGGGCGTTGTTTCCCATGCGGCTCGGCCCCGTCGACCTGCGCGAAGAAAGCGAGGACTACTACGTCGGCCATACCTTGGACGCCGCCCTGACCGCCTTGCTGGCGCAGGCGCGCCTGGAACTGCGCTACGCCGCCCGCCAGGGCAGGAACGACGAGGTGGATGCCGATACCCGCGCCCTTCGCGTGATCCAGGGTTTTGCCGCCGCCTTGCCAGGCCTGCGCAGCCTGCTGGACACCGATGTCCTGGCGGCCTATCACGGCGATCCGGCAGCCCGCAGCGTCGATGAGGTGCTGTTGTGCTATCCGGGCATCCTGGCCGTGATCCATCACCGCCTTGCCCACCACCTGTACAAAGCCGGCCTGCCGTTGCTGGCGCGGATCAGCTCGGAACTGGCCCACTCGGCCACGGGTATCGATATCCACCCTGGTGCACAGATCGGCCCGAGCTTCTTCATCGACCATGGCACCGGCGTGGTGATCGGCGAGACGGCGATCATTGGCGAGCGGGTGCGCATCTATCAGGCCGTGACCCTCGGGGCCAAGCGCTTCCCGGCCGATGAGTCAGGGCAACTGCAGAAGGGACATCCGCGCCATCCGATTGTCGAAGATGACGTCGTCATTTACGCCGGCGCGACCATCCTGGGGCGCATCACCATCGGCAAGGGCTCGACTATCGGTGGCAACGTCTGGCTGACCCGCAGTGTCCTCCCTGGAAGCAATCTTACCCAGGCGAACCTGCAGCACGACGACGGCACGCAGAAGTAATCCGGGCCCTCCAGGTGGCCGTAATTGTTGGGCCGCCGGGCCGCTCGGTTCGCATTGCACCCTCCATTCATGTTTAACTTGAACGCTTGTTCAAGTTAAACGGTGGTTCGCTGCCGGCGTTCAACAGGAGGAAACCCTTTGCTGAACCCGTTCAATCCCAACCCTTCGTCCCCGTGCGAGGTGTACCCGAAATGAGTGCACCGGACGCTGTCGTCGACGGCAAGATTCGCATGAACCCGCCCGTGTTCTATTTCGCGGCAAGCTTCATCCTCATATTCGGCATCATCGTCATCAGCAACCCCCAGGCGGCAGGTGACTGGCTGCTCGCCGCGCAGAACTGGGCGGCAAACACGGTCGGCTGGTACTACATGCTGGCCATGACGCTGTATCTGGTCTTCGTGGTGGTCACCGCCTTGTCTGGCTACGGCAAGATCAAGCTCGGTGCCGACCACGACGAACCCGAGTTCAGCTACCTGTCCTGGGCCGGCATGCTGTTTGCCGCCGGCATCAGCATCACGCTGTTCTTCTTCTGCGTCTCCGAACCGCTGACCCACATGCTGCAGCCGCCTATCGGCGAGGCGGGCACGGAGGAGGCCGGGCGCCAGGCCATGCAGTTGCTGTTCCTGCACTGGGGCCTGCATGGCTGGGGCGTGTTCGCCTTTGTCGGCATGGCGCTGGCCTACTTCGCCTATCGCCACAATCTTCCCCTGGCCCTGCGATCCGCGCTCTACCCGCTGATCGGCAAGCGCATCAATGGCCCGATCGGCTACGCGGTGGACGGCTTCGGGATCATTGCCACGGTGTTCGGCCTGGGCGCCGACATGGGCTTTGGCGTGCTGCACCTGAACGCGGGCCTGGACTACCTGTTCGGCATCTCGCACTCCCAATGGGTGCAGCTGGCGCTGATCGTCCTGATGATGGGCGCGGCAGTGGCCGTGGCGGTCGCGGGGGTCGAGAAGGGCGTGCGGGTGATGTCCGACATCAACCTGTTCCTGGCCTGTGCGCTGCTGCTGTTCGTACTGTTCGCAGGCCCTACCCAGCACCTGCTCAACACGCTTATCCAGAACATCGGCGACTACCTCGGCGCTTTGCCGAGCAAGAGCTTCGACGTCTACGCCTACAACGACGCCAAGGGCTGGCTGGGCGGCTGGACGGTATTCTACTGGGCCTGGTGGATTGCCTGGGCGCCGTTCGTGGGGCTGTTCATCGCGCGGATCTCCCGCGGGCGGACCATTCGCGAATTCGTCTTCGGCGTCCTGCTTATCCCGCTGGGCTTCACCCTGGCGTGGATGTCGATCTTCGGCAACAGCGCCCTTACCCAGGTGCTCGACCATGGCATGACCGCCCTCGGTCAGTCGGCACTGGAAAACCCGTCGATGACGCTCTACCTGCTGCTCGAGACCTACCCCTGGAGCAAAGCGGTGATTGCCATCACGGTGTTCATCAGCTTCGTGTTCTTCGTCACCTCGGCCGACTCCGGTACCGTCGTGCTCGCGACCTTGTCGGCCCGTGGCGGCAATGCCGATGAGGATGGTCCCAACTGGCTGCGGATCTTCTGGGGGGCCATGACCGCGCTGATCACCAGCAGCCTGCTGTTCGCTGGCAGTATCGATTCGCTCAAGTCAGCGGTGGTACTGACGTCGTTGCCGTTCTCGGTGATCCTGCTGGCCATGATGTGGGGGCTGCACAAGGCGTTCTATCTCGAATCGCAACGCCAGATTGCACAGATGCATTCCCTGGCGCCATTCGCCAACCCGCGGCGTGGCCGCGGCGGCTGGCGCCAGCGCTTGAGCCAGGCGGTGCATTTCCCCTCCCGCGACGAGGTGTACCGGTTCATGGACACCGTGGTGCGTCCGGCGATCACCGAGGTGACGGAGGTGTTCGAGCAGAAGGGCCTGACGATCATCACCCAGGAGGACCCGAGCCATGACAACGTCAGCCTCAAGGTTGGCCATGGCGAGGAGCAGCCGTTCATCTACCAGGTGCAGATGCGTGGATACTTCACCCCGTCGTTCGCGCTGGGTGGGCTGGGCAGCCAGGATCATCTCAGGAACCGCCGCTACTACCGCGCAGAGGTGCACCTGAGCGAAGGCAGCCAGGACTATGACCTGGTCGGCTACAGCAAGGAGCAGATCATCAACGACATCCTCGACCAGTACGAGCGGCATATGCAGTTCCTGCACATGGTGAGGTAGTTCGCACAAGGCCGCCCCGGGCAGGGGCGGCCTTGTCTGTCAGAACGGCGCATCCCCCAGCACCGTGGCACGGTGCATCACCCGGCGCTGCGGTCGGTAGTCATCAACCGCGTAATGCTGGGTCACGCGGTTATCCCAGAACGCCACGTCATTCTCCTGCCAGCGCCAGCGGATGCTGAACTCCGGCCGGGTGGCATGGGCGAACAGCAGCCTGAGCAGCGCATCGCTTTCAAGCTCGCTCAGTTCATTGATCCGCGTGGTGAACCCTTCATTGACGAACAACGCCTTGCGTCCGCTGACCGGATGCGTGCGCACCACGGGGTGCGAGAGCGGCGGGTTATTGCGGCGGGTGGCCTCCCAGCGCGCCAGGTCCTCGGGGGTGCTGCCGAATCGCTCAAGCGGAAACGACTTGGTGAAATCGTGCGTCGCGTTCAGGCCGTCCAGCAACCGCTGCAGGGGCACGGACAGCGCTTCGAACGCGGCAATGCCGCTGGCCCACAACGTGTCACCGCCATAGGCCGGCAACTGCTTGGCACTGAGCACCGCGCCCAGCGCCGGGGTTGGCAAGAAGGTGACGTCGGTGTGCCACACGGCGTTGTCGCGCACGTCGGTGACGGCGGTGTCGAGGATCAGTACCTGCGGCGTCTCCGGCACGTTGGGGTAGATCGGATGGATATGCAGGTCGCCGAAACGCGCGGCGAAATTCGCCTGTTGCGCCGGGGTGATCGGCTGGTCGCGGAAGAACAGCACCTGATGCTTGAGCAACGCCTGCTCGATGGCGTCGCGTACTGTTGCATCGAGCTCGCGGCTCAGGTCGACGCCGCTGATCTGGGCGCCGAGCGCCGGGCTGAGGGGGGTAACGGTCAGGCTCATGTCGCTCTCTTGTCAGGCGCCGAAGTGTCGGCGTGGCCATTCGGAATCAGTGGCTTTGCCCATGCCAGGGCACCAGCTTGCGTTGCAGGGCGCGCAGGCCCATCTCCAGCGAAAAGGCGATCAGTGCGATCAGCAGAATCCCCAGTACCACGACGTCTGTGACCAGGAACTGCGCAGCGGACTGCACCATGAAGCCCAGGCCACTGGTGGCTGCGATCAGCTCGGCCGCCACCAGGGTCGACCAGCCAACCCCGAGGCCGATACGGATGCCGGTCAGGATATCGGGAAGGGCGCTGGGCAGGATCACATGACGAATCAACTGCAAGCGTGTCGCACCGAGCGATCGAGCCGCGCGCAGCTTCGTCGGGTCGACGGTGCGCACGCCGGTCGCGGTGGCAATGGCGATCGGGGCGAAGATCGCCAGAAAGATCAGCAGCACCTTGGACAGCTCACCGATGCCGCACCAGATCACGATCAGCGGCAGATAGGCCAGCGGCGGAATCGGCCGGTAGAACTCGATCAGCGGATCGAGAATGCCGCGGGCGATACGGTTGTACCCGATCGCAATGCCCACCGGGATCGCCGTCAGCACCGCAGCGCCCAGCGCCAGGCCGATGCGGCCCAGGCTCGCGCCCAGGTGCTGCCAGACGCTGGCGTCCATGTAACCCTGGCTCAGCAGCGACGAGGCCCTGCTCAGGATGTCGCCGGGCGAGGGCAGGAACAGTGGCTCGATCCAGCCGGCGGCAGTCACCAGCCACCACACCAACAGCAGGCTTGCCAGGGTAAGGGTGCTGATCCAGCGCGTGCTCAGCGGGCGTCGTGGCGCACGGGCGGGCGGCTTGGCAGCCACGGGTTTGTCGACCACCGGAAGGTCCAGGCTGCTCATGCTGACTCCTGCCGCTGGGCGGCGCTTCGTTGGCTGAAGACCCGCGCCAGCACGTGTTCGCGGGTTTCGATGAAGCGGGGATCGGACTTGATTTCCCGCGCCGACTCGCCTGCGGCATAGCGCTGGCCGAAGTCCAGCTGCAGGCGCTCGACGATCTGCCCGGGATTGGGCGCCAGCAATATCAGCTCGCTGGCCAGGAAGACCGCTTCCTCGATGTCGTGGGTGATCAGGAACACAGGCTTGGCGGTACGCTGCCAGACCTGCAGCAGCAGCTCCTGCATCTGCTCGCGGGTAAACGCGTCGAGGGCCCCGAAAGGCTCATCCATCAACAGCACACGCGGGTCGGCTGCCAGCGCGCGGGCCAGGCCCACGCGTTGCTTCTGCCCGCCCGAGAGCTGCCAGATACGCCGCTCGCCGAAACCGGCCAGGTCCACCATTGAGAGCATTTCACGGGCCGTCTGCTCACGCCTGGCACGCGGCACGCCCGCCAGTTCCAGGCCGAAGCCGACATTGCCCAGCACATCCTGCCAGGGCAGCAGGGCGTCGTCCTGGAACACGACCCCGCGGTCGGCGCCAGGGCCTTGCACCGGAACGCCATCAAGGGTGATGCGACCGCTGCTGGGCGTGACGAAACCTGCGATCAAGTTGAGCAGCGACGTCTTGCCGCTGCCCGAGGGTCCCAAGGCCACCAGCAACTGGCGTGGCCCGAGGGTGAGGTTGATATCGGCCAGCACTGGTTCAGCGGCGCCGGGGTACTGTGCGCTGATGCGCTCCAGTTCAAGCAAGGCCATGACAGGCTCCGATCAGTTGGCGATGTAGTGGGCGCTGACGTACGGCGAGTAGTCCGGCAGCACGGCTTCGACCTTGCCTTGCTGCTTCAGGAAGGCGGCGGTATCTGTCAGGGCCTTGGTGGTTGGAGCGCCCAGCGCGCTGACCTGGTCGGCGGCCAGTGGGAACACGTTGCCTTCAAGCAGCACGGGGATATCGCTCGGCTTGGCGCCAGAGAGCTTGGCCAGCTTGCTGACGTTGTCCGGGTTTGCCAGCCAGGCTTGCGGATCCTTGCGGTACTCGGCGTAAGCGTCCAGGGTCACCTTGGCGAACGACTTGACGATCTCGGGGTTCTTGGCTGCGAAGTCCTTGCGCACGATCCACGCGTCGAAGGTCGGCGCGCCCTTGCTCGCCAGCTCGCCCGAGGTGATCAGCACCTTGCCGTTTTCCTTGGCCACGCCCAGGGCTGGGTCCCATACATAGGTGGCGTCGATGTCACCACGCTTCCAGGCGGCGATGATCGCCGGTGGTGCCAGGTTGAGGATCTGCACCTTGGAGGGATCGATATTCCACTGCTTGAGTGCGGCCAGGAGGCTGTAGTGCCCGGTGGAAACGAAGGGTACGGCGATCTTCTTGCCGATCAGATCCTGCGGCGTCTTGATGCTGTCGCGTGCTACCAGCGCCTCGCCAGCGCCGATCTGGGTGGCGATAAGAAAGGTTTCCACCGGCAGCTTGCGGGTAGCGGCGGCGGCCAACGGGCTGGAGCCGAGATAGCCGATCTGGACATCGCCCGAGGCTACCGCAGTGATCACGTCGGCGCCGTTGTCGAACTTGCGCCAATCGATGCTGGCGTTGCTGGCCTTTTCATAGGTGCCATCGGCCTGGGCCACTTTCGCGGGGTCAACGGTTGTCTGGTAGGCCACGGTAAGGTCGGCTGCCTGGGCGAACCAGCTGGCACTCGCCAGGGCAAGGGCAGTGAACAGGCGCAGTGGAGCATGCGGAATCATGAGAGAACCCTCGTCAGGCAATCGGGATGACTGTATGACGTGCAGGCTAAATGATCTAAGAATCCTCAAATAAATAACTTTTTAGCATTAGCTTAGGAGCTGTTTGCTTTGTCGGTAGCGACGAATGGCAGCCGCCTTCGAGGCTCGGTGTGCGGCAGGGAGGGAATCCCGGTGCTAGGCTCTGGCGCGGCGAGCTCAGTTGGTCGCGTTATGCTGGAAAGCGTTCCGACGGCAAACGTTTGCAAATAACCTAAAGGAATGAGAGGGGGTGCCGATACAACCTCCGGTATCAATCGTTCCATGGTTATTCCTGAATAATCTGAAAATTGTGTTAAACAATCATTCTGGATTTATAGGATTGTCATTATCCTGTCATCCCGGCCGCGTATTAGACCAAGGTCGTGAAATTAAAAGTAACGATTGACTGACTGGTCGCATCTTGGTGCTAAATCGCCATCGACGAATGAGCAGGGCACAAGACCCCGCCTTCCGCGACACACAAGAATTAGAACGTAGAGGAGCAAAACATGTACAAGTCCAGCCTGGCTCTGGCCGTGGCACTGGGGGTTCTGTCCCAACAGGCAGCCGCCGCAGGTTTTATCGAAGACAGCAAGCTGTCGGTAAGCTCGCGCACCATGTACTTCGACAACGATAACCGTGATGGCGGAAGCGACAACCGTGAGTCGGGTCAAGGCTTCAAGCTCGACTACCTGTCTGGCTTCACCCAGGGTACCGTCGGATTTGGTGTCGATGTCCAGGCCCTGTGGGGTATTCACCTGGATGGCGGACGTGGCCATCACCCGGACAACAGCTCGTTCTTCCCGAGTGACTCGGACGGCTCCGCTGTCCACGACTGGTCGCGTATCGGCGGTAATGCCAAGGCACGCTTCTCCAAGACCGAGGCGCACTTCGGTAGCGCTCTGGCTCCGGCCCTGCCGATCCTGGTCTCCAACGACGGTCGTCTGCTGCCACAGACCTTCGAAGGCGGCACCATCACCTCCAAGGAAATCGACGGCCTGACCATCAACGCCGGCCAGCTGACCCACGCGATGGGCCGTGCGTCGAGCAACGGTACTGGTCTGTCCGTGGCAGGTGCCACAGAGGACAGCAACAAGTTCCGCTACGGCGGTGCAGACTGGAAGGTCACCAAAGACCTGACCCTGCAGTACTACTACTCGAACCTCGAAGACTTCTACAAACAGCACTTCCTGGGTCTGGTACATGTCTACCCGATCTCCGAAGACCAGTCGTTCAAGACTGACCTGCGCTACTTCGACAGCAGCAGCGACGGCAAGAACGGCGACGCCGGCTACCGCTTCAACAACAACAGCGGTTATGCCAAGAACGCAGGCGAGGTCGACAACAAGACCTGGAGCGCCATGTTCACCTACACCCTGGGTGGCCATGCGCTGATGCTCGGTCACCAGCGGGTCAGCGACGACGGTGGTTTCGTCTGGTTGAACCAGGGCAACGTGGTCGACGGCAACGGCCGTCCTGAAGGTAACGCCGGCGCGAGCTTCTACCTGTTCACCGACAGCATGATCAACCAGTTCGCCAAGGCCGGTGCCAACACCACCTTCGGTCAGTACTCGTATGACTTCGCGCGCCTGGGTGTACCTGGTCTGAAAGCATCGGTTTCCTATCTGCGTGGCGACGACGTGCGCAACACCAACGGCAACGGCACGTACAACGAGTGGGAACGTGATGCACGTATCGACTACGTCATCCAGCAAGGTACGTTCAAAGGCCTGGGTACTTCCCTGCGCCACGGTGTGTACCGTGGCAGCGGCGGCAACTCCCTGGCGGACCAGGACCAGACCCGTCTGATCTTCAACTACACTTACAACTTCCTGTAAGCGTATTGAGAAAGAGAGCCTCGCTTGATGCGAGGCTTTTTTTTACCTGCGTTTCAATATGCGATGTGGTTATAGATAAATTGGTATTTATTCTTTTTATTTTTTTGCCGATGCAGGCACATTGAAGTCCATGAAGCACACAGCCAAGGAGCCAGCACCCCATGAGCATCAGACTCGGCGACATCGCCCCCGATTTCGAACAGGAATCCAGCGTCGGTAACATCCGCTTCCACGAATGGCTCGGCGACAGCTGGGGTGTGCTGTTCTCCCATCCAGCCGATTTCACGCCGGTGTGTACCACCGAACTGGGCTTTACCGCCAAGCTCAAGGACCAGTTCGCCGAGCGTGGGGTAAAGGCAATCGCACTGTCGGTCGACCCGGTCGATTCGCACCATCGCTGGATCGATGACATCAACGAAACCCAGAACACCGTGGTCAACTTCCCGATCATCGCCGATGCCGACCGCAAGGTCTCGGACCTGTACGATCTGATCCATCCCAATGCCAACGATACCCTGACCGTACGCTCCCTGTTCGTGATCGACCCGAACAAGAAGGTGCGTCTGACCATCACCTATCCGGCCAGTACCGGCCGGAATTTCAACGAGATTCTGCGGGTGATCGATTCACTGCAGCTGACCGACAACCACAAGGTGGCCACGCCGGCCAACTGGCAGGACGGAGACGAAGTGGTGATCGTGCCGTCGCTCAAGGACGAGGAAGAGATCAAGCAACGCTTCCCGCGCGGCTACCGCGCAGTCAGGCCATACCTGCGCCTCACACCTCAACCCAATCGCTGAATTCTTGTTGTATTGCTCTTAGCCATAGCAGGGATCTTCGGGCCGTTTCGACGGCCCTTTTTTATGGATGGAAAAAACGATGCGCCTTAGCATTTTGGTTATAAACAAATGAAAAAATATGATTTCTAGATATATGTCTGGACTGTTAATGTCACTCCATCGAACCCAAGGAAGAGCGTCATGCTGGTTGTTTCCCTCGGCGGTAGCCCAAGTACTCGTTCGCGCTCCGGCGTGTTGCTGGACCGTTCGAAGCAGTGGTTGCAGAGCCAAGGTGTGGAGGTGGTGAGCTTCCAGGTACGGGACTTCCCGGCCGAGGACTTGCTCCATGCCCGCTTCGACAGCCCCAGAGTGCAGCACTTCCTGCAGTTGGTCGAACAGGCCGATGGCCTGGTCGTCGCCACACCGGTGTACAAGGCTTCATTCGCCGGTGCCTTGAAGACCCTGCTCGACCTGTTGCCTGAGCGGGCCTTGGAACACAAGGTGGTACTGCCGATCGCAACCGGCGGCAGC
Source organism: Pseudomonas sp. JE3303 (assembly GCF_056312565.1). Taxonomy (NCBI): domain Bacteria; kingdom Pseudomonadati; phylum Pseudomonadota; class Gammaproteobacteria; order Pseudomonadales; family Pseudomonadaceae; genus Pseudomonas; species Pseudomonas sp. JE3303. The sequence goes on from NZ_JBWGIF010000004.1 coordinate 83,237, forward strand.
ATCGCCCACATGCTCGCGGTGGACTACGCGCTCAAGCCGGTGCTGTCGGCACTCAAGGCACAGGAAACGCTGCAGGGGATCTTTGCTGACGACAGCCAGATCGCCTACGGCGAGGGATCCAGACCCGCACAGCTTGCCGCGGGATTGGAGCAACGCCTGCAGGAATCGCTCGAACTGTTTCACATTGCCCTGGCTCGACGGCCCAAGCCCGTGGCCCCAGGGGTACTCAACGAACGCCTGCTCAGCGCCCGCTGGAGCATCTGAGCCGGCACCCACGCTCCACCGTTTTTCCACCTTACTCGCCCGCCAACGGGCAAGCAGGTGCAACCCGAACCCCATTCGCAGGAGAGCGCCATGCGCACAGTCTTCTTGCGTCGCGGTCTGGTCGCCCTGTTTGCGGCGGCTGTGTCCTTCGGCGCCATTACCCAAGCTCAGGCCGAGAGCCTGCGCATCGGTTATCAGAAATACGGCACCCTGGTGCTGCTCAAGGCCAAGGGCACGCTGGAAAAGCGTCTTGCCGACCAGGGCATCCAGGTCCAATGGACCGAATTTCCCGGCGGCCCCCAGCTGCTCGAAGGGCTCAACGTAGGCTCGATCGACTTCGGCGTGACCGGCGAAACCCCGCCTGTGTTCGCCCAGGCCGCCGGCGCCGACCTGCTGTATGTGGCCTACGAGCCACCTGCGCCGCACAGCGAAGCCATCCTGGTGCCCAAGGGCTCGACGATCCAGTCGGTCAAGGAGCTCAAGGGCAAGAAGGTCGTGCTGAACAAAGGCTCCAACGTCCACTACTTGCTGGTCCGCGCCCTTGAAGACGCCGGCCTGAAATACACCGATATCCAGCCCGTGTACCTGCCGCCGGCCGATGCCCGCGCCGCTTTCGAGCGTGGCAGCGTCGATGCCTGGGTTATCTGGGACCCTTACCAGGCCGCTGCCGAGAAGCAGCTGCAGGCCCGCACCCTGAGAGACGGCAAGGACCTGGTCGACAATCACCAGTTCTACCTGGCCACCCGCGACTACGCCACCCAGCATCCGGCGGTCGTCAACACCGTGATCGACGAAGTGCGTGCCATAGGCGAATGGTCCCAGGCCAACCCGCAGGAGGTGACCGATCAAGTCGGGCCGCTGTTGGGGCTGCCCGCCGACATCACCCTGACCTCCGTCAAGCGCCAGGGCTACGGCGCTGCGCCACTGACCCCGGCAGTGATCGCCTCGCAGCAGAAGATCGCCGATACCTTCCACACCCTGAAGCTCATCCCCAAGCCCTTGAGCATCAAGGATGTGATCTGGACACCCCCGGCCAAGGTCGCCATCGCGCCCTGACTGTTTCGCCTGCGCCGGGGCGCCGCCTCGGTCTGAGCCATCCTTGAGGAGACAACTCCAATGAGCCTGAATATTTTCTGGTTTCTTCCCACACACGGCGACGGCAAGTACCTGGGCACCTCCGAAGGTGCCCGCGCGGTGGATCACGGCTACCTGCAGCAGATCGCCCAGGCTGCCGACCGTCTCGGCTTCGGTGGCGTACTGATCCCTACCGGACGGTCATGCGAGGACTCCTGGCTGGTGGCAGCGTCGCTGATACCAGTGACCCAACGCCTGAAATTCCTGGTGGCCCTGCGCCCGGGGATCATTTCACCCACTGTCGCGGCTCGCCAGGCGGCGACGCTTGACCGCCTTTCCAACGGTCGCGCGCTGTTCAATCTGGTTACCGGTGGCGACCCTGAGGAGCTGTCCGGCGATGGTCTTTTCCTGAGCCACGAAGAGCGCTACCAGGCTTCGGTGGAATTCACCCGTATCTGGCGCCGCGTGCTGGAAGGGGAAACTGTCGACTATGACGGCCAGCACATTCAGGTCAAGGGCGCCAAGCTGCTTTACCCGCCCGTCCAGCAGCCACGGCCGCCGCTGTACTTCGGTGGCTCGTCGGAAGCGGCGCAGGACCTGGCCGCCGAGCAGGTCGAGCTGTACCTGACCTGGGGCGAGCCACCCGCGGCAGTGGCCGAAAAGATCGAGCAGGTACGTGCCAAGGCCGCCGCGCAGGGCCGTACCGTACGCTTCGGCATCCGCCTGCACGTGATCGTGCGTGAAACCAATGCCGAAGCCTGGCAGGCGGCCGACCGCCTGATTTCGCACCTCGACGATGACACCATCCAGCGCGCCCAGGCTTCGCTCGCGCGATTCGATTCGGTCGGCCAGCAACGCATGGCCGCCTTGCATGGCGGCAACCGCGACAACCTCGAGGTCAGTCCAAACCTGTGGGCAGGCGTTGGCCTGGTGCGCGGCGGGGCTGGCACGGCGCTGGTCGGCGATGGCCCGACGGTAGCGGCGCGGGTCAAGGAATACGCGGACCTGGGCATCGATACGTTCATTTTCTCGGGTTATCCACACCTCGAAGAGTCGTACCGCGTGGCCGAGCTGTTGTTCCCGCACCTGGAGATCAACCGTCCGGAGCAGCCACACGGCGCGAATTACGTCAGCCCGTTTGGCGAGATGGTGGCCAACGACATCTTGCCCAGAGCTGCGGCACAGAGCTGAGGAAGCGCACATGAGTCGTTCTGTTTCATCATCCTGGTCACACCGCCTGGCGCCCTGGGCCCTGCCGGTGCTGCTGCTGGCGGTCTGGCAACTGGCGGTCAGCGCAGGCTGGCTGTCGACACGCATCCTGCCCGCGCCAAGCGCGGTGGTCTCTGCCGGGGTCGAGCTGGTGCGCAGTGGCGAAATCTGGTCGCACCTGGCGATCAGCGGCTGGCGAGCCGCACTGGGCTTTGTCATCGGCGGCAGTATCGGCCTGGTGCTGGGCTTTATCACCGGCTTGTCGAACTGGGGCGAACGCTTGCTCGACAGTTCGGTGCAGATGATCCGCAACGTGCCGCACCTGGCGCTGATTCCCTTGGTGATCCTGTGGTTCGGCATCGACGAGTCGGCGAAGATCTTTCTGGTCGCGCTGGGCACGTTGTTCCCGATCTACCTGAATACCTACCACGGCATCCGCAACGTCGATCCGGCGTTGGTGGAAATGGCGCGCAGCTATGGACTGTCGGGCTTCTCGCTGTTCACTCAGGTGATCCTGCCGGGTGCCTTGCCCTCGATCCTGGTGGGCGTGCGCTTCGCCCTGGGCTTCATGTGGCTGACGCTGATCGTCGCTGAAACCATCTCGGCCAATGCCGGCATCGGTTACCTGGCGATGAACGCCCGCGAATTCCTTCAGACCGATGTGGTGGTGCTGGCCATCGTCCTCTATGCCGTGCTCGGCAAGCTCGCCGACCTCGCTGCCCGTGGCCTGGAGCGTGTGTGGCTGCGCTGGCACCCGGCTTATCAACCTGCCAGGAGGGAGGGAGCATGACCGTGCTCAAGCAACAGCCGCCACGCCTGCTGCGTGGCATTCCCCTGGCGGTGCAGGGTGTGCGCAAGGCATTCGGCCAGCGCGAGGTGCTCAAGGGCATCGACCTGCACATTCCTGCTGGCCAGTTCGTTGCCATCGTCGGGCGCAGCGGTTGCGGCAAGAGCACCTTGCTACGCCTGCTGGCCGGCCTCGACAAGCCGACCGGCGGCCAGTTGCTGGCAGGTGCCGCGCCACTGTCGCAGGCCGGAGAGGAAACCCGCCTGATGTTCCAGGACGCGCGCCTGCTGCCGTGGAAGAAGGTGATCGACAACGTCGGCCTCGGCCTTGCTGGCAACTGGCGCCCACGCGCCCTGGAGGCCTTGGAGGCGGTAGGCCTGGCCGACCGCGCCAATGAATGGCCGGCGGCACTGTCGGGTGGCCAGAAACAGCGTGTGGCCCTGGCCCGTGCCCTGATTCACCAACCGCGCCTATTGCTGCTCGACGAGCCGCTGGGCGCACTCGATGCCCTGACCCGCATCGAAATGCAGCAGTTGATCGAACGCCTGTGGCGCCAGCATGGCTTCACCGTCCTGCTGGTCACCCATGACGTGAGCGAAGCGGTCGCCGTGGCCGACCGGGTCATTCTCATCGAAGACGGTGAGGTAGGCCTGGACTTGCTGGTCGACCTGGCAAGGCCGCGGGCGCGGGGCTCTCATCGCCTGGCTGCCCTTGAAAGCGAAGTTCTCAACCGTGTTCTGTCCGACCCAGGCAATGCGCCCGAGCCGGAGCCTGTAGCCCCTTTGCCCACGCAACTGCGCTGGGCGCACTGAATCCCATCGAGCGAAAAGGAATACAACCATGACTATCAAAGCGATCAACGTCCGCAACCAGTTCAAAGGCACCGTCAAGGAGATCCTGGAAGGCCCGGTCCTGTCCGAAATCGACGTACAGACTGCCTCGGGTGTCGTCACCTCCGTCATCACCACCCGCTCGGTACGCGAGCTTGAGCTGCAGGTGGGCAGTGAAGTGATCGCCTTCGTGAAATCCACTGAGGTGTCCATCGCCAAGTTGTGATGGATGAACCCTCGGGTTGCATGGCAACCCGAGGGCCTCAGCGTTTGGGCAGGTACAGCGGCAGGTACAAGCCTAGATACGCATCGAACACCCGCAGCCCTTCCTCGGCCATGCGCGGGGTGATCACGCCATGCAGCTGCACCGACCGCGCATACACCCGGTCGCCCAGCTCCATCGCCAAGGCAAATACCTCCACATCCCCAGGCATCACCGGCAGCTGGAAATGCTGCTCGAATACCTTGCGCATCAGGTCCCCAAGCTCGATGTCATGCTGGCGGTCGGCCTGGAGGACTTCGCTGAGTCCGTGCTGGGCAAGGATCAGTTGCCGGGCGGCGGCATCCTCGTTGTAGATTGCCAGCATGCGCTGTTCGACCAGGCGCGACAGGTCGTGCCAGGTGTTCAGCGCCTGGCTGTCGATGGGCGCTTGCAGGCAGGCGCGAAAGGCACGGTGCACGTCGCTGGTCAGTGCCTCGAGCAGCGCCGGGACGCTGGCGAAGAAGTGATACACCGAGGACGGCGGGATCTGCGCCCGCTCGGCAACGCTGTAGATCGACAGGCTGGCAACACCCTCGTCCGCCAGCAGCGTTCGCGCCGCCGCCAGGATCGAGTCGATCCTGGCCTGGCTGCTGGCGCGGGGCTTGCGATTGCTGGCAGGGCGGGTCATCAGTTGCTGATGGCCAGGATGCTGGCCTGGTAGGCGCCGACGAACAGGTCGAAATCACCCACTTCCTGCTGCTCGAGCCTGGATTGCTCGGCCAGCGATTCGCGCGCGACGGTCTCGAAAGCATGCTGCTGGGCAGGCTGCAGGGGCGCGGCCCGGAAATGCTCCGCGTGCACCTGGCTCTGACGCATCGAGAAGCGTGCGAAGCCCTCCTTGTGCTCGGTCATCTTCTCCAGTACCTGCGCTGACGGGGTCAACGAGGGGTCGCCGACCTTGGCCTGCTGCAGGCCAAGGGCCTTGGCGTGCTCGTCGCTGCCATGCGCCTGGTCGAGCAGCGTGGCCAGCGGTTCGATCCGGGCCAACAGCTCGCTGGCCCAGGCCTTGAGCGTAACCGCCTGACCATCGCGCTGCAGCTCGAGGCCTGGACGGCGACCTTCCTTCACCACGCTGAGGAAGTTGCTGCTGCAGGCAGCGCATTCGCCATCGCCCAGCTGCGGGCTGTCTTCGAGCGCGCAGAACAACAGGAAGGCATCGAGAAAGCGCGACTGCGGCAGGTCGATGCCCACCGGCAGGAACGGGTTGATGTCCAGGCATCGCACTTCGACGTACTGCACGCCACGGGCCATCAGCGCCTGGATCGGCCGCTCGCCGGTGTAGGCAACGCGCTTGGGACGAATATTGGAGTAGTACTCGTTTTCGATCTGCAGGATGTTGGTGTTCAGCTGCACCCAGTCGCCATCCTTGTGCGTGCCCACTTCGACATACGGCGGATACGGCGTCGCAACCGCCTGGCGCAGGCTGTCGGTATAGCTGGCCAGGTCGTTGTAGCAGGGCGTCAGGCCGGCCTGGGCATTGCTCTGGTACCCCAGGTCGCTCATGCGCAGGCTGGTGGCGTAGGGCAGGAAAAGGGTCTGCGCGTCGAACACCTCGAGCTGGTGCGGACGGCCGCGAAGAAAGCCCTTGTCCAGCGCCGGCGAGGCGCCGAACAGGTACATCAGCAACCAGCTGTAGCGGCGGAAATTACGGATCAGGGCAATGTATGCCGCCGACTGGTAGTCGCGGTCGCTGCCCTCGCTGGCTTCTGCCTCGCGCAGCAGCGGCCAGAGTTGTTCAGGCAGCGAGAAGTTGTAGTGGATGCCGGCAATGCACTGCATGGTGCGGCCGTAGCGCAGGGCCAGGCCCTTGCGGTAGACGTGCTTGAGCCGGCCGATGTTGGAGGTGCCGTACTCGGCGATCGGGATGTTTTCCTCGGCCGGCAACGGGCAGGGCATCGACGGGCTCCACAGGTACTCGTTGCCAAGCTTGCTGTAGACGAAGCGATGGATCTGTTCGAGGCTTTCGAGGGTGAGCGCCGGGTCGCTCAGGGCCGGGGTGATGAACTCCAGCAGCGACTCGGAGTAGTCCGTGGTGATCTGTTCGTTGGTCAGGGCCGAACCCAGCGCATCGGGATGCGGGGTCTGGGCCAGGCGACCGTCCTCGGTCACGCGCAGGCATTCGCGCTCAATGCCGTGCAGGCACTGCTTGAGCAGGGGAAGATTGGCGCCGAGCAGGCTCAGGCGGCGGTTGAGGAGTTTGCTCAAGATGTATTCCTTCACGCGTCAGTCGCCCCAATATGGGGGTAGAAATAACGGTCTACAAGGGTAGTAGGAGAGGAACTGGCGTTGTCGCCTGGTTTACGCGGTTCCGGCAGTGCCATCACACTGCCGAAAATACCGCAGATACCCGTTTGTGAGCTAGAGCTGGGCGAAGGTTCCCTGAGCCTTTGCGATCAATTTGTCGCCCTGGAGCACGTCGGCGTCGACGACCAGGGTGCGGCGCCCGGCATGCAGCACCCGGGCGGTGCACAACACTTCGCCCTCGCTGACCGCGCGCAGGTAGTTGATCTTGCATTCCAGGGTCACGCTCTGGCGGTCGAAGCCGTGGCTGCTGGAGCAGGCCAGACCCATGGCGATGTCCACCAGGCTGAAGATCGCCCCGCCGTGCAGCTTGCCGCCACGGTTGCGCAATTGCGGCTCCAGCGCCAAGGCCACCTCGGCAACGCCCTCTTCGAGGCGTAGCAGGCGGCAGCCCAGCAGTTGGCTGAAGGCGCTCTGGACGAGGTCATCAGGCACCGGCATCACTTCTTCTTCAACTGCTTGGCGTTGGCGAACAGCGAGGCCATGGCATTGTTGGCCGCCGGAGCGCTTTCACGCTGGCGGGCCGGTGCCTGTTGCTGCTGACGCCCGCCACCACCCTGCGGGCGGCCACCGCGGTTGCCCTCGACCTTCTCGCCCGGGGTGTCGCTCATGCGCATCGACAGGCCGACTCGCTTGCGCGGGATGTCGACTTCCATGACCTTGACCTTGACCACGTCACCGGCCTTGACCGCTTCGCGCGGGTCCTTGACGAACTTTTCCGAGAGCGCCGAGATATGCACCAGACCGTCCTGATGCACGCCGATGTCGACGAAAGCGCCGAAGTTGGTGACGTTGGTCACCACGCCTTCGAGGATCATCCCCGGCTCCAGGTCCTTGAGGTCTTCGACGCCGTCCTGGAAGGACGCGGTCTTGAACTCGGGGCGCGGGTCGCGGCCCGGCTTGTCGAGCTCCTGGAGGATGTCGGTGACGGTCGGCAGGCCGAAGGTCTCGTCGGTGTATTTCCTGGGGTCCAGGCGCTTGAGGAAGGCGCTGTCGCCAACCAGCGAGCGGATGTCGCGGTCAGTCTGGGCGGCGATGCGTTGCACCAGCGGGTAGGCTTCCGGGTGAACCGCCGAGGCGTCCAGCGGATTGTCGCCGTTCATCACGCGCAGGAAGCCCGCTGCCTGCTCGAACGTCTTTTCGCCCAGGCGGCTGACTTTCTTGAGGGCGGCGCGGGTAGCGAAGGCGCCGTGGGTGTCCCGGTGCGTGACGATGTTCTGCGCCAGAGTGGCGTTGAGGCCGGAGATGCGCGTCAGCAACGCCACCGAGGCGGTATTGACGTCGACGCCGACGGCGTTCACGCAGTCCTCGACAACCGCGTCCAGGCCGCGGGCCAGCTTCACCTGCGAGACATCGTGCTGGTACTGGCCGACGCCGATGGATTTAGGGTCGATCTTCACCAGCTCCGCCAACGGATCCTGCAGGCGGCGAGCGATCGATACAGCGCCGCGCAACGAGACGTCCAGGTCCGGGAATTCACGGGCCGCCAGCTCGGAAGCCGAATACACCGAAGCGCCGGCCTCGGAAACCATGACCTTGGTCATCTGCAAGGCTGGATACTTCTTGATCAGCTCGGCGGCCAGCTTGTCGGTCTCGCGGCTGGCGGTGCCGTTGCCGATGGCGATCAGCTCGACCGAGTGCTTGGCGCAAAGGGCGGCGAGCACGGTGAGAGTGCGGTCCCAGTCGTTGCGGGGCACATGCGGGTAGACCGTGGCGGTGTCGAGCACCTTGCCGGTGCGGTCGACCACCGCCACCTTGCAGCCGGTGCGCAGGCCAGGGTCCAGGCCCAGGGTGGCACGCGGGCCTGCCGGAGCGGCCAGCAGCAGGTCGTGCAGGTTGTGGGCGAAGACGTTGATCGCCTCGGCTTCGGCGCTGTCGCGCAGCTCGCCGAAGAGGTCGGTTTCAAGGTGGGTGTACAGCTTGACCTTCCAGGTCCAGCGCACGACCTCGGCCAGCCACTTGTCGGCCGGGCGGTCGCGGTTCGCCACACCGAAGTGCTCGCCGATCATCAGCTCGCACGGGTGCAGAGCGCCGGGCAGCTCTTCGCCGACCTTGAGCGACGCGCTCAGCACACCCTCGTTGCGCCCACGGAAGATCGCCAGCGCGCGGTGCGAAGGCACGCCGCGCAGCAGCTCGTCGTGGGCGAAGTAGTCGCGGAACTTGGCGCCTTCCTCTTCCTTGCCGGCCACCACGCGGGCAGTCAGCACGGCCTCGTGCTTGAGGAATCCGCGCAGCTTCTCGAGCAGGCCGGCGTGTTCGGCGAAGCGTTCCATGAGGATGTACTTGGCGCCGTCCAGCGCGGCCTTGACATCGGCCACGCCCTTGTCCACGTCGACAAAGCGGGCGGCTTCGGTCTCGGGGGATAGCTGCGGATCGTTGAACAAGCCGTCGGCGAGTTCGCCAAGACCGGCTTCCAGGGCGATCTGGCCCTTGGTGCGGCGCTTCTGCTTGTACGGCAGGTAAAGGTCTTCGAGGCGGGTCTTGGTGTCCGCCAGCTTGATCTCGCGGGCCAGTTCAGGGGTCAGCTTGCCCTGTTCCTCGATGCTCGACAGGATGCTCGTGCGACGGTCGTCGAGCTCTCGCAGATAGCGCAGGCGTTCTTCCAGGTGGCGCAGCTGGGTGTCGTCCAGGCTGCCGGTGACTTCCTTGCGGTAACGGGCAATGAAAGGCACGGTCGAACCCTCATCCAGTAACGACACGGCCGCCTCGACCTGCTGCGGGCGAACGCCCAGTTCCTCGGCGATACGGCTGTTGATGCTGTCCATAAAACCACCTGAAAAATTGTGAATGCTTGAGGCCGCGGGTGGGCACCGGGTGCCGGCGACGCTGGATGAAAGCGGCGCATTATACGCGCCATGTCCTGCTTGCGGTGATGGCGGCAGGCCATCCCGGGTGGGCAACAGTGGCACCACGGGAAAAATCTGCTAACAATGCACACGGCACGATCCAACGTGGCTACGCCATAATGCGCGCCGAGATCAGAGGAGTTTTCAATGACCAGCACTGCAAACAACGCCGAAGGCGAGAAGATACTGATCGTCGACGACGATCCCGGGCTGAGCAGCCTGCTGGAGCGGTTCTTCACCAGCAAGGGCTATCGCGCCCGCGCCGTGCCCAACGTCGAGCAGATGGACCGGCTGCTGTCGCGCGAGGTGTTCAATCTGGTAGTGCTCGACCTGATGCTGCCCGGCGAAGATGGCCTGTCTGCCTGCCGCCGCCTGCGCGCGGCGAACAACAACATCCCTATCATCATGCTCACCGCCAAGGGTGACGAGCTCAGCCGCATCAAAGGCCTCGAACTGGGCGCCGACGATTACCTGGCCAAGCCGTTCAACCCCGATGAGCTGGTCGCACGGGTCAAGGCGGTACTTCGCCGCCAGGCGCCAAGCGTGCCGGGCGCGCCAGGCAGCGAGGACGAAACGGTCAGCTTCGGCGACTACCAGTTGTCCCTGGCCACCCGCGAACTCAAGCGCGGTGACGAAGTGCACATGCTCACCACCGGCGAGTTCGCCGTGCTCAAGGCGCTGGTCATGCATGCCCGCGAGCCGTTGACCCGCGACAAGCTCATGAACCTGGCCCGTGGCCGCGAATGGGACGCCCTGGAGCGCTCCATCGATGTGCAGATTTCACGCCTGCGGCGCATGATCGAGCCTGACCCGTCCAAGCCTCGCTATATCCAGACAGTCTGGGGCGTGGGGTATGTCTTCGTGCCGGATGGCAATGCCGGCAAGTGATATTTCGTCTGCAGGCTCGCGTCACGGCGGCAGGGTGATCCCATGGATCGCCCTGTTTTCGTCTGGAACGGGCCTACAAAGCCAGCGAGCCGCGCTCGCGCTTGTACTGTGTAGCTGTTCTTGATGAAAACGCCCCTGTGGTTCCCCCAGAGCTTCTTCGCCCGCACCCTCTGGCTGGTGTTGATCGTCGTCCTGTTCTCCAAGGCGCTGACCCTGGTCTATCTGCTGATGAACGAGGATGTGCTGGTCGACCGCCAGTACAGCCACGGCGTGGCCCTGACCCTGCGCGCCTACTGGGCCGCCGATGAAGAAAACCGCGACCGCATTGCCGAAGCCGCCGGGCTGATCCGCGTGGTCGGCTCCGGCGTGCCGGAAGGCGAGCAGCATTGGCCCTACAGCGAGATCTACCAGCGCCAGATGCAGGCCGAGCTTGGCGAGGACACCGAGGTCCGTTTGCGCGTGCACGCGCCGCCGGCCTTGTGGGTGAATGCGCCGAGCCTGGGCGATGGCTGGCTGAAGGTGCCGTTGTACCCGCACCCGCTGCGCGGGCAGAAAATCTGGAATGTGCTGGGCTGGTTCCTGGCCATCGGCCTGCTGTCGACGGCCTCGGCGTGGATCTTCGTGCGCCAGCTCAACCAGCCGCTCAAGCGCCTGGTGTTCGCCGCGCGGCAACTGGGCCAGGGGCGCAGCGTAAGGCTGCCGATCAGCGATACGCCAAGCGAGATGACAGAGGTCTACCGGTCATTCAACCAGATGGCCGAGGATGTCGAGCAGGCGGGGCGCGAGCGCGAACTGATGCTGGCCGGCGTGTCCCACGACCTGCGCACGCCGCTGACGCGGCTGCGCCTGTCGCTGTCGATGCTGCCCAGCGACAACGACCTGACCGACGACATGGTCCGCGATATCGAGGACATGGACGCGATTCTCGACCAGTTCCTGGCGTTTATCCGTGATGGGCGCGACGAGCCGGTGGAGCAGGTGTACCTGGCTGACCTGGTGCGGGAGGTGGTGGCGCCGTTCAACCAGCCCGAGGAGCGCGTGCGCCTGTGCCTGGAGTCGATTCCACCGTTTCCACTGCGCCGGGTATCGTTCAAGCGACTGCTCAACAACCTGATCGGCAACGCGCTGTATCACGCAGGCCAAGGCGTGGAGGTGGCGGCGTATGTGTCGGGCGATTTCAGTGCGCCTTACGTGGTGCTCAGCGTGCTGGACCGCGGCGCGGGCATCGACCCTGCGGAGCTCGAAGGCATCTTCAACCCGTTCATACGTGGCGACCGGGCACGCAGCGGCAAGGGCACGGGGTTGGGGCTGGCGATCGTCAAGCGCATCGCCGCGCAGCATGGCGGCAATGTCGAACTGCGCAACCGCTCCGGCGGCGGCCTCGAGGCCCGGGTGAAACTTCCCCTGGGCCTGCTGCTGCCGCGCGACGCGGTCTGATCAGCCTTTGCCTTTGGTGCGGGTCAGGTTTGGCCCGCCGTTTTTCTCGAGGTGTTCGATGATCATCCCGGCGACGTCCTTGCTGGTGGTGACTTCGATGCCTTCCAGGCCTGGCGAGGAGTTGACCTCCATCACCAAGGGCCCGTGATTCGACCGCAGGATATCCACGCCAGCGACGCTCAGGCCCATCACCTTGGCCGCGCGTATGGCCGTCATGCGCTCTTCGGGTGTGATCTTGATCAGGCTGGCGCTGCCGCCGCGGTGCAGGTTGGAGCGGAACTCCCCCGGCTTTGCCTGGCGCTTCATCGAGGCGATGACCTTGTCACCCACCACGAAGCAGCGGATATCCGCGCCCCCGGCTTCCTTGATGTACTCCTGCACCATGATGTTCTGCTTGAGGCCCATGAAGGCCTCGATCACCGACTCCGCCGCCTTGGTGGTTTCGCAGAGCACAACGCCGATACCCTGGGTCCCTTCGAGCACCTTGATCACCAGCGGTGCGCCGTTGACCATCTGGATCAGGTCGGGGATGTCGTCCGGGGAGTGGGCGAACCCTGTGATCGGCAGGCCGATGCCCCGGCGCGACAGCAGCTGCAGCGAACGCAGCTTGTCACGCGAGCGGGCGATGGCCACCGATTCATTCAACGGGAACACGCCCATCATCTCGAACTGGCGCAATACCGCGCAGCCATAGAAGGTCACCGACGCGCCGATCCGCGGGATCACCGCGTCGAAGCCTTCCATCGGCTTGCCCCGGTAATGAATCTGCGGTTTGTGACTTGCGATGTTCATGTAGGCGCGCAGCGTATCGATGACGACCATTTCATGGCCGCGCTGAGTGCCGGCTTCGACCAGGCGACGAGTGGAATACAGACGCGGATTGCGCGACAGGACAGCGATCTTCATGCAGCACCTGTGAAAGGGGGGAGAGTGGCCACGAAGGCCGGTTTGTCCTGAACGTACTTGAGGCCGGGGTTGACTACCAACTGGCCATGGATCAGCGCCTTGGAGCCCAGTAGCAGGCGGTAGCGCATGGCCTTGCGACAGGCCAGGGTAAACTCGACCTGCCAGACCCGGTCACCGAGCGCCAGGGGCGTGCGGATCACGTAGCGGGTCTGGGCATGGCCGTTGGAGCTCTTGATGATCTTCATGGTGACCAGCGGCGCCTCGCAGCGGCGATGACGCAGCTGCACGACCGTGCCCAGGTGCGCATTGAAGCGCACCCACGGCTCGCCATCACGTTCGAAGGTTTCCACCTCGGTAGCGTGCAGGCTTGAGGTACTGGCACCCGTGTCGATCTTGGCGCGCAGGCCCGCGACTCCGAGACCGGGCAACGCGACCCACTCGCGCAGGCCGATCACAGTCAGATGGTCAAATGTCTTCACGATGCACAACCTGCGGAAAATTCTGTGAACTGTAAGCACGCCGCGGATTTTTTGCATCTGCAAGTTAAGGTAGTACAGTTCCGTAAAGACAGCGTTCGAGGAAATGCCATGGCACAAAAGACCGACGACGAAGACAAGGTCCGCCTGGACAAGTGGCTCTGGGCGGCGCGCTTCTACAAGACCCGTGCCTTGGCCAAGGCCGCCATCGAGAGCGGCAAGGTGCATTGCCGCGGCGAGCGCTGCAAGCCTGGCAAGGAGCCGCGGGTGGGGGATGAGTTTGTCCTGCGTACCGGCTTCGAGGAGCGCACCGTGGTGGTGAAGGCGCTGTCGGTAGTACGGCGCGGGGCGCCCGAGGCCCAGACCTTGTATGAAGAAACCGCCGAGAGTCTCAAGCGCCGCGAGCAGGCGGCCGCGTTGCGCAAGGCAGGCGCTGTCGGGGTGACCACCGATGGCCGGCCGACCAAGAAGCAGCGCCGGCAGATTCATCAATTGCGCGGTAGCTACGACTAGCCGCGGCGCGGACTACACTCAAGCGACCTGACCGGCAACACTTGGAAAATGGTGCACCAGCCTCCATTTCATAGCATCAGCGTTATTTCGGGCTTTTCCTGAAACCTGCACTTTTTGTCACTCCTCTCAGACAGTCAGAACTCATGCACGACTTGCCAGACACCGATTTCACCCAACGTTTCATCTTTGACGACCGCGATGTCCGCGGCGAATGGGTCGCGCTTGATCGCAGCTACGGCGAAGTGCTGGCCCGTCATCCCTATCCACAACCGGTGGCCGAGCTGCTGGGCGAGCTGATGGCGGCCGCCGCGCTGCTGGTCGGTACGCTCAAGTTCGACGGCCTGCTGGTGCTGCAGGCGCGGTCCCAGGGCCCGATTCCGATGCTCATGGTTGAATGCTCCAGCGAGCGGGACATCCGTGGCATGGCCCGTTACGAGGGTGAACAGATCGGCACCGATTCGACGCTCGAGCAAATGATGCCCGCAGGCGAGCTGATCCTCACCATCGACCCGGTCAAGGGCCAGCGTTACCAGGGTATCGTCGACTTGGTCGGGGCAAACCTGTCGGAGTGTTTCACCAACTACTTCCTGCAATCGCAGCAGATCAACACGCGCTTCTGGCTTACCGCCAGCGAAGGGCGTGCCCGTGGCCTGCTGCTGCAACAGCTGCCGGTCGATCGCCAGCGCGACGAAGAAGAGCGCGAAGACAGCTGGCAGCATGTCATCGCCCTTGGCAGGACGCTCAAGGGAGAAGAGTGGGCGCTCGACAACGAGACACTGCTGCACCGCCTCTACCACGAGGAGGCCGTGCGCCTGTTCGATATCCAGCCGCTGCGCTTCCGCTGCAGCTGCTCGCGCGAGCGCTCTGGCAACGCACTGGTCAGCCTCGGACACACCGATGCGCTGAACCTTGTCGAAGAGTGCGGGGGGCAGGTCGAGATCGATTGCCAGTTCTGTAATGAGCGTTACTTCTTCGACTCAACCGATATCGCGCAACTGTTTGCCAGCGGTGGAACGGACGAGCCGTCAGAAACTCGACACTGAATCGTTTCACCTCAGGAGAAGCTCCTGTCGAACGGCTGAAAACCGCCGTTCTGACAGGAGGGCCCTACTTTTTTTGGGCGTTTCTGGCATAATCCGGCCACTTTTTTCGCTGTAGTAGTTTTAAACAGACAACTACAAAACGTTTGGAGCACTCGGCCGCAGGCCGGATGGGGAATCTCATGACGCAAGCCAATAGCACCGTGTACACCGACCTGAGCGTCGATGAGCTGGTAAAAGAAGCGCTGAACCGCGGTGAAGGCGAACTGGCCGAAACTGGCGCGCTGGTCGTGAAAACAGGTCACCGCACCGGTCGTTCGCCGGCTGACCGATTCATCGTCGAAGAGCCGTCCACTCAGGACGCCATCGCCTGGGGCCCGATCAACCGCAAGTTCCCGGCCGACAAGTTCGATGCCCTGTGGAACCGCGTCGAGGCGTTCAACAACGCCCAACAGCATTTCGTTTCCCATGTTCACGTAGGGGCAGCGGCCGAGCACTACCTGCCGGTGAAGATGACCACCCAGACTGCCTGGCAGAACCTGTTCGGCCGTTGCCTGTTCATCAACCCGGAACAGTACAACCCAGCCGGCCGTGATGAGTGGCAGGTATTGAACGTTGCCAACTTCGAGTGTGAGCCAGAGCGTGACGGCACCAACTCCGACGGTTGCGTGATCATCAACTTCGCCCAGAAGAAAGTGCTGATCGCTGGCATGCGCTACGCCGGTGAAATGAAGAAAGCCATGTTCTCGGTGCAGAACTTCCTGCTGCCGGCCGCTGACGTGCTGCCGATGCACTGCGCTGCCAACATCGGCGAGGAAGGCGACGTGACCCTGTTCTTCGGTCTGTCGGGTACCGGCAAGACCACTCTGTCGGCCGATGAAAGCCGTTACCTGATCGGTGACGACGAGCACGGCTGGGGCGAGGGCGTGGTGTTCAACATCGAAGGTGGTTGCTATGCCAAGTGCATCGACCTGTCCGAGAAAAACGAGCCGGTCATCTGGAAAGCCATCAAGCACGGCGCGGTCCTGGAAAACGTCGTTATCGACGACGCCAAGAAGGCCGACTACGCCGATGTCAGCCTGACTCAGAACAGCCGCGCCGCGTACCCGCTGGAGCACGTTGCCAAGCGTTCCGAGAAGAACCTCGGTGGCGAGCCTAACGCCGTCATCTTCCTGACCTGCGACCTGACCGGCGTGCTGCCGCCTGTGTCGATCCTGAACAACGAGCAGGCGGCCTATCACTTCCTGTCCGGTTACACCGCGCTGGTCGGTTCGACCGAAATGGGCTCGGGCGGCGGCATCAAGTCGACCTTCTCCACCTGCTTCGGCGCGCCGTTCTTCCCGCGTCCGGCTGGCGAATACGCTGAGCTGCTGATCAAGCGCATCAACGGCTTCGGTTCCAAGGTCTACCTGGTCAACACCGGCTGGACCGGCGGTGGCTACGGCGTTGGCAAGCGCTTCAACATCCCGACCACCCGTGCGGTGATCGCAGCGATCCAGAGCGGCGCCCTGATCGGTACCGAGACCGAGCACCTGGACATCATCAACCTGGACGTGCCGAAGGCCGTTCAGGGCGTCGATACCCAGCTGCTCAACCCGCGCAACACCTGGGAAGACCAGGCTGCCTACGACGAGGCCGCCAAAGGCCTGGCCAAGCTGTTCACCGAGAACTTCAAGAAGTTCGACGTATCGGACGCCATCAAGTCGGCAGGTCCGCAGTTGTAAGCTGGACTGCATCGAAAAGCCGCCCTCCGGGGCGGCTTTTTCATATTCACCGTCCTACTCTATCCACCGCCGGACCCTATTCGCCGCCCTACTTTACTCACCGCCGCTCCTACGGGGACCGCGATGCCTTGATGGAGATCTGCTTTGACAGACCACCCAGCGCGCCACCACTTTCCCCATTTCCATCCCATCCTCACCCGTTACCATGACAGCGACCTGAACGGCCTCATCGCGGGCCCTGCCGTGCACGGCTTCTTCGATACCGCCATTCACGCCTATCTGCATCAGCAAGCGGGCCTGGACCTTCAAGAGGGCGTCGTAGCGGGGTTCGTGGTCAGTTCGGGTGCGGATTTCTTCGCCTTGCCGGGTTTCCCCGAGGTGCTGGAGGTGGGTCTGCGCGTGGCGCGCCTGGCTGGCAGTACGGTGGAATACCAGGCTGCGCTGTTTCGCGCGGGAGAGGAGGAGGCCTGCGCGGCAGGCAAGATAGTGCAGGTATTCGTCAACCGGCAGACCGGCATGCCCATGACGCTGCCCGATACCTTGCAGTCGGCACTGGCCCTTTTGCAGCAGGCATGAAAAAGGCCCTGTCCGGACGGGCAGGGCCTTTTTATCAAGCGCCAGCGATCACGCCTTAGCGGTGACGCCAGTTACGCTTGTGCTTGCGATGCCCGTAGTGATGACCACGGTCACGGTAATGGCGACGGTCATCGTAGCCACGACGATCGCGGCGATCGTCGGCGTCGGCCTTGTTGCCCATGTAGTTGCCAAGCGCACCACCAGCGCCGCCACCTGCGGCTGCACCGATGTAGCTACCGTTGGTACCGCCTACGCTGCGGCCCAGGACGTTGCCGCCCGCGGCACCCAGTGCGCCGCCGATGGCCGCTTCGCCACGCTGGCGCTTGTCGGCGCCGACCGCGCTGCCCGCCGCGCCACCCAGGCCCGCGCCGATGGCGCCGCCGGTGCTGCCGCCGATCTGCTGACCGACCACCGAGCCTAGTACCCCACCCAGTGCGCCGCCAATACCGGCTTCGGTGGTGCCACCTGCCGAGGCAACGCCACTGAGCAGGCCGAGAGACAACAACAGAATCGAGGAGTACTTCTTCATCGAGAGAGCCTCATAGGGATGACGAGGCGATCCTGAGGCTGGATCGTTAGGCTCGCAACGAAATTCCGACGACCGGCACAAGTTGTACACAATCTTGTAAGTTACTGTTTTCACTATGAAACTTAATCGCTTTTCAGGTGTCATAGATTACTTGCGACAAAGCCCTGATCCTCGCAGACAGGGCTTTTTTCATGCCTCAAGGCCTGGTTCGGGCTCAGAGAATCCGCCCTGTCTCCCGCGCCGCTTCCAGCTTGATCGCCACGAACTTGGACGTCGGCGTATGGCTGCCTTCTCCTACGCTATCCAATGGCACCAGCGGGTTGACCTCCGGGTAATAGGCCGCCG
The DNA here is from genome assembly GCF_056312565.1 of Pseudomonas sp. JE3303. Classification (NCBI taxonomy): domain Bacteria; kingdom Pseudomonadati; phylum Pseudomonadota; class Gammaproteobacteria; order Pseudomonadales; family Pseudomonadaceae; genus Pseudomonas; species Pseudomonas sp. JE3303. Next base: position 101,244 of record NZ_JBWGIF010000004.1, read on the forward strand.
CCTGTCCGGCCGGGATGTCGAAGGCCAGCAGGGTGAAACCCTGGACCCGGCGCTCGCGGCCATCGCCCCACAGCGAAACGATATCGGCCTTCTGCCCTGGCTTGAAGCCCAGGCGAATGATGTCGGCCTCGTTGACGAACAGCACATCGCGCTGGCCCTTCACCCCACGATAGCGGTCGTCCAGGCCATAGATGGTGGTGTTGTACTGATCGTGCGAACGCATCGACTGCATGATCAGGTCCGGTAGCTGGCCGCTGGCGCGCACGCGCTCGTCGAGCAGGCTGTCGGGCAGCAGGTTGGCCTTGAAGTTGGCCCGGCCTGTCGGGGTCCTCCACTGCCTGGAGCCAGCGCTGCTGCCCAGGTAGAAGCCACCCGGGTGCTCCAGGCGCTGGTTGAAGTCGGTGAAGCCTGGGATGGTATCGGCGATCAGGTCGCGGATACGCCCGTAGTCGGCGACCAGCCAATTCCAGTCCACTGGCTGGCTGCCCAGGGTAGCGGCAGCTATGCCGGCGACCACTGCGGGCTCCGAGCGCATCTGGCGAGACAATGGCTGCAACTGGCCATTGGACGCATGGACCATGCTGAAGGAGTCTTCGACAGTCACCGCCTGCGGGCCTTCGCCTTGCTGGTCGATGTCGGTACGACCCAGGCATGGCAGGATCAGCGCCTGCTTGCCGTGGACCAGATGGCTGCGGTTGAGCTTGGTGCTGATCTGCACGGTCAGCTCACAGTTGCGCAAGGCCTCGGCGGTGCGCTCGGTGTCAGGAGTGGCCTGGGCGAAGTTGCCGCCAAGGCCGATGAACACGCGGGCGCGGCCATCGAGCATGGCGTGGATGGCTTCCACCGTATTGTGGCCGTTGTGCCGGGGCACGTTGAAGCCGAAGCGTTTTTCGATGGCGTCGAGCAAGGCTACCGGCGGGCGCTCGTTGATACCCATGGTACGGTCGCCCTGCACGTTGCTATGGCCACGCACCGGGCACAGGCCGGCGCCCGGAACGCCTAGGTTGCCACGCAGCAACATGAGATTGGCGATTTCCTGAATGGTCACTACCGAGTGACGGTGCTGGGTAATGCCCATGGCCCAGCACATGATCACTTTCTTGGCCTTGCAGTACATGCGAGCGGCCTGCTCGATGTCGGCCAGCGGCAGTCCGGATTGCGCCTCGATCTGCTCCCAGGACGTCGCATCCACCACGTCCAGGTAATCGTCGACGCCATGCCCATGCTGCTCGATGAAGGCGTGATCGAATACCGCCGGCTCGCCCTGGGCCTGGGCATCGCGTTCCCATTGCAACAGGTACTTGGCCATGCCGCGCAGCATCGCCATGTCGCCGCCCAATGCCGGACGGAAGTAGGCGGTGTTGGTCGGGCGGTCACCGTTGGTGAGCATTTCCAGGGCATGCTGTGGATGCTGGAAGCGCTCAAGGCCGCGCTCTTTCAACGGGTTGACGCAGACCACCTGGGCGCCGCGCTTGACCGCGTCGCGCAAGGGATCGAGCATCCTCGGGTGGTTGGTACCCGGATTCTGCCCCCATACGAAGATCGCATCGGCGTGCTCGAAGTCATCGAAGGTGACAGTACCCTTGCCGACCCCGATGCTCTGGCCGAGTGCCACGCCGCTGGCCTCGTGGCACATGTTCGAGCAGTCCGGGAAGTTGTTGGTGCCGTAGGCGCGCACGAACAGCTGGTAGAGAAACGCCGCTTCGTTGCTGGCTCGGCCCGAGGTGTAGAACTCGGCCTGGTCCGGCGACTCCAGCGCCTTGAGGTGCTGGGCGATCAACGCGAAGGCACCGTCCCAATCGATCGGACGGTAGCGGTCGCTGGCCGCGTCGTAGACCATCGGCTCGGTCAGGCGGCCCTGGTATTCAAGCCAGTAATCGCTCTGCTCCAGCAGCGAGGTAACGCTGTGGCGGGCGAAAAACGCGGCATCGACGCGGCGCTTGGTCGCCTCCCAGTTCACCGCCTTGGCGCCGTTTTCGCAGAACTTGACCATGCCGCTTTCGGGCGAGTCGCCCCACGCACAGCCCGGGCAGTCGAAACCGCCGTTCTGGTTGGTCTTGAGCAGGGCGCGGATATTCTTCAGCGCGTTGTCGCTGCCGACCCACGCCTTGGCCACGCTGCGCAGCGCGCCCCAGCCACCGGCGGGGCCGTCGTACGGCTTGTAGCGAGGGACAGGTTTCTGGTCGGCTTTATGATGCAGGCTCACGGTCTAGATCTCCGGCGCGGGGCTGAACACCCGCGGTGCGCTGTGCTTGGGCAAATGAATCAGGTTGAGGTTGTGCTGCCTGGCCCACTGCAGGGCCAGGCCGGTGGGCGCGGACAGGCTGACCAGCGTCTGGATGCCGGCGCGCAGGACTTTCTGGATCAACTCAAGGCTGCAGCGGCTAGTCACGATCGCCAGGCCGCCCGCGAGGCTGATGCGCTGGCGCAACAGCGCGCCGATCAGCTTGTCCAGGGCGTTGTGCCGGCCGATGTCCTCGCGGCCCAGCAGGAGCTCGCCCTGGCTGTCCATGAACACGGCCGCGTGAACCGCACCGCAGTGCTGGCCCAGTGGCTGGAATTCATCGAGGCGCTGACGCAGGCCGTCAAGCCAGTGCGCCGGTGGCAGCGCAGAGCCGGGCAGTACGTCGAGCTCGGGCAGTGCCTGTTCCAGGGCCTCGACTCCGCAGAGGCCGCAGCCGCTGGTGCCCGCCAGCTGTCGGCGCTGGTTCTTCAGGTTCCAGAACGCCCGGCTGGATATCTCCAGGTCCGCGTACAACGCAGCGCCCTTGCCAGAGAACTTCATGTCATAGATCTCTGACGGTGCGCTGACCAGGCCGCTGCCAACGCTGAAGCCGACCACGAAGTCTTCAAGGTCCGTGGGGCTCACCAGCATGACTGCCTGGTTCAGGCCGTTATAGGCGATGGCCAGGGCGACTTCCTCGGCGAGCGGTGTCGGTGCCTGTTCGCCGTCGGTCAGCTGGACGTAGGCGTAGGTATTGCTGGCGGCAGGCAAGGCAAAAAGTGCGGGCGCCGCGCAGACCGGAGGTTTGCTGTTCATCAGGCGGATTACCGGCGGCTGTTTATCCCCTAAGCCTAGGCTTGTGCCGAGAACACGTCTAATCGCTAGGGTCTATGCGTCGATAGACACCGTCGATCAGCGCCGACGGAGGTGCGTCAGAGGCCTGTCAGCAACTCACGGTAATCCTCCACCGCATCGAACTCTTCGGTATCGCGCGGGCCGCGTTTGCTGTCCGGCTCGCGCACGGCCAGCAGATGCCCGACGCCATAGCGCCGCGCGCTGCGCAGGATTGGCAGGGTATCGTCGATGAACAGGCTGCGCGCGGGGTCGAAGCCGATATCGGCCTGCAATGCATCCCAGAAGTGCGGGCTCTCCTTGGGAAATCCATAGTCGTGCGAGCTGATCAGCCGCTCGAAATACGGCGCCAGCTCGACGCGCTCCAGCTTCAGCGACAACGAGTCGCGATGTGCATTGGTGATCATCACCACGCGTTTGCCCGCCTGGCGTACGGCCTCGAGAAAGGGCTGCGCATCTGGCCGCAGGGCGATCAGCTCGGCGAGCTCCTGCTTGAGCTCGCGCACCGGCAGCCTCAGCTCGCGGGTCCAGAAGTCGAGGCAGTACCAGTTCAACGTTCCGGCATTGCGCTCGAACAGGGGCTGCAGTTCGAGCTCGGCCATGGCACGGCTCACGCCATGCAGCTCGGCGTAGCGCTGGGGCAGATGCTCCAGCCAGAACTGGTTGTCATAGTGCAGATCCAGGAGGGTACCGTCCATGTCGAGGAGGACGGTGTCGATGTCGGACCAGGCTAGCAGGGGCATATGAAATTCTCGAAGGCATGGCAAGCCACGGTATAGTAACCCGTTCACGCCAAGGAGCCGCCCCATGCGCCAGAAACCCACTGTACTTGCCCGCGAGATCGTCGCCAGCAGCCGCCTGTTCCGTGTCGAAGCTGTGCAGCTGCGCTTCACCAACGGCACCGAGCGGACCTACGAGCGTCTGGTTGGCCGCGGCAACGGTTACGGTGCGGTGATGATCGTGGCAATGCTCGACGCCGAGCACGCGGTGCTGATCGAGGAATACTGCGGTGGCACCGACGAGTACGAGCTGTCGCTGCCCAAAGGCCTGGTCGAGCCAGGCGAAGACGTGCTGGCAGCAGCCAACCGCGAGCTCAAGGAAGAAGCCGGCTTTGGCGCACGCGAGCTCGAACACCTCACCGAATTGTCCTTGTCGCCTGGGTACATGAGCCAGAAGATCCAGGTAGTGCTGGCCACTGATCTGTACGAAGAGCGTCTCGAAGGCGATGAGCCCGAGCCGATGCGGGTCGACAAGGTCAACCTGCGCGAACTGTCGGCCCTCGCCCAGCATCCGCAGTTCACCGAAGGACGGGCGCTGGCAGCGCTGTACCTGGTGCGTGACCTGCTGACGCAGCGGGGGCTGTTCGCATGAACGATGAGCAGTTGATGCACCAGTCGGTACTGCTCGCCCGCCAGGCAGGTGAGGCTATCCTGCCGTTCTGGCGCGCCGATGTGGCGGTCACCGCCAAGGCCGACGACTCGCCTGTAACGGCCGCCGACCTCGCGGCCCACCACGTGATCGTCAAGGGCCTGCGTGACCTTGCCCCGCACATCCCGGTGCTGTCCGAAGAAGACGCCGACATCGCTCTCGCCGAACGCCAGGGCTGGCAACGCTGGTGGCTGGTGGACCCGCTGGACGGCACCAAGGAGTTCATCGCCGGGAGCGAGGAATTCACCGTCAACATCGCGTTGATCGAAGCGGGCGAAGTGGTGTTTGGCGTGGTCGCCATGCCCACCAACGGACGCTGCTATTTCGGTGGCCGCGACCTCGGCGCCTGGCGCGAAGAGCCAGGCCAGCACGCCGAGCCGATCCGGGTGCGGACCACTCCGGCAGCCGGCAGCCGTTTCACCGTGGTGGCCAGCCGTCGCCATACAAGCCCGCAACAGGAAGCCTTGCTGGGCGGCCTGGGCAAGGCGGTGGGAGATCTGGAGCTGGCCAACATCGGCAGCTCGCTGAAGTTCTGCCTGCTGGCCGAAGGCGCGGCCGATTGCTATCCGCGCCTGGCGCCGACGTCGCAATGGGACACTGCCGCCGCCCAGGGGGTGCTCGAGGGCGCGGGCGGCGAAGTCGTCACGCTTGATGGCCAGCCACTGCGCTATCCTGCCCGCGAATCCTTGCTCAATCCCTTCTTTCTTGCCTTGCCGCGCGCCGCGCTCTGGCGCCAGGGCCTGCTGGACCTCGCCTTAGCGATGTAGCACGTACTGGCCGTTGAAATTCACTGCGGGCGCTTCACTGCCCGCATTGAACACCTGCGTGTGCAAGGTCAGGCGAGCCCGGCCCCGGCGCTGGTAGGTCGCGATAAAGCGCTCCCAGACCTTGTCCTCGGGCGGTGCGCACTGGGCGATGGCCGCCCCCGTCACCGGCACTGGATAGCTGATCTGGCCCTCCTGAATCACGATGTGGCCATCATCGACGCCCAGCTCGCGCAGTCTCAGGTGCAGCCAGCCCCAGCCGGCCAGCACGGCGGCGCAGTACAGGCTGCCGCCGAACATGGTGCTCTTGTGGTTCACGTTGGCCTCCAGCGGTAATCGTAGTCGCAGGCACTGGCCATGCCACTCGAGCACCTCGACGCCCATCTCGCGGGTCAGCGGGATATCGCTGTGCAGCACCGATTCCAGGTGACGGCTGTCAGCGCTCATAGGCGTTCCTCCGAGTCATCGTGATGGCCGCTGTCGGCAAAGCTCAGGCCGTGCTTGCGCAGCTTGTCGTGCAAAGTCTTGCGGGGTATGCCGAGGGCTTCGGCCAGGCTTCGCATCGAGCCGTGCGGTTGCGTCAGCTCGGCGGCGATCAGCGCGCGCTCGAAGTGCTCGACCTGCTCGCTCAGATTGCCGGTGCCAGGTGCCACCTGGGGATCCGGCGGCGTGGTTTCCTGGCCATCCAGCGCCAGTTCGAGGCCCAGGGCGAAGCGTTCGGCGGCGTTCTGCAATTCGCGCACATTGCCCGGCCAGCCATGGCGCAGCAACATCGCCCGCTGGGCCGGCTGCAAGCTGTGTGGTGGCAGGCCGTGACGCTGACTGGCGGCATCGGCGAAGTGCTGGAACAGTACCAGGATGTCATCACCTCGTTCGCGCAGCGCCGGGATGCGCAACGGCGCTACATTCAGCCGGTAATACAGGTCGGCGCGAAAACGCCCCTGGTCGGCTGCCTGGCGAAGGTCTTCCTTGGTCGCGGCGATCACGCGGATATCCAGCGGGATGAGCTGGTTGCCACCCAGGCGCTCGACCACCCGTTCCTGCAGCATGCGCAGCAGCTTGACCTGAACGTCCAGGCTCATGCTCTCGATCTCGTCGAGAAACAACGTGCCGCCATTGGCAAACTCGAACTTGCCGATGCGACGCTTCTGCGCACCGGTAAATGCACCGGGCTCATGGCCAAACAGCTCGCTCTCGACCACCGATTCGGCCAGGGCGCCTGCGTTGATGGCGACGAACGGGCCGTCACGGCGGCTCGACAGGTCGTGCAGCGCTCGCGCCACCACCTCCTTGCCGGCGCCCGTTTCGCCAAGGATCAGCACATCGGCACGAGTCCCTGCCAGCGCGCCGATCTGTTCGCGCAGGCGCAGCATCGACGGCGACTGGCCGACCAGGCGGCCGCTCAATTCATGGCGATCGCTCAGGGCCAGGCGCAGGCTGCGGTTGTCCAGCACCAGGCGGCGCAGGGCCAGGCCACGGCGCACACTGTCGAGGAGGGAGTCGCTCGGGAAGGGCTTTTCAAGGAAATCATAGGCACCGGCGCGCATCGCCTGCACCGCGAGCGGCACGTCGCCGTGGCCGGTGATCAGCAGCACTGGCAGCTCGGGATCGCGGCCGTGCAGCTGTTCGAGCAACTGCAGGCCGTCGATGCCCGGCATGCGGATATCGCTGACGACTACCCCCGGCCAGTCGGGATCGATGCGTTCGGCCAGGCCCTGGGCGTCGCTCAGGGACATGACCTTGAGCCCGGCCAGATCGAGGGTCTGACTCAGGGCCTGGCGCAGATGTGGGTCGTCGTCGACCAGGATGACCTGAATGCCGCTGTCGATGTAGGGTGCGGTCGTCATGCCGAAGGGTCCTCTGAAAATTGCAGGTTGGCGCCGGGCTTGGCCACGCGCAGTTGCAGGGTCAGCAGCGCGCCGCCTTCCGGGTGGTTGCCCAGCAGCAGCTCGCCTCCCAGGGCGCGCATCAGGCTTTCGCAGATGGCCAGGCCCAGGCCCAGGCCTTGGGTGCGCGTCTTGGTGGTGAAAAATGGCTCCTTGGCGCGTTCCATGGCCTGACGGGTAAAGCCAGGTCCGTTGTCACGAATGTACAGGTAGACAACGTCGTCGCGGCGCTCGGCACTCAGCCACAGCTTGCGCGGGTTGGCTTTCTCGGTCAGCGCGTCGAGGGCATTGGCGAGCAGGTTGCCGAGCACCTGGCGCAAGCGCGTTTCGCCCGCCTGGACCCACAACGTGGCGTCTGGCAGGTCACGCACCAGCTCCACCGCCATGGCCCGGCGACGCTTGGCCAGCAGCGCCAGGGCATCGTCGAGCGCCGGTTGCAGGGCCACGCTTTCAGGGGCGTGGCGGTCGCGGCGAGCGAAGGCGCGCAAGTGGGCAATGATCGAAGCCATGCGCCCGGTCAGCTCGGCGATCAGCTTGAGGTTGCCGCGCGCATCCTCGGTGCGCTGGTGATCGAGCAGGATCTCGGCGTTCTCGGCGTAGCTGCGGATCGCGGCCAGTGGCTGATTGAGCTCGTGGCTGATGCTCGCCGACATGGTTCCCAGCACCGACAGTTTGCCGGCCTGGACCAGTTCGTCCTGGGCCTGTACCAACTCCTGCTGGGCCTGCTCGCGCTCAAGGACTTCGTCGCGCAGCCGCTTGTTCAGGCCCTCAAGGGCAGCGGTACGCTCGTTCACGCGCTTTTCGAGGTCCCGGCGGCCATGGGCTTCCAGGTCGATGCGATCGATATAGTGACGACGGCGCTGCATCATCAGGCCCAGCAGCAGCATGAGCACCAGCAAGGTACCCGCGCCGATCGCCATCACCGTGCTCACCGACCGGTCGACCAGCATGCGCGGCGCCAGGATGCTCACCTGCCAGCCGGTTTCCTGGATGGCGCGGGTCTGGGTCAACCAGGCGTCCGGGTTGAGGTTGAGCGGCTTGGGCTCCGTGGTGGGATAGGGCTGGATGGCGGTGATCGCCTCGCGCTCGGCGTCGCTCAGCGGGCGTGTCGCACGGAAGCGCCAGTCGGGCCGCGAAGTCAGCACCACCACGCCGTTCTGGTCAGTCAGCAACAGCTGTTCGGGCGTGCGGCCCCATAGCGTTTCGGTGTGATCCAGATCGACCTTGACCACCAGCACGCCAATCACTTTTTCGTTGTCACGCACCGCCGCGGCAAAGAAATAGCCGCGCTTGGCGGAGGTGGTGCCTTGGCCGAAGAAACGCCCCAGGCGTCCGTCCATGGCTTCATTGAAATACGGGCGGAAGGCGAAATTGCGGCCGATGAAACTGTCGCGCTTGTCCCAGTTCGACGCGGCCAGGGTATTGCCGCTGACATCCATCAGGTACATCACCTCGGCACCGGTCTGGTCGACGATTTCCTTGAGCAGGCGGTTGGCGTTGGTCAGGGTTTCCAGGCGCAGCGGGTCTGCCAGCACGGCGCGCAGGGCCGGCAGCTCGCCGAGGATCCGTGGCAATGTTTCGTAGCGGTGCAGCGTGCCCAGCAGGTTGGCGACATACAGGTCGAGGGTCTGGCGGTTCTGCGAGGCAAGCTCGCCCTGGTAGTACTTCTCGGCCAGGTGATGCAGCGGCCAGAGCAGCGGTGCGAGGCACAGCGCCACAAGGGCCAGGCTGCGCCAGCGGGGACGTCGCGGGGGTGTTGAAGTGGAGATCATTGCCAGGTGCGCCAGAGGAGTCTGGCGCAATTATGCGCTACTTGAGGCAGTCGATCAGCGCCTCGCGCCAGTTCGGCTGGCTGACCTGCCATTCGCGCGCCAGGCGGCTGCAGTCCAGGCGCGAGTTGAGCGGCCGGCGCGCCGGGGTCGGGTAGTCGCTCGACGGGATCGGCACCAGCTCGGCGCAGGCCAGGCCGCGCGCCTTGAGGTGTTCGCCGATGGCCTGGGCGAAGCCGAACCATGAGGTATGGCCCTCGGCGGTGAGGTGGTAGAGCCCCCAGGCGCCTTGCTTTCCCGCCTGCCAACGCTCGACCAGGACGCGGGTGCTCGATGCGAGGGTGTCGGCCCAGGTGGGGGCGCCGATCTGGTCATCGACCACGCGCAGCTCGGGTTTTTCTTGCAGCAGGCGCTGCATGGTCAGCAGGAAGTTGCGCCCGTGCCGTGAGTAGACCCAGCTGGTGCGCAGGATCAGGTGCTCGCCACCGACCGCCGCGATCGCCTGTTCGCCTGCCAGCTTGCTCCGCCCATAAACGCCCAGCGGGTTGGGTGTGTCCGCCTCGCAGTAGGCTCCGGCCTTGTTGCCGTCGAAGACATAATCGGTGGAGTAATGGATCAGCGGCGCGCCAAGCCGCGCGGCTTCCTCGGCGAGGATGCCCGGCGCGATGGCATTGACGGCGAATGCCGCGTCTGGCTCGCTCTCGGCCAGGTCGACCGCCGTGTGCGCTGCGGCGTTGATGATCAGGCCGGGGCTCAGGCGACGGACCTGTTCACGGATCTGCCCGGGTTGCGCCAGGTCGAGCTGGTCCCGGCCGACCACGTGCAAATGGCCAACGCCCGCCAGATGGCGTTGCAGCGCTTCGGCGACCTGTCCATGGCGGCCAATCAGCAGGATATCGCGACTCATTCGAACACCTGCGCATCGCGCAGCAACTTGCCCTCGCGGTCCTTGGCCGAGAGCAGTGGCGGCGCCTGCAGCTGCCAGTCGATGGCGAGCTCCGGATCGTCCCAGCGAATGCAGCGCTCGGCGGCGGGGTTGTAGTACTCGGTGGTCTTGTAGAGAAAATCGGCCGTGTCGCTCAGCACCACGAAGCCGTGGGCAAAACCGGGCGGTATCCACAGCTGGCGGTAATTGTCGGCGCTGAGCACGACCGCGACCCAGCGACCAAACGTAGGCGAGCTGCGGCGGATATCCACCGACACGTCGAGTACCTCGCCTTGCACCACACGCACCAGTTTTCCCTGCGGATTGGTCAGCTGGTAATGCAGCCCACGCAGAACGCCGCGTTGCGAGCGGGAGTGGTTATCCTGGACGAAGGGCGCGGTAATACCTGCCTGTGCCTGGAGCTCGCGGGCATTGTAGCTTTCAAGGAAGAATCCTCGGCTGTCACCGAACACCTTGGGCTCGATGATCAGGACATCCGGGAGGGCAGTGGCGACGATGTTCATGGGTATTCTTCTGCCAGTTTTTGCAGGTACTGGCCGTAGCCGGTCTTGTTCAGGACATGCGCCTTGGCCAGCAGCTGTTCGCGGCTGATCCAGCGCTTCTGGTAGGCGATTTCTTCGAGGCAGGCCACCTTCAGCCCTTGGCGGTGCTCGATGGTCTGCACGTACTGCGAGGCTTCGAGCAGGCTGTCGTGGGTGCCAGTGTCTAGCCAGGCGAAGCCGCGGCCAAAGCGTTCGACGCGCAGGTCGCCGCGGCGCAGGTAGGCGTTGGTGACATCGGTGATTTCCAGCTCGCCGCGGAGCGAGGGCTTGATACCCTTGGCGATCTCGACCACGTCGTTGTCATAGAAATACAGGCCGGTGACCGCATAGCTGGACTTGGGAACGGCGGGTTTTTCCTCGATCGTCAGGGCGCGGCCCTGCTTGTCGAACTCGACCACGCCAAAGCGCTCCGGATCCTTGACCCAGTAGCCGAACACCGTGGCACCGGAGGGTTGATTGATGGCTCTCGACAGCTGCTCGCTGAAACCCTGGCCATGGAAGATATTGTCCCCAAGGATCAGGCACACCGAGTCCTGGCCGATGAACGATTCACCAATCAGAAACGCCTGGGCGAGGCCATCGGGCGAAGGCTGCTCGGCATAACTGAGCTCGATGCCGAACTGGCTGCCGTCACCGAACAGCTGGCGGTACTGGGGCAGGTCCTGGGGCGTGGAAATCAGCAGGATCTCGCGGATGCCTGCCAGCATCAGCACCGAGATCGGGTAGTAGATCATCGGCTTGTCGTAGATTGGCAGCAGCTGCTTGGACACGCCCAGGGTGATGGGGTGCAGGCGGGTGCCGGAGCCGCCCGCGAGGACGATGCCTTTTGTCATGCGATGAGGTCCTTGAAGTCGCTGTTGCCCAGGCGTTCTCCCTGGTAGCTGCCGTCTTGCACGTGGCGGCACCACTCCAGGTTGTCCAGATACCACTGCACGGTCTTGCGCAGGCCGCTTTCGAAGGTTTCCCGTGGTACCCAGCCGAGTTCCCGCTCGATCTTGCCCGCGTCGATGGCATAGCGCAGGTCGTGGCCGGGGCGGTCCTGGACGAAGGTGATCAGGTCGCTGTAGCGCGCCACGCCCGCCGGGCGCAGGGGCGCCAGCTCCTCGAGCAGGGCGCAGATGCCACGCACCACGTCGATGTTCTTCTGCTCGTTGTGGCCACCGATGTTGTAGGTCTCGCCCACCTTGCCTTCGCTCACGACCTTGAGCAGCGCGCGGGCGTGGTCGTCGACGAACAGCCAGTCGCGTACCTGCTGGCCGTTGCCGTAGACCGGCAGCGGCTTGCCCGCCAGGGCGTTGAGGATCACCAGCGGGATGAGCTTTTCGGGGAAGTGGAACGGCCCGTAGTTGTTCGAGCAGTTGGTAATGAGTACCGGCAATCCGTAGGTGCGCTGCCAGGCGCGGACGAGGTGGTCGGACGCTGCCTTGCTCGCCGAGTAGGGTGAGCTGGGGGCATAGGGCGTGTTCTCGCTGAACAGATCGTCGACCCCATGCAGATCGCCGTAGACTTCATCGGTCGAGATGTGATGGAAGCGAAACGCCCCGCGCTGCGCGGTGGGCAGCGCGCTCCACCAGGCGCGGGTGGTTTCAAGCAGGCTGTAGGTACCCACGATATTGGTCTGGATGAATGCAGCCGGCCCATCGATCGAGCGGTCGACATGCGACTCGGCGGCCAGGTGCATGATCGCCTCGGGCTGAAAGCGTTCCAGCAAGGCGCTGACCAGGGACTGGTCGGCGATATCACCCTGGACGAATTCGTAACGGGTATCCAGGGCGATGCTGCGCAACGACTCCAGATTGCCCGCATAGGTCAGCTTGTCGAGGTTCAACACCTCATGAGCGGTATTGCCGATCAGGTGGCGAATCAGCGCCGAACCGATGAAACCGGCGCCGCCAGTGATAAGAATGCGCATGTCGAGGTGGCCTCCAGTCGGACAGTGAATCGGGTCAAGTCTAGCGTGCCAGTGGCCGGGGATTATCACAGGTCATGGCCTGCGCCGCGCCTTTGCTCGTCGCTTTTTTCGGTTGCCTCTTGTGTATCGGCAGCAGCGGTGGCGATATAAGCGCAAAAAGACCGAGGCCTTTTCCATGCCCCTGCGCACCCTGATAGATCGATCCAGCCAGCCCTGCCCAACGCTCAGCGAGACCCAGGCGCATGAGCTGTTGCGGTCTCGGTACACCCTGCAGGGTGACTTGCGTTCGCTGGGCAGCCAGCAGGACGTGAACTATCGGGTAGACAGCGCGCAGGGCCGCTTCGTGCTCAAGGTTTGCCATGGCAGCTATGCACAAGTGGAGTTGGAGGCACAGCACGCCGCGCTGGCGTATCTGCGCGAGCGCGGCGTTCCGGTACCAGCGGTGCGCCCGGCCGGTGACGGAACTTCGCTGCTGGCGCTGGAAATCGACGGCCAGCCGCTGCGCGCCCGGTTGCTGGACTACATCGACGGCCAGCCGCTGACCCGGCTCAAGCATATGCCTGCATGCCTGATGGCCGAGCTGGGCAGGCTGTGCGCTCAGGTGGACGCGGCGCTGGCCGAATTCGATCACCCAGGACTCGAGCGCACCCTGCAGTGGGACCCCCGCCATGCGAGTGCATTGATTGGGCACCTGCTCCCGGTGCTGGGCGACTCATCCCGGCGGGCGCGGGTCGCAGAGGTGGCGCGCGTGGCCAGCATGCACCTGCAGCCCTGGACCGACCACCTGCCGGTGCAGGCCGTGCACCTGGACATCACCGACGACAATACGGTCTGGGCGCGAGATGCCCAGCGCCAGTGGAGGCTGCAGGGCGTCATCGATTTTGGCGACCTGCTGCGCACCTGGCGGATCGCCGACCTGTCGGTGACGTGCGCGGCATTGCTGCAGCATGCCGAGGATGACCCGCTGCGGATCATCACGGCAGTGAGTGCCTATCACGCGGCCAACCCGCTGCATGAAGCCGAATTGCGCGCGCTCTGGCCGCTGGTGCTCATGCGCGCCGCTGTACTGGTGTTGAGCAGTGAGCAGCAGTTGAGCGTCGAGCCTGGCAACCAGTACATCCGCGACAACCTGGCTCACGAGTGGGCCATCTTCGAGATGGCCAGCAGCGTGCCATTCGAGCTGATGCAGGCGGCGATCCTGCAGGCGGGCGGATGCGACTTGCCGGTGTTGGACCTGTCCCACTGCGCGCCCTTGCTGCCCGGGTTCGCCGGGCATGCGGTGCACCAGGTCGATCTCGGTGTGCTCAGCGACCATTTCGAGGCAGGCAACTGGGAACAGCCTGGTTTCGATCAGTCGCTGCTGGCGCTGCATGCGAAGGAGACGGGAGCCGCCTGCAGCCTGCACGGGCAGTTCCGGCTCTCGCGTACCCGCATCGACAGCCCTGAGGAGCCCGCCACCTGTGCGCTGGCCGTGGAGGTGCAGCTTGCCGGCGGCAGTGTGTTGCAGGCTCCCGAGGCAGGCACCTGGTACAGGACTGGCGATGGTGAAGGCTGCCTGCGCACAGAGCATTGGTCGCTGTGGCTCGATGGCATCGAGCAGGCACCCGAGACTGGCCAGGCGTTGGCCAAGGGGCAGGTATTCGGACAGGCCGGCAGTTGGCTGAGCGTGCAGGTCTGCCGGGAGCCCGGTGTGCAGCCACCGTTTTTCGCCAGGCCATCCCAGGCCAGGGCGTGGCTGGCGCTGTGTCCCTCGCCCCAGGCGGTGCTGGGCTTTGCCTGCGAAGCTTCACCCCTGGAGGATCCGCAGGATCTGCTCTCGCGCCGAGACGCCAGCTTTGCACGGTCGCAGAAGCATTACTTCGAGCAGCCGCCGCATATCGAGCGTGGCTGGCGCAACTACCTGATCGACATGCAGGGCCGCTCATACCTGGACATGCTCAACAACGTCGCGGTGCTTGGCCATGGTCACCCGCGCATGGCAGCCGAGTCGGCGCGGCAGTGGTCGCGGGTCAATACCAATTCACGCTTTCACTACGCGGCCATCGCCGAGTTTTCCGAGCGCCTGCTGGCGCTGGCGCCCGAGGGCATGGACCGGGTGTTCCTGGTCAACAGCGGCACCGAGGCCAACGACCTGGCTATCCGCCTCGCCTGGGCCCACAGCGGTGGGCGTGACCTGCTCAGCGTGCTGGAGGCCTATCACGGCTGGTCGGTGGCCACCGACGCTATCTCCACCTCCATTGCCGACAACCCCCAGGCCCTGGAAACCCGGCCCGACTGGGTGCACCCGGTGATGGCGCCCAACACCTACCGAGGTCACTACCGGGGGCCAGGTAGCACGGCCGACTACCTGCGCGATGTCGATGACAAGCTCGCCGCCCTTGATGCTCAGGGCCGCCAGCTGGCTGGCTTCATCTGCGAACCGGTATATGGCAACGCGGGCGGCATTGCGCTGCCGCCGGGGTACCTGCGCGAGACCTACGCCAAAGTCCGCAGTCGGGGCGGGGTGTGCATCGCCGACGAAGTGCAAGTCGGTTATGGCCGGCTGGGCGAGTACTTCTGGGGCTTCGAGGAGCAGGGTGTGGTGCCCGACATCATCTCCATGGCCAAGGGCATGGGCAACGGCCAGCCCCTGGGCGCGGTGATCACCCGGCGCGAGATCGCCGAGTCGCTGGAAGCGCAGGGGTACTTCTTCTCGTCGGCAGGCGGCAGCCCGGTCAGTTGCCGTATCGGCATGGCGGTGCTGGATGTGATGGATGAAGAAGACCTGTTACGGAACGCCCGAGAGGTGGGTGGCTACTTCAAGGCGCGGTTGCAGGCTCTCGTCGATAAACATCCGCTTGCGGGCGCTGCCCATGGTTCAGGTTTCTACCTGGGCCTTGAGCTGGTGCGGGACCGCCAGACCCTGGAGCCGGCGAGCGAGGAAACTACCCAGCTGTGCAACCGCCTGCGCGACCTGGGCATCTTCATGCAACCCACGGGCGATCATCTGAACATCCTCAAGATCAAGCCTCCGATGTGTACCACGAGAGCCAGTGTGGATTACTTCGTCGATAGCATCGATCGGATATTGTCCGAGGAGCTGTAACCGGCTTACTTGAAGCGGCCTTGCCGATTCTTATCGGCATATATGGCGCGCTCACTAATTAATATGTGTTTGTTTGCTTTTAATGCCGATATTTATCGGATATAAATCGGCTTGGCGAGACAGCCGACGGCGTGCTGGTGCACACTTTCGACCTGGACACGCTGAAACCCTGATCGCTCACCGGCCAGGCGCAGGCATGACCCGCGCCAGGCATTCGCAAAGGTTGAATCATGAAGACCCTCAAAACGACCCCGCGCGCCGACGGCTTTCACATGCCTGCCGAGTGGGCACCGCAGACCCAGGTATGGATGATCTGGCCCGAGCGCCCGGACAACTGGCGCCTGGGCGGCAAGCCTGCGCAGGCCGCGCATATCACCCTGGCCAAGGCCATCGCCCGCTTCGAGCCGGTCACCGTGGGTGTGTCCGCCGCCCAGTACGAGAACGCCCGCAGCCGCCTCGACCTGCCCAATATCCGTGTCGTCGAGATCAGCAACGACGATGCCTGGGTGCGTGACACAGGTCCGACCTTCGTGATCAACGACAGCGGCGAAGTGCGTGGCGTCAACTGGGGCTTCAATGCCTGGGGCGGTTTCAATGGCGGCCTCTATGCCCCATGGAACCGTGACGAACAGCTGGGCGGGAAGGTGCTGGAAATGGAGCGTCTCCAGCGCTACCAGACCCAAGGCTTCGTGCTCGAGGGCGGCTCGATCCATGTGGACGGCGAAGGCACCCTGATCACCACCGAAGAGTGCCTGCTCAACGCCAACCGCAACCCGCACATGGACCGCGGACAGATCGAGCAGGTATTGCGCGACCATCTGGCCGTGGACCGGATCATCTGGCTGCCCGATGGGCTGTTCAACGACGAGACCGACGGCCACGTCGACAATTTCTGCTGTTACGTACGCCCGGGCGAAGTTCTATTGGCCTGGACAGATGATCCGCAAGACCCCAACTACGCACGCTGCCACGCTGCGCTGGAGGTGCTGCAAGGCAGCCGCGACGCCAAGGGGCGGGAGTTCGTGGTGCACAAGATGCCGATTCCTGGCCCGATGTACGCCACCGAGGAAGAATGCGCGGGTGTCGATCAGGTCGACGGCAGCCAGGAGCGTAATCCTTCGGTACGCCTGGCGGGCTCGTACGTCAACTTCCTGATCGTCAACGGCGGCATCATTGCGCCGAGCTTCGACGACCCCGCAGATGCCCAGGCCAGAGCTATCCTGGGCGAGATTTTCCCAGACCACGAGATCGTGATGATCCCCGGCCGCGAGCTGCTTCTGGGCGGAGGCAACATTCACTGCCTGACTCAGCAGCAGCCGGCGCCCATCAAGCACTAGGCCCACAGCCCAGCTCGACGCCCTACCAAAAACGCCACCGCATTGCGGTGGCGTTTTTGTTTGTGTGGTCGTTGAGATTGGAGAAAATGCCCATAAACGGGCAATCCTCCAGGGAAATGCACCACATGTGTCTTTGAATGTAGGAAAAATCGTCGGCATTTCACGATTTTTTGACATATGCGAGCGCAGGCGGATAGGATTCGACCCCTGCGCTTGCTGGCCGTTCTATCCGGATGGCGCCGAACCTACGAAGGGGCGTTGGTGACGGGCGTTTTTGTATGCAGCGCGTTTTTGAATTCGAGATAAGGAAAACAACATGTTGAAAACAGGGATCAGCCTGATCGCGCTGGCGCTCGTCGCCGCCACCCAGGCCCAGGCCAACGATCAGGCCGCCAGCAAGGGCTTCGTCGAGGACAGCAGCATGAACCTGCTGCTGCGCAACGCTTACATCAACCGTGACAAGAAGCACGGCACCGACGACCAGATCGAATGGGGCCAAGGCTTCATCGCCAACTTCTCGTCCGGCTTCACCCAGGGCACCGTGGGCGTGGGCGTCGACGCCTTCGGCCTGTACGCCATTCGCCTGGACGGCGGCAAGGGCCACAACGGCGGCGCTGGTGTCGACTTCTTCCAGCCGAGCGACACCGAGCCGGCCAACTCGCCGCACAACCTGGCCCGTGGCGGCGCCGCGATCAAGTTCCGCGTCTCCAACACCGTGCTCAAGTACGGTGACCAGATGCCATCGCTGCCTGTGCTGCAGCACGACGACGCGCGCCTGCTGCCAGAAAGCTTCACCGGCACCCTGATCACCTCCAAGGAGATCAAGGGCCTTGAGCTGAACGCCGGCCGTTTCACCCAGGAAGCGCGCAAGAGCGCCGAGGGTCGTGACAGCGGTGGCCTGAAGTCGATCAACGTGTTTGGCGGCAGCTACAAGTTCACCGAGAACCTGTCGGCCGCCCTGTACACCTCCGACGTCGAAGACGTGCTGAAGAAGCACTACCTGGGTGTGAACTATGTCCACCCGATCTCCGACGAGCAGTCGCTGACCCTGGACTTCAACGGCTACAAGACCAGCATCGACAGCCAGTACGAGCGCGAAGCAGGCCTGACCGGCGACTCCAACACCATCTGGAGCCTGGCGGCGACATACGCCTTCGGCCCGCACTCGGTCACCATCGCCCACCAGCGCAGCACTGGCGACACCGGTTACAACTACGGCTGGTACCAGAACCGTGGCGGCGTGGGTGACGGTGGTTCGACCATCTACCTGGCCAACTCGTACTGGTCCGACTTCAACGCCGAAGACGAGCGTTCGTGGCAGATCGGCTACGGCCTGGACTTCAGCGCATTCGGCGTGCCGGGCCTGAGCTACAAGGTCGCGTACGTGCGTGGCGACAACATCAACACCCACGGCTTCGGCGAAGGCAAGGAGCGCGAGATCTTCAACCAGGTCCAGTACGTGGTTCAGGAAGGCGCGGCCAAAGACCTGTCGGTCAAGGTTCGCAGCTCGTTCCTGCGCACTTCCGAGAGCGTTCGCCAGAACGGCTACAACGACGACGGCAACGAAGTCCGCGTGTTCGTCGAGTACCCGATCAGCATCTTCTGATATTGATTGCGTGTCTAAACAGCCCCGGCCCTGCCGGGGCTGTTTGTTTTCAGCTTCCCCAGACACCACGGTTTGCCTTGTGCAGGAGCAGCCTTGTGTCGCGATATGAGCCCGAAGGGGCCGCCTGTACCCCATCGCATTACGTCAGACACACCGCTATTGCAGGTCCTGCGGCCCCGTCGGGCCCGTATCGCGACACAAGGCCGCGCCTACACAAGGGGACTGCATCTGGCAGGGTCTGATCAACAGCCGACGAACGGTTTCGACGTCATGGCAGGCCCGTTTTAGAGCACCTCCGAGACCCGCGCAATTCGCCATTACTTCTCGCAGACGGGTTCAGCCCAGCCTTCTACATGGCAAGTGCATTTCTCATCTCCTATCCTGTTGTCCGGATAACCTGATAACTAGAGCGACCCCATGGTCGTCGAACAACAAGAAGGAGTTCCTCCATGAGCGTCAAGCAAATTGGCGAGCAGCGTTATCGCGGGCAGATCGGCCGTTACTTCGAGGACTTCGAAGTAGGTGACATCTACGAGCACCGCCCAGGCCGGACCATTACCGAAGCCGACAACATCCAGTTTTCCCTCCTGACCATGAACCTGCACCCGATGCATTGCGACGCTGCCTATGCGGCCAAGAGCGAGTTCGGCAAGCCGCTGGTCAACAGCGGACTGACCGTTGCCATCGTGCTGGGCATGACGGTGCCGGATGTCAGTGGAAAGGCCATCGCCAACCTGGGCTGGACCGACATCAAGCTCACCGCGCCGGTGTTTCCGGGTGACACCATCTACGCCGCCTCCGAGGTGCTCGACAAGCGTGAGTCCCGCTCGCGGCCCAACCAGGGAATCATCACGGTCAAGACCACTGGCACCAAGGCCGACGGCACGGTGTTCATGACCTTCGAGCGCAACGTGCTGATCCAGAAGCGCGAGGGCAACACCCTCGACGAAGCCGCCGGCTACTGACCGGCGTTTCATACATCGCCAACGCTGTACTGCAGTTCCTCAACAACAAGAAAACCGAGGAAACAAACATGTCCATGCTCAAGCGCGTCATCGCGGCGTCCGCCGCAGCCTGTGCCCTGGCGGGTTTCACGCCGGTGACCCTGGCAGAAGAGCTGGTGCTGCCCAACGAGGTAGCAGCCACTCACTGGAAGACCGGCTACATGAACGAGTTCGCCAAGCGGGTCGACCAGCGCACCCAGGGCGCCATCGACGTCAAGGTCTTCCCGTCCTCCCAGTTGTACAACGACCAGGACGCCCTGGCCGCGCTCGGCACGGGCGCGGTGCAGATGGTATGGCCAGTGTCGGTGCGCATCGAGACCATCGACCCGCGCCTTGGGGCGATCAACCTGCCGTTCACCCTGACCGACCAGTTGATGACCGATCAGTGCTATGCCAAGGGCCTGACCCAGCTGATGTCGTCCTACATCGAGCCGCGCAACCTCAAAATCCTTGGCCTGCTGCGCGCCGCCGACCTGTTCTTCGTCTTCGCCGACCGCGATGTGCAGAAACTGGAAGATGTGAAGGGCGCCAAGGTGCGGGTAATCGGTGGCCGTGTGTTCCTCGATACCATCCGCAGCCTGGGTGCCAGTCCTGTGTCCATGCCGGCTTCCGAGATGAGCAGTGCCTTGGGCCAGGGCGCGATCGACGGCGTGTTCACCTCCGCTGCCGGGTGGTCCGAGATGATCGGCAAGACCGGCAAGTTTGGCTGGTACGTCCCGAACTTCTCGCTGACTACCTACGCCGTGGTCGTCGACAAGGTGTGGTTCGATGCCCTGCCGCAGGCCCAGCAGGAGGCGATCACCACGAGCATGGACGAGATCGTCGACAAGCAGTGGAAAGAGGTGGTGGTCGAGGACCAGAAGCTGATCGACAAGATGACCGCCCAGGGCCTGCAGTTCCATACCGCGACGCCCGAGGAAATCGCTCGCTGGGAAAAGATCTCTGAATCGAACAAGCAGTCTTTCTCCGCCGCCCATCCTGAGGTACTCCCGGCAATGCAGGCTGTGGCCAAGCGGTGCACCCTATGAACATCCAGCCCTCGACCGCAAAGCCTGCGCAAAAGGTGCTCGGCGACCCCTCGCTGGCCATCACGCCCAGGCGGCGCAGCTGGTGGCTGGTGTTCGAGCGCAAGGTACTGCTCAACGTCGCTACCTGCATGTTCATGCTGGCCATCGCTGTGATGCTGTACGAGGGTGTACTGCGTGCGACCGTCGGCACCAGCGCCTTCTGGGCCGAAGAGGCCGTGCGCTACCTGATGGTGTGGGCCTTCTTCCTGACCCTTGGCGCGGCTGGTAACGCCGGTTACCACATCCGTACCGAAATGCTCGTCGAGCGCCTGCCGCCTGCACTGAAGAAGCTTTGCCTGGTGCTGTCGAGCCTGGTCGGCATCGGCTTCTGCGGCCTGCTGTTCTATGCCTCGCTGCCCCAGGTCCAGCGTTACTACACCATGGGCATGGTGACCGAATCGAACCTCGACCTGCCGCTCTGGCTGCTGTTCACCATCATGCCGCTGGGGGCAGTGCTGTTCCTCATCTACTACATCCGCTGCCTGGTGATCGCCCTGCGTGGCCGTGACCCTTTCGGCAACGGTGAAATCACCGGCTCGCAACTCTAGGAGAGCATCGCCATGCTGCTAGTTCTCGCTTTGCTGACGATGCTCATGTTCCTGGCCATCGGCACCCATGTCGCCGTGGCGCTGGGCCTTGTCACCACCGGGCTGATCCTGTTCGTGGCGGGCGTGCCGACCACCGTCATCGCCCAGACCGCGTTCAAGTCCATCAACAGCTATCCGTTGATGGCGATCCCCATGTTTGTCCTGGCCGGAAACCTGATGATGCGCGGCAACATTGCCGAACTGCTGATCCAGCTGGTCGGCAGCGTGGTGCGTGCGGTGCGCGGTGGGCTCGCCCTCACCGCGATGATCGCCAGCGTGTTCTTCGCCGCGGTATCGGGCTCGAGCGTGGGTTCGGCGGCGGCGATCGGCTCGTCCACCGTCGGCGGCCTCACCAAGGAAAACTACCCGCCGCGCTTCTCCGCCGCCATCGTCGCGGTGGGCGGCACACTGGGCCTGATGATCCCGCCGTCGCTTGGCTTCATCCTGATCGGTTCGATCGTCGGGCTGCCGGTGGACAAGCTGTTTCTCGCAGGCGTGGTACCAGGGTTGATGGAAGCGTGCCTGCTGATGATCGCGGTCACCTACTTCGCCCGCAAGAACGGCTATGGCGCCCAGGCGCAGCGTGCCGACTGGGGTGCCTTCAGCCGCAAGCTGCCCAGTGCCGGCGCGGCGCTGCTGATGCCAGTGCTGATCCTTGGCAGCATCTATACCGGCTACCTGACGCCGACCGAGGTATCGGCCTTCGCCGCCGCCTACGCCGCCTTCCTCTGCCTGGTGGTGTACCGCAGCGTGACCCTTGGCGGCATCTGGGACACCGCCCGGGACTCGCTGCTGCAGACCACCATGATCTTCGCGGTGGTGATGGGTGGCAGCCTGATCGGTTTCGCCCTGGCACGCATGGGTGTTTCGGCGAGCCTGGTATCGATGGTCAGCGCGATGGACCTTAGCCCCTGGCAGTTCCTGATCATGGCCAACCTGATCCTGCTGAGCCTGGGCATGTTTCTCGACGGCATTGCGCTGATCGTGCTGACCGCGCCACTGCTGTTCCCCATCGCCACGCACCTGGGCATCAACCCGATCCACTTCGCCGTGATCATGGTGGCCAACGTCGAGATCGCCACCCTGACCCCGCCCATCGGTCTCAACCTGTTCGTCATGGCCGGGATATCCAAGCAGCCGGTACATGAGGTGGCGCGCGGCGTAGCTCCCTTCTACGGCGTGCGCCTGCTCGGCCTGGCACTGATCACGTTCATCCCGGCCATTTCCCTGGTGCTGGTCAACTGACGAGGACAACAACAATGAATACCTCTACTGCTACCCCCATCGCCGCGACCCTGGCCAGCTTTGCCGAAGGCCTGCACTACGACGCCGTGCCCGAGGCGGCTCGCGAGCGTGCCAAGTACCTGATCCTGGATGCCGTGGGCATTGCCCTGGCCTCGACCCGCTACGAGTTCGCCCAACGCACGCTCAGCGCTGCACGGGAGCTGGGCAGTGGTGACAGCGACGTGATCGGCCTGGGTGCCAAGCTCTCGTTGCGCGACGCCATGCTGCTCAACGCCGTGCTGGTGCACGGGCTGGACTACGACGACACCCACGGACGCGGGGTGATCCACGCCACCGCCAGCTGCCTGCCCGCCGCACTGGGCATTGCCGCGCAATACGACGCCAGTGGCCGCGACCTGCTCACTGCCTACATCCTCGGCATGGAGGTGTCGACCCGCCTCGCCGCCGTGGCCAAGGGCGGCTTCCACCAGGTCGGCTTCCACCCCACGGGATTGGTCGGTGCCTTCGGCTGCGCGATGATCGCAGGCAAGCTGCAGGGCCAGACCGCCGAGCAGCTGGCCATGACCCAGGGCATTGCCCTGAGCACCGCTTCGGGCAGCCTGGAGTTTCTCGAGGATGGCGCCTGGACCAAGCGCATGCACCCAGGCTGGGCGGGCGTCGCCGGGCTCACGGCGGCGACCCTGGCACGCCATGGCTTCACTGGTCCCAAGGCGGTATATGAAGGGCGCTTTGGTCTATTCAAAAGCCACCTGGGCGGGCGCGAAGAAGAATGCGACTACGCCTTGGCGACCGAAGACCTGGGCGCCGCCTGGGAAGTCGGCGAGGTAGCGGTCAAGCCCGTGCCGGCATGCCACTTCACCCACGCGGTGGCTGACTCGGCAGTGATCCTTCACGGGCAGGGCCTGCGTGTGGAGGACATTGTCCGGGTGACCGCGCTGGTGCCCCAGGAAACCGTCGGCATCGTGTGCGAGCCCGTGGCCAGCAAGCGCAAGCCTGGCAGCAGCTACGAGGCGCAGTTCAGTGTTCCCTATGCCATCGCGAGCGGCCTGCTGCGCGGACGCTTTGGCCTGGCGGACCTCGAGCCCCAGGCCTTCGGCGATCCCGCTGCCTTGGCGCTGATGGAAAAGATCCACTACGAGGTCGATCCGCACTCGGGCTTCCCTCGTCACTACTCAGGCGAAGTGATCGTCACCCTGCGCGATGGCCGCGAGCTGCGCCACCGCGAAGCGGTCAACCGCGGCGCCGCCGACCGCCCGCTGTCCAGCGACGACATCATCGCCAAGTACCGCGATAACGCCCATACCGCCGTGGCGCCGCAACGAGCCCAGGCCATTCTCGATGCCGTGCTCGACCTCGACGCCGGCTCTGCCCGGCAGCTTTCCCGCGTACTGGCCGCAGCCGCCTGACATCCCCTACAAGAATAATTTCGGAGACACCGCGATGAGTGAATACGACGAGCAGGAAAGCATGATCCTCGATGCGCTGGATCGCTTCCTCGAAACCGAAGCCAAGCCCTTCGTGCACGAGCTCGAGAAAAACGACATCTACCCCGAAGAGATGGTCGAGAAGATGAAAGTCATGGGCCTGTTCGGCTGCATCATCGATCCCGAATACGGTGGGCTTGGACTGTCCACGGCCACCTACGCGAAGATCGTCGAACGCATCTCCAGCACCTGGATGTCGCTGTCCGGGATCATCAACTCGCACCTGATCATGGCGTCGGCCATCCAGCGCCATGGCACAGCTGCGCAAAAGGAACGCTTCCTGCCGCGCATGGCCAGCGGCGAGCTGCGCGGCGCGGTCGGCTTCACCGAGCCGGATGCTGGCACCGACCTGCAGGCCATTCGCACGGTGGCGCGCCGCGAGGGCGATCACTACGTAGTCAACGGCGCCAAGACCTGGATCACCAACAGCTTGCACGGGGGCGTCGTCGCGTTACTGGTCAAGACCGACCCGACCGCCGAACCCCGGCACAAGGGCATGAGCTGGCTGATCGCCGAGAAGGGGCCCGGCTTCAAGGTGGCACGCAAGCTGGAGAAGCTGGGCTACCGCGGCATCGACACCTGTGAGCTGGTGTTCGAGGACTACAAGGTGCCGGTGGATTGCCTGATTGGTGGCGTCGAGGGCGTTGGCCTCAAGCAGGTGCTGTCCGGGCTGGAACTGGGCCGCATCAACGTCGCTGCCCGTGGCGTCGGCGTGGCGCGCGCAGCGCTGGACGAAGCCACCGCGTACTCGCAGATCCGCAAGACCTTTGGCAAGCCGATCTGCGAGCACCAGGCGATCCAGCTCAAGCTTGGCGAAATGGCCACGCGCGTCGAGGCGGCGCGGCTGCTCACCGAGTCCGCTGCCAAGGCGTACGACAAGGGCGACCGCTGCGACATGGAGGCCGGCATGGCCAAGTATTTCGCGACCGAGGCGGCTCTGGAGAATGCCACCGACTGCATGCGTATCCACGGCGGCTACGGCTACTCGAAGGAATACAACGTCGAGCGCCTGTACCGCGACGCGCCGCTGCTGACCATCGGCGAGGGCACCAACGAAATGCAGCGCATCATCATCGCCAAGCAACTTGTGCAGAGGAATCCGGTATGACCTTGCCCCTAGCAGGTGTGCGCATCATCGCCGTCGAGCAGTACGGTGCCGGCCCGTTCGGTACCCAGCACCTTGCCGACCTGGGTGCCGAGGTGATCAAGATCGAGAACCCCGCCGACGGCGGTGAAATCGGCCGGCATGTCGGTCCCTATTATTTCGAGGAAGGCGACAGC
This sequence comes from Pseudomonas sp. JE3303, assembly GCF_056312565.1. Lineage (NCBI taxonomy): Bacteria > Pseudomonadati > Pseudomonadota > Gammaproteobacteria > Pseudomonadales > Pseudomonadaceae > Pseudomonas > Pseudomonas sp. JE3303. The sequence continues at coordinate 126,263 of NZ_JBWGIF010000004.1, forward strand.
CACTTCTACCAGTCCTTCAATCGCAACAAGAAAAGCGTCACGCTCAACCTGAAGGACCCGAAGGATAAGGCACTGCTGATCGAACTGATCAAGGGTGCGGATGCCCTCTATGACAACCTGCGCGGCGACCTGCCCGAAAAGCTCGGCCTGACCTACGCCCAGCTCAAGGAGCACAACCCCGCGCTGGTCTGCTGCCACCTCTCGGCCTATGGGCGCGAAGGCGCGCGCAAGGCCTGGCCCGGTTATGACTACCTGATGCAGGCCGAGGCCGGCTATTGCTCGCTGACCGGCGAGCCGGGCGGGCCACCGGCCCGGTTCGGCCTGTCGATCATCGACATGATGACCGGCACCACCGCCGCGCTGGCGCTGGTCTCGGCGCTGGTGGGCGCGCGTGCCACCGGCGTTGGCCGGGACGTGGACGTGAGCTTGTTCGATGTGGCCATGCACAACATCAACTACCTGGGTACCTGGTACCTTAACGACGGCGTGAAGACCGAGCGCACGCCACGCTCCGCGCATCCTTCGCTCACCCCGAGCCAGCTGTACCGGACCCAGGACGGCTGGATGTTCATCATGTGCAACAAGGAAAAGTTCTGGGCGGTGCTGGCCAACCTGATCGACAAGCCGGAGTGGATCAGCGACCCGCGCTATTGTGATTTCAAGGCGCGCCTCGCCCACCGTGACGAGCTCACCGACGACCTCGATGCGGTGCTGATGCAGCAACCCACGGCCCATTGGCTCAAGCACTTTGGCGGGCAGGTGCCAGCGGCCCCGGTCAATGATGTCGGCCAGGCCCTGGAGAATCCCTTTGCCCACGAGCAAGGCGTGATTTTCGACGTGGAGCACCCTGTGCGCGGTACGATCAAGACACTCGCCTGTCCGATACGGTGCCCGGGCGAGACATTGCCCAACCAGCCAGCACCACGGCTCGGCGCGCACAACCAGTCGATACTGGGCGCGCTGCAAGGCATGGAAGCCGAAAACAAGAAATCTGCAGGAGTCAGATGACATGATCCACGAACTGCCTTCACTGTTGTCCGCTGGACAGCCCCGCTACCTGATACTGGCGCAAGCGCTGGTGGACGCGATCACGACGGGACGTTATCCGCTCAACAGCCTCCTGCCGACCGAGCACGAGCTGTGCAAGCAGTTCAATGTCAGCCGGCATACCGTGCGCGAGGCGATCCGCCGGCTGAACGAGCTCGGGCTGATCAGCAAGCAGCAAGGGGTTGGCACCCGGGTCAAGGCGACTCAGGCGGCCTCGCGGTATGTGCAGGCCAGTGAAGGCATCTCCGACCTGCATCAATACGTGCGCGATGTGCGCATGGAGCTTGAGGCGCCGGAGGAGGTGAGCGCCGACGAGGAGCTGGCCGAGCTGCTTGAGTGCAAGCCCGGCCAGGCCTGGGTCATGGCGCGGGGATTGCGTCATCGCGAAGGCGACAGCGCGCCGCTGGCTCGTACTTTGGTCTATGTGCCTCGCGCCTACGGCGCTGCGCTGGAGGCCTTTGGCGATGGCCACACGCCCATCTACGAACTCCTGCAGAAGCGCTTCGGCGTTCAGGTGGCCGAGGTACGCCAGAACATCAGCGCGGTCAACCTCGATGCCGACCAGGCCAGCGCCTTGCAGGTGGAGGTCGGGTCGCCGGGGCTGCACATCGTGCGCAAGTACGTGGGCAGCAATGATGAACTGCTGGAGGTGGCGGTGAACGTCCATCCCGGCGAGCGTTTCAGCTATTCGATCACCCAGCGCCTCACCTGGCAGGGCACCAATGGCGAATAACGGCTACGGGCCCCTGACGGTTACCCTGTCTATCCAGGCGTTGGTGTCGATGGCCACGTTCACCGTACCGGTGCTGGCACCGGTCGCCCTGCGCGAGCTTGGCGGCAGCGTCGCCCAGATTGGGCTTTTCGTGGCGCTGATCTACCTGGGGGCCATGACCTCCAGCTTGCTCAGCGGCAAGTGGATACTGCGCTTCGGTGCGATCCGCGTCAGCCAGGTGTGCCTGCTGCTGTGCGCGGCGGGCCTTGCGCTCGCGGCTGGCGGGTACTTGTGGTGCCTGGTGTTGAGTGCCTTGGCACTTGGCGCCGGGTATGGGCCCGTGACCCCCGCCAGTTCGCACATCCTGGCGCGCACCACGCCCGCGCACCTGATGGGCTTCATGTTTTCCCTCAAGCAGACCGGCGTGCCGATTGGCGGTGTGCTTGCCGGCATGCTGGTGCCCAGCCTGGTCGGCGCGACCGGCTGGCGTAGTGCGCTGTTGATGGTGGCCGCCGTGTGCGTAGTGATGGCCGTTGTTGCCCAGCGGGTGCGTCCATCGCTCGACGACGACCGCAATCCGGAGCTCAGCGGTTCGCGGCACGACATGCTCAAGCCGCTGTTCATGATCTTCGCCAAGCCGCGCATGCGTAACCTGGCGTTGTGCTCGCTGTTCTTCGGCGCCATGCAGCTCTGTTTGACCACGTACCTGGTCAGCTACCTGACCCACGACTATGGCCTGGCGCTGGTGAGCGCTGGGGTGATCCTGGCATTGACCCAAGGCGCTGGCGTGGCGGGGCGCCTGCTGTGGGGCTGGATAGCCGACCGCTGGCTCGAGCCCCGCCGGTTGCTGCCACTACTGGCACTCATCATGGCCGCCGCCTCGCTGATGACCGCCGCGTTCAGCCAAGGCTGGCCGCTGCCGCTGGTGGCAGCGGTGAGCATGCTGTTCGGTGCCACGGCCATTGGCTGGAACGGTGTCTACCTGGCGGAAGTCGCCCGCCTGGCACCACCCGGCAGTGCCGGGCAATACACCGGAGGCTCGTTGTTTTTCACCTACTTCGGCGTCGTCGCCGGCCCGCCCTTGTTTGCTGCGATAAGTCATTCCGGTGATTCCCTCGCCAGCGGCTATGCGCTGTTCGGCGCCCTGATGCTCGTCGTCGCTCTGGCCTTGGGCCGCTTCGCCACCATGCGTGTCGACCCGGGCTGAAACTGCCCGCTTCAACCTCTTTTCTTCCGATTGACTGGAGACCTGCCATGGCTGCCCGTTCGTACCTGTTCGTCCCCGGAGACCGTCCGGAACGCTTCGACAAAGCCTGCGCCGCTGGCGCCGACGTTGTCATCCTCGACCTCGAAGACGCCGTGACCCCAGACCGCAAGCATCAAGCCCGCGACGCCATCCATGCCTGGCTCGCCGCGGGAGGCAAGGGCTGGGTGCGCATCAACGGCAGCGACACCGAATGGCATGCCCAAGACTGCCGCCTGCTCGATGCCCCCGGATTGCTCGGCGTATCGCTGCCCAAGGCCGAAAGCGCCGAGCAGATTGCAGCGCTCGCGGACCGCCTGCCCGCCCACCTGCGCATCCTGCCCATCGTCGAAAGCGCGCGCGGGCTGTGGAACGCAGAAGCCATCGCCAGCGCGCCCCAGGTCCAGTGCCTCGCCTTCGGCTCCGTGGATTTCCAGGTAGATACCGGTATCCTCGGTGACGGCGAAGAGCTGCTATACGCCCGCTCACGCCTTGTCATTGTCTCCGCGCTCGCCCGTATCGGCGCCCCCGTGGATGGCGTGACCATCGACCTGTCCAACCTCGAACTGCTGGCCAGCGACGTGCATCGCGCGCGTCAGCAAGGGTTTGCCGGGAAGCTGTGCGTGCATCCCAAGCAGGTCTCGGTGATCAACGAAGGCTTCCGCCCTGGAGAGCACGAAGTGCTCTGGGCACATGCCGTGCTGGATACGGTGGCCGCGCATGAAGGGGTAGGGGCGATCAGTTTGAATGGGAAGTTGATCGATTTGCCGGTGATCTTGCGGGCTAGGCGGATATTGGAGAATGTGTAAGGCCCGCATCGGGCGCCGAGTTGACACTGATTCAGGCATCTGGACAATGTGCGAGACGATTCAGACCGGAACCCTCAGTTAAGGGGGTATCGATTTCGGAGCGAAAGCTCTCCTAGCCAGTGTGCAGGATAAGGCGAAAGCTGAAAGAACAGGCCGATATCGAAAAATTTACTGAGAGCCCTGGCGCGCAAGTGTTGGGGCTTTTTGCTTTCTGATCATACCGATTTGCCGTTGTTGCGCATTTTCGATATGCCCCCCATGCCCGCGAAGCGAGGCGCTGTAGGAGCGGCCTTGTGTCGCGAAAGGGCAGCGGAGCGGCCCCAGAATCGCAAGACCGCTGCAACGATACCTGACACACCCCAGGCCCTAGCAATGCGCCACGATCATCATTCAGGCTCACCACATTGCATCCACGCAGTCCACCGACTCGATGTCAGCCGGTATTGCCGATTGCGTGGGGAAAAGGCTGCAGAGCGAATCGGGCAGTGCCTGGTGTTAGGTATATTGCGCGGGGCTGAGGATTCTGCAACGCCACGGCCATTTTGGGGCCGCTTTGCGGCCCTTTCGCGTGGTCCGGCGTCCCGGCACGAGGCACGCTCCTACGGTGCCCGGCTGCGCCGGGTAGAGGGGATTGCGGTACCTGGCAGAGTCTTCCGTAGCGACTATCAATCGAAAGAGGCGTTGTACTTGTGGATAGGTCGCTGGCGGCTGGCGGTAAAGCGCAGAGACCGAAACCCCAGAAACAAAAAAGGCCCACCTTTCGGTGAGCCTTCTTCGGTACTGCGTATGGTGCCGGCACCAGGAATCGAACCCGGGACCTACTGATTACAAGTCAGTTGCTCTACCATCTGAGCTATACCGGCACAGGGGCGTCATTATAGCGATCGTTTTGCGGCTGTAAACTACTTCCGCGCAATTCTCTTGCGAAAACGTAAGTGACCGCCCTGGAAGGAGATTTTTCCTACCTGCCGTGGTGGATGTTGTTCACGCCTGGCTCGGGTCTGCCGGGGTTGAAGAACAGCTTGGGGTTGTCGCTGCTGCGGGTCCGGTTGCGGGTTTCATACGGCAGTGGCAGGCCGCGTTCGCCTTCGAGCTGCAGGCCGTGCACGTCCCAGTCGGACGCGGTGCGATCTGCAGGTGGCGAGCTGCAACCGGCCAGCACCAGGGCGGCGGTGAGCAAGGTAAGGGTGGCGGCTTTGGCCATAGTAGGGCTCATCTGTATGCGAGTAACGATTCGCCGGCAACTGTAAGCGAACACCCGCTCAGGCCGGGATTTGGTCTGATAGCCAAATGTGACGCGGAGCGCCCGGCAAGCGTAGCGATCGGTCTCTGTTTGGATCGTTTAGATCGATCAGCCAATATGCTTATGCACAAGCCGCGTGCCAACTTTTGCAAAAAGCCGCTCGGACCGGGGTGGCCACTGGTCTTTGCGCAAAGCCCTGTTTCTGTTGGATTTGCAGTGTGATGGCAAATCGAAAACCCTTGGCAAAACGCGCGATTCGGCACGTTTTGACGATATTCATCAAAAGCTTGTGCACAGACTTATCCACAGGCTGTCAACCGCCAGCGCGCTCCGCCAGCAGCATCAGATTCCGCGGTGTCAGCGGTTGCTCGCAGAACACTCCCAGCCGGACTTCGTATCCCTGTTCTTGCAGAAACAGCGCCCGATCCAGCACCAGCCACATCTCCAGGGGCCGCCTGAACAGGTTGCGCACCAGTTCGAGATTGCGCACTACCGCCAACCGTTCCCAGCCCGCCGCTTCCAGTGCAGGCCAATCTGGCTCGCCATGCACCACCAGTTGCTTGAGCTCGGCAAGGTCGCGGCAATACTCCGCAAAGGGCTTTTCAAGCCAGCCTACCGGCAACGAGGGTGTCGGCAGGTAGTCATCCCCGCCACGCTGTTCACGCTGCAGCAGATCGAAACCGAGGCGGCGGGCCATCGAAAGGTCACGTTGCCGACGTACGCGGGCGCCAGCGGTAACGGCTTCGCTCAGGGGCAGGCCGAGGTCCGTCACGGACAGCTCCAGCGCAGATGACTTCGCGGTCTTGGATAACGGCTGGTAATGCGCCGCCTGGATGCGGTTGTAGCAGCAGGGCGCAACCGCCAGTTGCCTGCACCCTTGCTCGCTGGCCAGTTGCAGCAGGCGCACGTGCAGGTCGCCGCAGGCATGCAGGGCGACCACGCTCTTGCCGGGATCAAGATGACGGCCGCTGTCCGGGGCCATGACATCCTGCATCACATGCTGTGCTGGCAAATGGTGATGCACGCTCAGGGCATGTCCGGCTTGGACCAGGTCGGCATCGTACTCAAGGCAGGTCAGCTGCTGCCCCGGCTGAAGCAGGCGACGGCCGAGGTGGCCTTTGCCCGAACACCAGTCCAGCCAATGCCGTGCAGGCTCGCGAAAGGCCAAGCGACGGGAGAAGGCTTCTATCTGCTGCCATTTGCGCCCCGGCACGTTGGCGTCCAGGCGATGCCCGGCCGGGTGCAGGCCGTTATCGGGCAGGTCGCCTGCCTCGCTCAATCCAGAGGCGTGTTCTGCCAATGAGGGAAAAGGCGCCGGCGCGGCGAGCCGTTCAGGATGCTGCTGATACGCCTCTGCCTGCTCGAGCGTACGAGCGCGCAGCCAGGCGGCGAGTTCGGGATGATCATGCTCCCACGGCAACCGCAGGTGGGTGAACGGCCGCGGCCGCCACAGCGCCTGGTGCTGGCACAGGAAGGCATCCAGGGCCTGGAAGCGGGCAAGCAGCTGGTCACCCTGCAGAAAGGTAGGCGTGGTCATGGTGGTCCATGAAAAACGGGGCTGTGATCAGCCCCGTAGCAGTGGTCAGCGGCCTTGGCAGGCGTCGACGCGCAACCAGCGCTCGAGCAGCTTGAAGCCTTGGACGAGAAGGAAGGAGATCAGCAGGTAGAACACACCGGCGGCAAAGAAGATCTCCACCGGCAGGTAGGTGCGGGCGATGATCGTGCGGGCCATGCCGGTGAGTTCCAGCAGGGTCACGGTGCTGGCCAGGGCGCTGGCCTTGAGCATCAGGATCACTTCGTTGCTGTAGGCCGGCAGGCCAATGCGCGAGGCGCGCGGCAGCATGATGTAGAACAGCGTCTTGGCCTGCGACATGCCCAGTGCCCGCGCCGCTTCGATTTCACCCCGTGGAATCGCCTGCAGCGCGCCACGCAGGATCTCGGCGATATAGGCGGCGGTGTGCAGGGTCATGGTCAGCACCGTGCACCAGAACGGGTCGCGAAGGTAGGGCCACAGCGAGCTGCTGCGCACCGCATCGAATTGCGCCAGGCCGTAGTACACCAGGAACAGTTGCACCAGCAGCGGGGTGCCGCGGAAGAAGAAGATGTAGCCGTAGGGCAGGGCGCGCACGTACCAGTGGCGCGAGGCGCGTGCGATGCCCAGCGGGATGGCCAGGATCAATCCGGCGATGACCGCGATGGCGACCAGCTCCAGGGTCAGGGTCGCGCCCTGGGCCAGGCGCGGCAGCCATTTGATGATCACTTCCCAGTTCATTGGTTGGCCCTCGCGAAGCCGCGAGCGGCGCGTTTTTCCATGAAGTGCATGCCGGTCATGGCGACCACGGTCAGGCTCAGGTAGATGAAGGCGGCGACCATATAGAAGGTGAAGGGCTCCTTGCTCACGGTCACGGCGATCTGCGAGTGACGCATGATTTCCTCAAGGCCGATCACCGAGACCAGAGCGGTGTCCTTCATCAGGATCATGAACAGGTTGCCAAGGCCAGGCAGGGCGATGCGCCACATCTGCGGCAGGATGATCCGCGAGAGGATGCGCCCGCGCGACAGGCCCAGGGCCAGGCCAGCTTCACGGTGGCCCTTGGGGATGGCCAGGATCGCGCCGCGGAACACTTCGGTGGCGTAGGCGCCAAAGCACAGGCCCAGGGCGATGACGCCTGCGGCAAAGGCATTGAGCTCAAGGCCAGGAATGTTCAGGGCCTCGCCAAGCCGGTTCATCAGGCTGACGGTGCCGAAGTAGATGAGCAAGACCCAGAGCAGCTCGGGCACGCCGCGCACCAGGGTCGAGTAGGTGCCGCCAAGCCATTGCAGTGGCTTGACCTGCGAGGTCTTGGCCAGCGCACCGAGCAGCCCGAGGACAAGCCCCAGCAGCAGGGCGCTGAGCGCCAGTTTGACGGTCATCAGGGTCCCGGCCAGCAGGGCCGGACCGAATCCGTGTAGGTCGATATTCATGGGCAGCTGTTTCAAGGGACCTGCACCGCGCGTGGCGGTGCAGGTCGGGGCGAATCAATAGATGCTGAACGGGAAGTACTTGTCGTTGATCTTCTTGTACGTACCGTCGGCAATGATTTCTTTCAGGGCAGCGTTGAGCTTGTTGCGCAGCGCGTCGTCACCCTTGCGTACCGCGATGCCGATCTCGTCGCTCTCGACCACAGGCTCGCCCTTGAACTCGTAGTTCTGGCCTTCCTTGGTCTTGAGCCAGTCGTAGTTCACGTACTTGTCGGCAAGAATGGCGTCGACGCGGCCCGAGGTCAGGTCGAGGTAGGCGTTTTCCTGAGTGTCGTACAGCTTGATGTCGATATCGCTGCCGTAGTTGTCTTCAAGCCAGGTGCCGGCCAGGGTGGCGCGCTGGGTGCCGATGGACTTGCCCTTGAGCGAATCCTTGTCGGTCTTGAAGTCGACGTTTTTCGGCGCGATGAACTGCAGCTTGTTGGAGTAGTAGCGGTCGGTGAAGTCCACTGCCTGCTTGCGCTCGTCGGTGATCGACAGCGACGACACCAGGAAGTCGAACTTCTTGGCGTTCAGGGCGGGGATGATGCCGTCCCAGTCGGAGGTAACGACGCTGCATTCGACTTTCATCTTGGCACACAGGGCGTCGCCGATGTCCTTGTCGAAGCCGACCACCTGGCCACTGGCGTCCTTGTTGTTGAACGGCGGGTAGGCCGCCTCGATACCCATGCGCAGTTTCTCGGCAGCCATGGCGTTGGCCGAGAACACCAGCGTGGCGGCAGCGGCCAGGAGGAATTTCTTGTAGTTCTGCATGCGTGTTGCTCCGTTAGCGGTTGCTGGACATGAATTGCTTACAACGCGCCGAGGTCGGGTTTTCGAAAACCTGCTGCGGCGTTCCTTGCTCTTCGACCAGGCCCTGGTGCAGGAAGACGACTTCGCTGGACACCTGACGGGCGAAGCCCATTTCGTGGGTTACCAGTAGCATGGTGCGCCCTTCTTCGGCGAGCGCGCGAATAACGTTAAGCACTTCCTGGACCATCTCCGGGTCGAGGGCCGAGGTCGGCTCGTCGAACAGGATGACCTTGGGTTTCATGGCCAGGGTACGGGCAATGGCCGCACGCTGTTGCTGGCCGCCGGAGAGCTGCGAAGGATAGACGTGGCGCTTGTCGTGGATGCCGACCTTGGCCAGCAGCGCCTCGGCATGCTCGATGGCTTCGGCCTTGCTCTGGCCAAGCACGCGGCGCGGGGCCTCGATGATGTTGTCGAGGATCGACATGTGCGGCCAGAGGTTGAAGTTCTGGAAGACAAAGCCGATCTCGCTGCGCAGGCGATTGATCTGGCGGTTGTCGGCGGCGAACAGCTCGCCGTTTTTCGCGGCCTTGAGCTTGAGCTCTTCACCGGCGACGAGAATCTGGCCCTGGTGGGGGTTTTCCAGCAGGTTGATGCAACGCAGCAGGGTGGACTTGCCGGATCCGGATGATCCCAGAATGGAGATCACGTCACCGTCGCGCGCGGTCAGCGAAATGCCCTTGAGTATCTCCTGCTCGCCGTAGCGTTTGTGCAGGTTGCGGATTTCCAGCGCGGGCGTGGCCTGGGCCATGTGCGGTCCTCATGTGTTCAGGTGCGATCCAGCTGTTGGCGGCCTTCCTGGCGAGCGCCAAGCTAGCATAGCGGCGCAATGACAACCAACCGGGTCACTAAGGGCAATGGGGTGATGGCAGGGCAGTTGTCGCATCGCTGCAGTGGACTGTCGCGCGGATGTCCGCAGCGCATGCTGCCGAGCCGTGTGGCCCTGATGAAAAAAGGCGCGATGGTGCCAGCTTTGACTGTGACTGGCCAGCCGTTTTTGGCCAGTACCACTCGGGTGTATAGCTCAGACCTGCAGAGTTGCGCCCTAGGGTTGCGCTTTTTCTGCGCTTATTTTGTGCGTAGGTGTTACCAAGGGGCACCATTGGTGCAGTTGTAAGTGGGTATTTCCGTAATCCACGTATTTGGCGGCCTTTTGGTCATCCGATGGCCGAAAGCCCGGCAAGCCTTGACGTTCGCGGCAACCAGCGCTTTCTGACGAATCGTTTTTACAAATGGCGCGCTTATTGCCAGTTGTATGGACCGGACCTGGCAAAGCCTGAAAAATCAGATTGTCGCTTCGTCCAAGCTGATACCTGACCACCCCTTGTAAAGGTAGTTATATGAGCGGTACGCACACTACAAATGACCTCGCTCAGGGGCTCAAGCAACGGCATGTGACCATGCTGTCCATTGCTGGCGTGATTGGCGCCGGCCTTTTCGTTGGCTCCGGCCATGCCATTGCCGAAGCCGGCCCTGCTGTCATCCTTGCCTACGCCGCTGCCGGGACCCTGGTGGTGCTGGTGATGCGCATGCTGGCCGAAATGGCCATCGCCTCGCCGGACACCGGCTCTTTCTCCACCTACGCCGACCGCGCCATCGGGCACTGGGCCGGCTTTACCATCGGCTGGCTGTACTGGTGGTTCTGGGTGCTGGTGATCCCGCTCGAGGCGAATGCCGCTGCATCCATCCTGCATGCCTGGTTCCCGGCCGTGGACTTCTGGGTGTTTACCCTGGTCATCACCCTGGCGCTGACCGCCACCAACCTGTGCAGCGTCAAGAACTACGGTGAGTTCGAGTTCTGGTTCGCGCTCCTCAAGGTATTGGCCATCGTGGCCTTCATCATCGCCGCTTGCGCTGCCATGTTCGGTTTCGTGCCAAACAGCCAGGTCAGCGGGGCGAGTCATCTGTTCGACACCCAGGGCTTCATGCCCAATGGGCTGGGCGCCGTGCTGGCGGCCATGCTGACGACGATGTTCTCGTTCATGGGTACAGAGATCGTCACCATTGCCGCAGCCGAGTCGAAAGATCCTGCCAAGCAGATCACCAAGGCCACCAATTCGGTGATCTGGCGTATCTGCCTGTTCTACCTGGTGTCGATCTTCCTGGTCGTGGCCCTGGTGCCGTGGAACGATCCGGCTCTCGCAGCCGGCGGTTCCTACCAGACCGTGCTCAGCCGTATCGGCGTGCCGAATGCCAAGCTGATCGTCGACATCGTCGTGCTGATCGCGGTGACCAGCTGCCTCAACTCGGCGCTGTATACCTCCTCGCGCATGCTGTTCTCGCTGAGCAAGCGTGGTGACGCGCCTGCCGTGGCGCAACGCACCACCAAGGCTGGCACCCCGCATGTCGCGGTGCTGCTGTCGACCGCCGCGGCCTTCCTGACCGTGATCGCCAACTACATGGCCCCTGCGCAGGTGTTCGAGTTCCTGCTGGCGAGCTCCGGCGCGATCGCGCTGCTGGTGTATCTGGTGATCGCCATTTCGCAACTGCGCATGCGCCGCCAGCGCATGGACCGTGGAGAGCAGATCGCCTTCAAGATGTGGCTGTTCCCGGGGCTTACCTGGGCCACCATCGCGTTTATCGTGGCGGTGCTGGTGGTAATGGCGATTCGTCCTGACCACCGCGCGGAGATCGTCGCTACGGCCCTGCTGAGCATCGGTGTGGTCGCAGCCGGGCTGCTGGTGCAGCGCAAGCGAAAGGGCGAGAAGCTGGCTGCCGGGCGGGTGGCGCTGGACAGCTGACTGCTGCTGAAATGAAAAAAGGCCGCGTCCCGAAAGGACGCGGCCTTTTTCATTGCCTGAGTGGCGATCAGCCGAACTGCTTCTGCGCCTGCTGCAGCTTGGCGACATTCTCCGAAGCCGTGACATAGGCCTGCTGGAACTCGTCGCTTTCCAGCCACGCCATGGTGGTGTCTTCGTCGGCGCCGTCCAGCCAGGTGCGGTAGGCGTTGAATACCAGCACGATGTAGTCGGTGGCGTGTTCTTCCTTGTGCCCCTTGAGCACCAGCGTCAGCAGCGGGTCGACCAGGAACACCGAGATCATCGGCACCAGCCCGCCTTCCTGGGCCTGCTTCATCTTCTCGAACAGCTCCTTGTAGCTGTCCGACTCCATCGCCTTGTTGAACACCTGCTCGACGCTGCTGCTCTCGCCGCTGCTCGCCTTCACCGCCTGGCCACTGCGCACCATACGGTTCTGCTTGGCCTTGGAGGCGGCGCGCTTGGCGCGTTTCTGTTGCTTGGTGTTGGAGGCCATGGGGCGTGATCCTGGGGGTGGCGGAAAAGAGCTGCGTATTGAAACGCAGTTGACTGGGAAACCCAAGGGAGATGTGCGGTTAGGGGATTTCCCGCGCACAAACAAAAAACCCCTGAATCTTTCGATTCAGGGGTTTTGTTTGTTTTGGTGCCCAGAGACGGAGTCGAACCGCCGACACGAGGATTTTCAATCCTCTGCTCTACCGACTGAGCTATCTGGGCAACGGGGCGCATTAAAAGGCTTTTTCAGGTTTGCGTCAACGACTTTTTGAAAATTTCTTAAATTAATTCCGTCGCTTACGGTTTTACGGGGTCATTCGCTCGGCGGCACGTAGCCTTCGGCCTTCTCGAACGCTTCGCCCGAGAAGAACTTGTCCATCTCGCCCTGGAGGAATTTACGGTCTTCGGCGTTCATCATGTTCAGCCGCTTCTCGTTGATGAGCATGGTCTGCTCCTTCTGCCAGTCGGCCCAGGCCTTCTGCGAGATGTGTTCGTAGATGTCCTGGCCCTTGGCGCCCGGGTAGGGCGGGCGCTCAAGGCCTGGGAGCTGTTCGTTGTATTTGCGGCACAGTACGGTGCGGGTCATCGGGACTCTCCTGCAATCAATTCGTCGGCCGCGCGTTTGAGGAGCTTCTTGACCGGGGCGGCGAGGCCCAGGCGCGGCGGGGTGGCGAGGTTATACCAGAGCCAGTCGGGCTCGGCCACGTGATCGCCGAGGGGGTCGACGCGCACGAGCCAGGGCTCGATGGCGAGCTGGAAATGGCTGAAGGTATGGGTAAGGCCATCCAGGGCGTGACTGCCCGCAAGGCGCACGCCGTGCTGGCAGGCGAGGTCGTCGAGCTGGTCCAGGCTGTCGAGCTCGGGCAGGCTCCACAAACCGCCCCAGAGGCCGCTCGAAGGACGCCGGTAAAGCAGGATGGCGCCTTCGTGGTTGGCCAGCAAAGGCATCAGCGTGCGTTTCTGCGGCAACACCTTGCGCGGCTTGGGCACCGGGTAGCGGGTCTCAAGACCGAGCATGTGCGCTTCACAACCGCTTTGCAGCGGGCAGAGCAGGCAGCTCGGCTTGCTGCGGGTGCAGAGGGTCGCGCCCAGGTCCATCATCGCCTGGGTATAGTGGTTGGCGCGCGAGTGCGGTGTGTAGCGCTCGGCGTTGGCCCACAGGACATTGGCCACCTTGGGCTCGCCAGGGTAGCCCTCCTGGGCCGTATAGCGTGCGAGCACGCGCTTGACGTTGCCATCGAGGATCGGCGCGCGGATGCCCATGCTGATGCTGGCCACTGCGCCTGCGGTGGAGCGGCCGATGCCGGGAAGCTCGGTCAACTGCTCGACGCTGCGGGGGAATTCGCCGCCATGCTGCTCGACGACGATCTTCGCGGCCTTGTGCAGGTTGCGGGCACGGGTGTAGTAACCCAGGCCCGTCCACAGGTGGAGCACTTCGTCCTCGGGCGCTGCGGCCAGCGCCTGCACGGTCGGCAGGGCTTGCATGAAGCGGTCGAAGTAGTTGAGCACGGTACTGACCTGGGTCTGCTGCAACATGATTTCAGAGACCCACACCCGATACGGGGTGATGCCCTGTTGCCAGGGCAGGTCGTGGCGGCCGTGCCGGTCATACCAGTCCAGCACTGCGCTGGAGAACTGCTCGGGACTCATCGCTTGAACAGCCCCTTGAGCGCGTCCTTGAGCTCGGGACTGACCTTGTCACCCAGCTTTTCGTCGATCTTCTCGTCAAGTTTCTCACTGATGCGGTTGCCGGCAAGCTTGGCCGCGACCTTGCCCAGGCCTTCCTGGTCAAGACGGCATGCCTTGGCGCCCAGCTCCAGAGGCCCGCGGCAGCGTAGCGGCAGCTCGACGCCGACATAGCGCTCGTTGACCTGGCAGGCCGGGTCGGGCATATCGCGCTTGTCGCCTTCGACCTCCGCGCCGACGCGGTAGTCCATGCCTAGCACACGCAGGTCGACATCGCCGTTGCCGTTGACCGCCAGGCCCGGAATACGAGCCTTGAGGTCGGGGTTGCTGGCTACGCCATTACGGATCACCAGGCTGCCCTTGAGCTCTTCGAAGGGGGTGTCCTTGCCGCGTGGCTCGCCGCTCAGTTGCTTGCGGTTGAGCGTAGCGATGGCCTGGCACAGCTGCTGTTCGAGGTTGGCATTGACCAGCACGCCATTGTTGATGGTGAAGCTCGCCGTGCCGTTGAGCGTGTCGATCAGGGCTTTCTGGCTGTTGCCGGTGGCGGTCAGTGCGCTGGACAGGGTCAGCAGGCCTTTGACCGGCGGGGCCTGGGTGGCGTCATCGCTCTTGATGAAGTGCTCGACCGGCACCCGGTTGATCGCCGTGGTCACGCCAAGCTGCGGCACCGCGGGGCGGACATCGAGGTTGCCGTGGGCTTCGAAAGTGCCGTTGTAGAGACCGCCGCGCAGGGTTTCAAGGGTGATCAGGCCGTCCTTGCCCTGGGCCTTCAGAGTCGCGTCGATGATCGGCAGCTTGGTGAGAGTCAGCGCGCCAAAGCTCACATCGGCCTGCAGGTCGAGCTGGCGCAGACGGTCGACCGGCAGCAGCTTGTCGCTGCTCCACGCTACCTGGGTCGGCGCGGTCGGCAGCGGAGGGTTGCTCGGGGCGGCGCTGGCACTGGCTTCCTGCTGCTTGACTTCGGCCTGACGCGCAGCGGCGGCGCCCTTGGCTTCTTCGCTCTTGGCGAGCAGGTAGCGATCGGCGTCGAACGTGTCGCCCTTGAGCTGAATGCGCAGGGCTTGCTTGGCGAAGTCCTCGATGGCGATACGACCACTGAATGTGCTGTCGTCGATCTTCGCTGCCAGGTCCTCCAGCGCCAGGCTGTTGCGGGTGCCTTGCAGGCGGCTGACCAGCTCGACCTTGCCTAGCGCGGCAGGGTCGGCAGTGGCGGGCAGCGGGTGGCCAATGCTGTCGAGGAAATTGCGCAGGTCGAACTGGGCGATCGACAGGCCACCGCTGAGCTGCGGCGCCTTGTCCAGGTCACGCAGGCTCAGCTCGCCAAGGGCGCGCAACTGATTTGCAGAGACCTTCAGTCCGTTCCATTCGGCGACATTCGCCGCCATGTCGACCAGCAGCTGGCCTTGGGCGGCGAAGGTCATGGTCTTGTCTGCCAATGGCTCGCCAGAGGCCTCGCCGGTCAGGCGCATGTCCTCGAAGTTGTAGCGCTTGAGCTTGCGGTCAAAGCGCAGCTGGCCGTTGAGCTCGGTGCGTGCGCGCACGCTCGGCTGGCCGACAGTGAAGAAGGCCGTCATCTTCAGCGGGATGTTGCTGCCTTCGTGCACGGCGCCGGTGCTGAGCTGGATGCTCTCGGCGCTCAGGCTCTGTCCGGTCTTGGCGTCGGTGTACTGCACACGGGCGTTGTTTACGGTGAGGCTGTCGATGTCCAGCTTGACCGAGCGCTCGCTGGCAGTGCTTTCCGTGGCCTGGCCCTGGGAGACATCGGCCTCGGGGGTGGCCGGCGTGCCATCGGGGTTCTGGGCCGGCAGCGGCTTGCCGATGTCTTCCCAGTTGCCATGACCGTTTTCGTCGCGGTTCAGCACCAGGTTCAGCCCTTCGACGCGCACATCGCTCATCTGCACTTCACGGCGCAGCAGCGGCAGCACGCGCACCGACAGGCCAAGCATCTGCAGGTCGGCGAAGGGAGCCTGTGGATTGTTCAGGGTAGCGACGCTGGCCTCGTGCAGCTCCAGGCCCAGCCAGGGGAAGAGGCTCCAGCCGATATCGCCATTGAGGGTCAGCTCGACGTGTGCCTTGTCGCGCGCCAGCTGGCGGATTTCGTCTTTGTAGTCGTTGGGATCGAATAGGTGGGTCAGGGCGAAGCCCAGAGCCACGATGATCAGCAACAACCCGAGAAGCCCTAGCCCCAGGATTTTGCCGAACGCTTTCATGGGCGAGTCCTTGTAGTCCGATTCAAAAATTCAGCGGCAGAGTATAGCGCCGCGAGGTTGTCCGCTGAGTACCCGCAGAGCGCTTTGGTTACATGCGGCGGGAAATATGCTCAGAGCCTTGGGTAAAAAATCGACAGTATCAAAATGCTTCCATCGGCCTCGGCAAGTGCTAATCTTGCGCCGCTTTTGGAGCGACTGCGGCCTATTGTCGCGGATTTTGCCGAGAACGGCCGGGTTCAAGCCTGCGTGCGCCCACAAGAGCCGGGTATCAGATCCAGGGCTCCGCCTACACCTACAAAGGATAAATTCGAATGAACAGCAGTATCACGGCGGGGGCCGTCGCGACAGCGCCTGGCTTCCTGTCGAAGGAGCGCATCATCGCCCGGCCGGGCTTCAATCGTTGGCTGGTACCGCCGGCAGCCCTGGCCATTCACCTGTGCATCGGCATGGCCTACGGATTCTCGGTGTTCTGGTTGCCGCTTTCCCAGGCAATCGGCATTACGTCACCAGTGGCCTGCGCGCCTGACATGGGCTTCATCGCTCGCCTGTTCAGCGCGGACTGCGACTGGCAGATCTCCATGCTGAGCTGGATCTACACGCTGTTCTTCGTCTTCCTTGGCTGCTCGGCCGCGGTACTTGGCGGATGGCTGGAACATGCCGGTCCCCGCAAGGCGGGCCTGGTATCGGCGCTGTGCTGGTGCGGCGGCCTGCTGATCTCGGCGCTTGGGGTGTATACCCATCAGCTGTGGCTGATGTGGCTGGGCTCGGGGGTGATCGGGGGGATCGGCCTGGGGCTGGGCTACATCTCGCCGGTGTCGACGCTGATCAAGTGGTTCCCGGACAAGCGCGGCATGGCGACCGGCATGGCAATTATGGGCTTCGGCGGCGGAGCCATGGTGGGCGCACCGCTGGCCACTGCGCTGATGGGGCACTTCTCGAGCGCTGGTGAAGTCGGCGTGTGGCAGAGCTTCGTGGTAATGGCGCTGATCTACTTCGTGTTCATGACCGGTGGCGCCCTGGCCTATCGCGTGCCGCCTACCGGCTGGAAGCCCGAGGGCTGGACGCCTGCGGTGAAGAAGGCCAACACCATGATCACCAGCCGTCACGTGCATGTCAGCGTTGCGTGGAAAACCCCGCAGTTCGCGCTGATCTGGCTGGTGCTGTGCCTCAATGTCTCGGCGGGTATCGGCATCCTCGGCATGGCTTCGCCGCTGCTGCAGGAAGTGTTCGCCGGCAAGCTGCTGGGCAACGAGCTCAGCTTCAGCGAACTGAACGCCACGCAGTTGGGGCAGATCGCCGCGATTGCCGCCGGCTTCACCGGGTTGCTCAGCCTGTTCAATATCGGCGGGCGGTTCTTCTGGGCGTCGTTCTCGGACTATATCGGACGCAAGAACACCTACTTCGCCTTCTTCGCCCTGGGCGTGGCGCTGTATTCGCTGGTGCCGAACATGGGCCATCTGGGCAATGTGGCGCTGTTCGTCGCGGCGTTCTGCATCATCCTGTCGATGTACGGTGGTGGTTTCGCCACGGTGCCGGCCTACCTGGCCGACCTGTTCGGTACGCAGATGGTCGGTGCGATCCATGGCCGCCTGTTGACCGCATGGGCCGCGGCTGGCGTGCTCGGCCCGGTGCTGATCACCTATCTGCGCGAGTACCAACTGGCGCTGGGCGTCGAACGGGCAGCGGCCTACGACATCACGCTGTATATCCTGGCCGGCCTGCTGGTGCTGGGCTTCATCTGCAACGCCCTGGTGCGTCCGGTGGCGGACAAGCACTTCATGACCGATGCGGAGCTGGCGGCCGAGCGCGCCCTGAGCCATGACAAGGGTGCCGATGGCAGCCAGTCGCTGGAATGGAAAGCGGCGCCGGGCAGCGTGCCACTGGCGGTCGCGGCCTGGCTGGCGGTGGGCATCCCGCTGGCATGGGGGATCTGGGTGACGCTGCAGAAGACGGCGGTGTTGTTCCATTGATCTGAAGGGCCCCGCATCCCACGGGGGATGGGGGGTCACACACACAATTTCGCTGCCATGTGTCATCCGCGTTTCAAGCCGGGCGGTTCTGGGCCTATAATGATGCCCTTTCGCCCAATGATTTTGCGGAGCTCGTGATGGTCGAACGTAAGGCTTCCGTCGAGCGCAATACCCTGGAAACCCAGGTCAAGGCCTCGATCAACCTGGATGGCACTGGCAAGGCCCGATTTGATATCGGTGTTCCTTTCCTCGAACACATGCTCGACCAGATCGCCCGGCACGGGCTCATCGATCTGGACATCGAGTGCAAGGGCGACCTGCACATCGACGATCACCATACCGTCGAAGACGTCGGTATCACCCTTGGCCAGGCATTCGCCCAGGCCATCGGCGACAAGAAGGGCATCTTCCGCTACGGCCACGCCTACGTCCCGCTGGACGAAGCGCTGTCGCGCGTGGTCATCGACTTCTCCGGCCGTCCCGGCCTGCAGATGCACGTGCCCTATACCCGCGCCTCGGTCGGCGGCTTCGATGTCGACCTGTTCCAGGAATTCTTCCAGGGCTTCGTCAACCATGCCCTGGTGTCCCTGCACATCGACAACCTGCGCGGGCACAACACCCACCACCAGATCGAGACGGTGTTCAAGGCCTTCGGCCGCGCCCTGCGCATGGCCGTCGAGCGCGACGAGCGCATGGCCGGGCAGATGCCTTCGACCAAGGGTTGCCTGTAATGCAGACGGTAGCCGTCATCGATTACGGCATGGGCAACCTGCACTCGGTCGCCAAGGCCCTGGAGCACGTGGGCGCCGGCAATGTGCTGGTGACCAGCGACGCGTCCGTCATCCGCGAGGCTGACCGCGTGGTGTTTCCCGGGGTGGGCGCGATCCGCGACTGCATGGCCGAAATCCGCCGCCTGGGCTTCGATAGCCTGGTGCGCGAGGTCAGCCAGGACCGTCCGTTCCTCGGCATCTGCGTAGGCATGCAGGCGCTGCTGGACCACAGCGAGGAAAACGACGGTGTCGATTGCATCGGCCTGTTTCCTGGCCAGGTGAAGTTCTTCGGCAAGGATCTCAGGGAAGACGGTGAGCACCTCAAGGTGCCGCACATGGGCTGGAACGAAGTCGCCCGCGCCGTCGACCACCCGCTGTGGCACGACATCCCCGACCGCGCGCGTTTCTACTTCGTGCACAGCTACTACATCAATGCCGGCAAGCCGGGCCAGGTAGTCGGGCGCGGTCACTATGGCGTCGACTTCGCGGCGGCATTGGCCGAGGGCTCGCGTTTCGCGGTGCAGTTCCACCCTGAGAAGAGCCATGCCCATGGCCTGCAATTGCTGCAGAACTTCATCGCCTGGGACGGGCGCTGGTGATGAGCCGGTCGAGGACCAAGGCCCCCGTCATCACGCTGGCCCCCGAGCAGGAGCGCGAGGCGCTCGATACCTTGAAGCGGTTTCTCGAAGACCGCTTCGAGCTGCAACTGGGCTCGTTCGAGGTGGCCGAGGTGCTCGATGTGTTCAGCAAGGACATTGCACCGCATTACTACAACAGGGCGATTTCCGATGTTCAGCTGCACCTCAAGGAGCGGTTCGAGAGCATCGAAAGCGACCTGTGGGCGCTCGAGAAGCCCTGACTTCCCGAGCATCGCAGCTTACCGATTAGACAGGTTCAGAAGATGCTGATTATCCCCGCTATCGATCTCAAGGACGGTGCCTGCGTGCGCCTGCGCCAAGGCCGCATGGAAGATTCCACGGTATTTTCCGATGACCCGGTGAGCATGGCCGCCAAGTGGGTCGAGGGAGGCTGCCGCCGCCTGCACCTGGTCGACCTCAACGGCGCCTTCGAAGGCCAGCCGGTCAACGGCGAAGTGGTCACCGCCATCGCCAAGCGCTATCCCACCCTGCCGATCCAGATCGGTGGCGGTATCCGCTCGCTCGAGACCATCGAGCACTACGTCAAGGCTGGCGTCAGCTACGTGATCATCGGCACCAAGGCGGTGAAGGAGCCGGAGTTCGTTGCCGAAGCCTGCCGTGCGTTCCCCGGCAAGGTCATCGTTGGCCTGGATGCCAAGGACGGCTTCGTCGCCACCGATGGCTGGGCTGAAGTCAGCTCGGTGCAGGTCATTGACCTGGCCAAGCGCTTCGAGGCCGATGGCGTCTCGGCGATCGTCTACACCGACATCGCCAAGGACGGCATGATGCAAGGCTGCAACGTGCCCTTCACCAAGGCCCTGGCCGAAGCTACGCGCATCCCGGTGATCGCCTCCGGCGGCATCCACAACCTGGGTGACATCAAGGCCCTGCTGGATGCCAAGGCGCCTGGCATCGTCGGTGCAATCACCGGCCGGGCGATCTACGAAGGCACCCTGGACGTCGCCGAGGCCCAGGCCTTCTGCGATACCTACAAAGGCTGAGGACACTCGCATGGCGCTGGCAAAACGCATCATCCCTTGCCTGGACGTGGACAACGGCCGGGTGGTCAAGGGCGTCAAGTTCGAGAACATCCGCGACGCTGGCGACCCGGTGGAAATCGCCCGGCGCTATGACGAGCAGGGTGCCGACGAGATCACCTTCCTCGACATCACGGCCAGCGTCGATGGCCGTGACACCACCCTGCACACCGTCGAGCGCATGGCCAGCCAGGTGTTCATCCCGCTGACCGTGGGCGGTGGCGTGCGTACCGTGCAAGACATCCGCAACCTGCTCAACGCGGGTGCCGACAAGGTCTCGATCAACACGGCCGCGGTGTTCAATCCGGAGTTCGTGGGTGAAGCCGCCGACCGTTTCGGGTCGCAGTGCATCGTGGTCGCCATCGATGCGAAGAAAGTCTCGGCGCCAGGTGAAGAGCCGCGCTGGGAAATCTTCACTCACGGTGGCCGCAAGCCGACCGGCCTCGATGCCGTGGAATGGGCGCGGAAAATGGAAGGCCTGGGCGCGGGTGAGATCCTGCTCACCAGCATGGACCAGGATGGCATGAAGAATGGGTTCGACCTGGGTGTCACCCGGGCGATCAGTGATGCCCTGGGGATCCCGGTGATCGCGTCGGGCGGCGTGGGTAACCTGCAGCACCTGGCGGACGGTATCCTGGAAGGGCATGCCAGCGCTGTGCTGGCGGCCAGTATCTTCCACTTCGGCGAATACACCGTGCCAGAGGCCAAGGCCTACATGGCGCAGCGCGGTATCGTGGTCCGCTGAAAATAGAGCGGGGGGCGCAATGCCCCCCACTGGCTCACCCGTGGTTCTTGCCCAGCAACGCGTGATACAGCTCGCTGTCGCCCAGAATTCCCACCACTGAATTCCCTTCCTGCAACACCAGCTTGTGCCCTGTCTGATACCTGATCTGCAGCGCATCGCGCATGCCGATGTCGGCATTCACCAGGGTTGGCTTGCGGCCCAGGGTTTCCACGGCCTGCCCCGGCGCCCAGTTCTGCAGGTCCAGGCCGTTGATGCCCTGGCGAGCACCTTTGATGGTGTTGCCTTCAGCCAGATCGATCCACGAATCACCGCCCGGATCCAGGCACACGGAACCGTTGATACGCTTGCACTGGTCCAGGGTGCGCATCAGGCTTCGCCCGCACAAGACATTGAGCGGGTTGGTATGCGCGACGAACGTACGTACGTACTCGTCGGCGGGATTGAGCACGATCTCCTCGGGCTTGCTGTACTGGATGATCCGCCCGTCCTTCATGATCGCGATGCGGCTTCCCAGCTTCAGAGCCTCGTCCAGGTCGTGACTGACGAATACGATGGTCTTGTTCAGCTTGCGCTGCAGCTCCAGCAGCTCGTCCTGAAGGCCCTGGCGGATCAGTGGGTCGAGGGCCGAGAAGGGTTCGTCCATCAGCAGGATATCGGCGTCCATCGCCAGCGCACGGGCCAGGCCCACGCGCTGCTGCATGCCGCCCGAAAGCTCGTCGGGCTTTTTATTGCGCCACTGGGTCAGGCCTACCAGTTCAAGCTTCTCGTCGACTAGCTTGCGACGTTCCTTTTCAGGCCGCCCCTGCATTTCCAGGCCGAAGCTGATGTTCTCGCGCACGGTCAGCCACGGCATCAGGGCAAACTTCTGGAACACCATGGCGATGCGCTTGGTGCGCATCATCTTCAGCTCGGCCGGGGTGCAATGGGCCACGTCGATGTACGCGCCTTCGTGCTCCACGTGCAGCTTGCCGCGGCTGACGGTGTTGAGGCCATTGATGCAGCGCAGCAGGCTCGACTTGCCCGAGCCCGACAGGCCCATCAGCACGCAGATCTCGCCCTTGTTGATGTCCAGGTTGGCTTTTTCAACGCCCACCACCAGCCCGGTCTTCTTCAGGATCTGCTCGCGGGTCATGCCCTGGTCGAGCAGGCTCAAGGCCTCGCGTGGGCGGTTGGAGAAGATGACGTCTACGTCTTCGAAGCGAATGATGCTCATGCTTCACCCCTTACCTGAACTTCGGGTTGCTTGCAGATACGGTCGAGCATGATCGCCAGCAGCACGATCGCCAGGCCAGCTTCGAAGCCCAGGGCGATATCAGCGGTGTTCAGTGCGTTGACCACGGGTTTGCCCAGGCCGTCGGCGCCTACCAGGGCGGCGATCACCACCATCGACAGTGACAGCATGATGCATTGGGTCACGCCGGCGGCGATGCTCGGCATGGCGTGCGGCAGTTCGATACGCGACAGCAGCTGGCGGCGCGAGCAGCCGAAGGCCTTGCCGGCATCCAGCAGCTCTTGCGGCACGTCGCAGATACCCAGGTACGTCAGGCGGATCGGCGCGGCGATGGCGAACACCACCGTCGAGATCAGCCCCGGCACCACCCCCAGGCCGAACAGGGTCAGGGTAGGGATCAGGTAGACGAAGGTGGGCACGGTCTGCATCAGGTCGAGCACCGGGCGCATGGCGGTATAGAACATCGGCTTGTGAGCGGCGACGATGCCCAGCGGCACGCCGATCGCCACGCAGACAAAGGTTGCGAACATCACCTGGGCGAGGGTTTCCATCGTCTCCTGCCAGTAGCCCAGGTTGTAGATCAGTAGAAAGGAGAGGGCGCAGAACGCTGTCAGCGCCCACTTGCGCTGGATGAAGTGAGCGAGCGCGGCAATCAAGGCGGTCAGCACGAACGGGTTGAACCAGGTCAGCGCCCCGGTCACCGCATGAATCATGAACTCCAGCCCTTGGGCGATAGCGTCGAAGTACTCGGCGCCGTTCTGCGTCAACCAGTCGACAAAGGCCGCAATGTATTGGCCTAGTGGTATTTTTTGATCGATAAGCATGATAGCGAGCTTCCACCTGCAAAGATTGAAGTCAGCCCGGGGCGGGCACGGTCCTGCCCCGGCGCGTGCTTGCGGCTACTGCGTCAACTTGGCCTTGGCCGCCTCCAGCCCCGGTTTGCCATCCACGGTCGTTACCCCGGCAAGCCAGGTGTCCAGTACCTGCGGGTTCTTCTTGAGCCATGCCTCGGCGGCGGCATCGGGTTTCATCTTGTCGTCCAGCACGTTGCCCATCAGGGTGCTTTCCATGTCCAGCGTGAACGACAGGTTTTTCAGCAACTGGCCAACGTTGCTGCACTCCTGGGCATAGCCCTTGCGGGTGTTGGTCAGGACAGTCGCCTTGCCGAAGTCCGGGCCGAAGAAGTCATCGCCGCCGGACAGGTACTGTATCTTGAAGCGCTTGTTCATCGGGTGGGGTTCCCAGCCGAGGAACACCACATCGGTCCCACGACGGGCCGCCCGGTCGACCTGCGAAAGCATCCCCGCCTCGCTGGACTCGACGATCTTGAAACCCGCGTCCTTGAGGCCAAAGGCGTTCTTGTCGATCATGTTCTGGATGGTGCGGTTGCCGTCGTTGCCAGGCTCGATGCCGTAGATCTTGCCGTCGAGCTCCTTCTTGAACCTGGGAATGTCGGCGAAGCTTTTCAGGCCCTTGTCGTACAAGGCCTGGGGCACGGCGAGGGTGTACTTGGCGTTTTCCAGGTTGGCGCGCACGGTCTCGACGGTTCCCGCATCGCGGTACTGCTTGATGTCGTTTTCCATGGTCGGCATCCAGTTGCCGAGGAACACGTCCATGTTCTTGCCGTCGGCCAGCGACTTGTACGTCACCGGTACCGAGATCATGGTGGTGCGGGTCTTGTAGCCGAGTGCTTCGAGGACAACGCTGGTCACGGCGGTGGTCACAGTGATATCGGTCCAACCGACGTCTGAAAAATTGACCGTGTGGCACTGCTCGGGTTCTGCAGCCTGAGCCAGTAGCGGCGCACTCAGGAGTGCGGCCAGCAACAGCGAGGGTGAACCTTTCATGGATGGACTCCTTGGATTTTTTTTCGGATGTCCCGGGGCCGCCGTGCTTTATGAGATGCATCGGTCGGCGGATCCTGCCGGGCAGCAGGATCGGGGCCGTGCAATCGAGTCGCTTTCGATCATCCACCAGCGCTGGGCAAACGCATACGGGGTGGGTCGTATCCAGTACAGGACGGGTCGCATCCAGCGTAGGCGATGTCGCATACAGGTTTTTCCACCCGCCTGGAGCAGCTTTTGCGGCCCACTGCTGCATGAAAACGGCGCTGGGAGGGCCATTTGACTGCGGCGTAGGCGGACAAAAGTACGTCGGTTGCAGACGTCGGGTGCGCTGGCAAAAGCCCGATGATGCGTGCATTCGCGGCGGACTGCTTTTTTAGCCTAGCAGTTGCGCCATCCCCCGCCGCAGGCGGGGCGACAAGCCCAACAAGAGGTGATTTGACAATGGCCATCAGCGTGTTCGACCTGTTCAAGATCGGTGTCGGGCCTTCCAGTTCCCATACCGTCGGCCCCATGCGCGCCGCCGCCCTTTTTGTCCAGGGACTGCGCGAGCGGGGCGAGCTGGAGCAGGTCCGGCGCATCGAGGTGCGCCTGTACGGCTCGCTCTCCGCGACCGGCGTCGGCCATGGCAGCGACAATGCCGTGATCATGGGGCTGATGGGCGAATGGCCAGACTCCATCGACCCTTCACTGATCACGCCACGTATCGCGGACCTGTGGGAAACCGACACGTTGCTGCTCGATGGGCGCCTGCCGGTGAACTTCGTCTGGACCCGCGACATGCTCCTGCTGGAAGAGAACCTGCCCTACCATCCCAACGCCATGACCTTGGTCGCCTTTGGCGAGCAGGACGCGCTGCACAGCGACACCTACTACTCGGTCGGCGGCGGCTTCGTGGTCGATGCCGCCCAGGCCGCGAGCGGCGTGCTGGATGCCGACAGCACCGTGCTGCCCTACGATTTCAGCAGCGCCGCCGAGCTGCTGCGCCTGTGCAAGAAAAACGACCTGCGCGTGGCGCAATTGATGATGGAAAACGAGAAGGTCTGGCGCAGCGAGCAGGAAATCCGCGCCGGCCTGCTCAAGCTCTGGAAGGCGATGCAGGAGTGCGTCGAAAACGGCCTCAAGTACGAGGGCATTCTGCCCGGGGGGTTGAACGTGCGCCGCCGCGCGGCCAAGTTGCACCGCAGCCTGCAGGAGCTGGGCAAGCCCAACGTGATCGGCTCGACCCTGAGCGCCATGGAGTGGGTCAACCTGTTCGCCCTGGCGGTCAACGAGGAAAACGCCGCAGGCGGGCGCATGGTTACCGCGCCGACCAATGGCGCCGCCGGAATCATCCCTGCAGTGCTGCACTACTACATGCGCTTCAGCGACGAGGTGTCCGAGGACCACGTGGTGGACTTTTTCCTCAGCGCGGCGGCGGTCGGCATCCTGTGCAAGAAGAACGCGTCCATCTCGGGTGCCGAGGTGGGTTGCCAGGGCGAGGTCGGTTCGGCCTGCGCAATGGCGGCGGCTGGGCTGGCCGAAATTCTCGGTGCTACCCCCGAGCAACTGGAAAACGCCGCCGAAATCGGCCTTGAGCACAACCTGGGCCTGACCTGCGATCCGGTCGGCGGCCTGGTGCAGGTGCCCTGCATCGAGCGCAACGCGATCGCCGCGGTCAAGGCGATCAATGCCGTGCAGATGGCCCTGCGCGGCGATGGCGAACATTTCATCTCCCTCGACCAGGTGATCCGCACCATGCGTGATACCGGTGCCGACATGCACGACAAGTACAAGGAAACCTCGCGCGGCGGCCTCGCGGTCAGCGTGATCGAGTGCTGATCGCTGCGCTGTTTTAGTCCCTTCCTGGCCGGCGTGCCTACTTATGGCGCGTCGGTTTCAAAAGTGTCCTCGGTGCGACACTGCGGCTGTCGGTGACACTCATGGATGTCGTTTCTGGACATCCTCCCAGAAGTGATACCGATTTGCTCAGCACGGATGTGCAGATGCCCTGGCACGCTTGTTTCACATTGCTTCTAAGCTAAGACCAATTGTCCTACAAAACAGCCCTGCGGCGTCGTTTCTGGATTTAGTTGGACGGACATTCAATTTCAGGCATGGCGATTGCTCCGAAATTGGCAAAGCCCCTGCATACGAATCGGGGCCATGACAACAACAGTGCCCGCCTGAGGCACACCCTGCATTGTGTGAGGAGAAACCGCGATGACGTCGTACACCTCCGGGCCCCAGTCCCAGAACCGCACAGCACCCCAGTCCATCGGGTTTCTCCTGCTGGATAACTTCACCCTGATCTCCCTCGCGTCGGCCGTCGAGCCACTGCGCATGGCCAACCAGTTGTCGGGCCGCGAGCTGTATCGCTGGCATACCCTGACCGTCGATGGCGGCCAGGTCTGGGCCAGTGATGGCCTGCAGATCACCCCCGACGCGGCCATGCACAGCTCACCGCCGATAGACACGGTCATTGTCTGTGGCGGCGTGGGTATCCAGCGCACCGTCACCCGTGAGCATGTCACCTGGCTGCAGAGCCAGGCGCGCCAGTCGCGCCGCCTGGGCGCGGTGTGCACCGGCAGCTGGGCGCTGGCATGCGCCGGCTTGCTCGACGGGTTCGATTGCAGCGTGCACTGGGAATGCCTGGCGTCGATGCAAGAGGCCTTCCCGCGGGTGAGCATGAGCACGCGCCTGTTCACCCTGGACCGCAACCGCTTCACCAGCTCCGGCGGTACCGCGCCACTGGACATGATGCTGCACCTGATCAGCCGTGATCATGGCCGCGAACTGTCGGCGGCAATCTCCGAAATGTTTGTCTACGAGCGCATCCGCAACGAGCAGGATCACCAGCGCGTGCCGCTCAAGCACATGCTTGGCACCAACCAGCCGAAGCTGCAGGAAATCGTTGCGTTGATGGAAGCCAACCTTGAAGAGCCGATCGACCTGGACGAGCTGGCGGTGTACGTCTCCGTGTCCCGGCGCCAGCTCGAGCGGTTGTTCCAGAAATACCTGCATTGCTCGCCGTCGCGCTACTACCTGAAGCTGCGCCTGATCCGCGCCCGGCAGTTGCTCAAGCAGACCCCGATGTCGATCATCGAAGTGGCATCGGTGTGCGGCTTTGTCTCGACCCCGCACTTCTCCAAGTGCTACCGCGAGTACTTCGGCATTCCGCCGCGCGATGAGCGCGTGGGTTCCAACACTGCCCAGCAAGTCGCAATGATGCCGATTCCGCAGGCCATGGTGCTGTCGCCGCACAGCGGGCCGCTGGCGTCGCTGAGCCAGGCGCGCAACGAGTCGACATTCGCCAGCGTACGGCTTTGAGAAACCGTGCGGAAGCGGCCTCGTGCCGCTCCCGCCAGGGCAGCTTCAGCCGCGCTTGATATACTGCACCAGCGCCGGCAGCAGCTGCTGGTCGATCGCCTGGCGCACGGCTGGCAAGATGGTCGCGCTGCCGCCGTACATCTGCTCCACCATCCCCCGCAACGCCTTGGCCCGGGGCTCGCTCAGGCCGCGCACGGCGCACTCGCAAGCCTGCTCGGCGGTGGCGCCGGCCGGCATCTCGAAGCCCAGGGCGCGCAGGTGGCCCACCAGGTCTTCCTGATCAATCAAATCCGCATGCATCATGGTTGTAGTCCTTGTTTGCTGCCGTGATCGTCAGCCGATTCTGTGACCAACCACTAACCCCCGCAACAACAGAATGCCGCCATGGCTGCTTTGGCTAAGAACACGTCGTTTTCGGCTAAATCCCCGGGCCGGGAAGCCTGCAAACTGGAGTCATTCACAGCTTCCAGGGTTTGGTCACCCTTCTCTCGCCAGTGGATGTTGCTCGCTCTTGGCCCCGGTAGCTCACGGCTTCCCGGGGTTATTTTTTGCCCGCGAAAAGGACGCCGCCGACTCTACTGCTGCCCTATGGACTGCAGGTACTCGGAACGGTCATCGCTGCGCTGCGCCACGCACAGGTTCCAGGCTGCTTCAAACGCCTTGGTCCCCGTCTTCTCGGCATAGGTCTCGACCTTGCAGTCGGCATCGCGCAACTGGGTCCACATTTTCTCGGCAGCCTGCAGACGCCCCGTCAGGTCATTCACCTTCTCACCTTCATCCGGGTACTGGTCGCGAATCCGCTGCACCAGCTCATCGAACGCGGCAGCCAGCTCGCGTTCGGCGGTCTGGCGGCTGAAGGCAGCGCAAGCCTGGCTCTGCTGGTCGGTGTCGACGTTGTCGCAAGGCGTGCTTTCTTCCTCGCCGGCGTGAACCCCAAGCGCCACAGCCATCAGCGCCAGCCATGCCATTGATTTCATCGGTAATCTCCTTGTCCGGATGACGAATCGGGCGATTCTCCCTCAGCCTCGCCCTGGGCGGTAGCCATGTGACGAAAATGTCATCAAGGCGCCGAAAAAGCCGTTGTCGAGACTCGCTCTCATTGCCAGGACCCGCGCCAGAGCGTGCCGTGTCGCTCCTTGACGCTTTCGGCAAGCCCCTTGTCGTTTTTGCATCTGGGCCCCCCGGCGCGGGGGCATATGCTGGCCCCAAAGCGCTGGCACAACGTTCGGCGCGTCCAGATCAACAAAAGGGGACAGCCTGATGAGCCCAGCCGAATTACACGCCGACAGCATCGTCATCGATGGTCTGATCATCGCCAAGTGGAACCGCGAGCTGTTCGAAGACATGCGCAAGGGCGGCCTCACTGCGGCCAATTGCACGGTGTCGGTATGGGAGGGCTTCAAGGCTACTGTCGACCAGATCGCCGCCAGCCAGAAGCTGATCCGCGAGAACAGCGACCTGGTGATGCCGGTGCGCACCACCGCGGACATCCGCAAGGCCAAGGAACTGGGCAAGACCGGCATCCTCTTCGGCTTCCAGAACGCCCATGCCTTCGAGGACCAGATCGCCTACGTCGATGTGTTCAAGCAGCTGGGCGTGGGCATCGTGCAGATGTGCTACAACACCCAGAACCTGGTGGGCACCGGCTGCTACGAGCGTGACGGTGGGTTGTCGGGCTTCGGTCGCGAGATCGTCGCCGAAATGAACCGCGTCGGCGTCATGTGCGACCTGTCCCACGTCGGCTCCAAGACCTCAGAGGAAGTCATCCTCGAATCGAAAAAACCGGTGTGCTACTCCCACTGCCTGCCGCTGGGCCTGAAGGAGCACCCACGCAACAAGTCCGACGAAGAGCTGAAATTCATCGCCGACCACGGCGGCTTCGTTGGCGTGACCATGTTCGCGCCGTTCCTGGCCAAGGGCATCGACTCGACCATCGACGACTACGCCGAGGCCATCGAGTACACCATGAACCTGGTCGGCGAGGACTCCATCGGCATCGGCACCGACTTCACCCAGGGCCATGGCCAGGAATTCTTCGAATACCTGACCCATGACAAGGGCTACGCCCGCCGCCTGACCAGCTTCGGCAAGATCATCAACCCACTGGGCATCCGCACCGTGGGCGAGTTCCCGAACCTCACCGAGACGCTGCTCAAGCGCGGCCACAGCGAACGCGTGGTGCGCAAGATCATGGGCGAGAACTGGGTGAACATTCTCAAGGATGTGTGGGGCGAATAAGCCGCTCTCCAAGCCTGTCAGCCCCGCGCCATCGTGCCGGGGCCATCAATCAAAATAATTCTGGAGTTGAGTTTCCATGGCTAAGATCGCCCCGCAATTGCCCATCGAAGTCGACAGCGAGACCGGTATCTGGACCTCCGATGCCCTGCCGATGCTGTACGTGCCGCGGCACTTCTTCGTCAACAACCACATCGGCATCGAGGAAGTGCTGGGTGCCGACGCCTACGCCGAGATCCTCTACAAGGCCGGCTACAAATCGGCCTGGCACTGGTGCGAGAAAGAAGCCGAGTGCCACGGCCTGGAAGGCGTCGCGGTGTTCGAGCACTACATGAAGCGCCTGTCGCAGCGCGGCTGGGGCCTGTTCAAGATCCAGGACATCGACCTCGACAAGGGCACCGCCAGCGTCAAGCTCGAGCACTCGGCGTTCGTGTATGTGTACGGCAAGGTCGGGCGCAAGGTCGACTACATGTTCACCGGCTGGTTCGCCGGTGCCATGGACCAGATCCTGGCAGCCCGTGGCAGTTCGATCCGTACCGTGGCCGAGCAGGTCTACGGTGGTTCGGAAGAAGGCCACGACGACGGCCTGTTCATCGTCAAGCCGCAGTAAGCCGGAGTACGCGTCATGGCATTCGAAGCGATGTTCCAGCCGATCCAGATCGGCAAACTCACCATCCGTAACCGCGTGCTCAGTACCGCGCACGCCGAGGTCTACGCCACCGACGGCGGCATGACCACCGACCGCTACGTGAAGTACTACGAGGAAAAGGCCAAGGGCGGTATCGGCCTGGCGATCTGCGGCGGCTCCTCGGTGGTGGCCATCGACAGCCCGCAAGAGTGGTGGGCATCGGTCAACCTGTCGACCGACCGTATCATCCCGCACTTCCAGAACCTGGCTGACGCGATGCACAAGCATGGCGCCAAGATCATGATCCAGATTACCCACATGGGCCGGCGCTCGCGCTGGGACGGCTTCAACTGGCCGACCCTGATGTCGCCTTCTGGCATCCGCGAACCCGTGCACCGTGCCACCTGCAAGACCATCGAGGTCGAGGAGATCTGGCGAGTCATCGGCAACTACGCCCAGGCTGCACGCCGGGCCAAGGAAGGCGGCCTGGACGGCATCGAGCTGTCGGCCGTGCACCAGCACATGATCGACCAGTTCTGGAGCCCGCGCGTCAACAAGCGTACCGACGAATGGGGCGGCAGCTTCGAAGGCCGCATGAAGTTCGGCATGGAAGTGCTCAAGGCGGTGCGCGCCGAGGTCGGCGACGATTTCTGCGTGGGCATGCGTATCTGTGGTGACGAGTTCCACCCCGATGGCCTGAGCCACGAGGACATGAAGGAGATCGCCAAGTACTACGACGCCACCGGCATGCTCGATTTCTTCGGCGTGATCGGCTCCGGGTGCGACACCCACAACACCCTGGCCAACGTCATCCCGAACATGAGCTACCCGCCGGAGCCGTTCCTGCACCTGGCGGCCGGTATCAAGGAAGTGGTCAAGGTCCCGGTGCTGCATGCGCAGAACATCAAGGACCCGAACCAGGCCCAGCGCATTCTGGAAGGCGGCTATGTGGACATGGTCGGCATGACCCGTGCGCACATCGCCGACCCGCACCTGATCGCCAAGATCAAGATGGGCCAGGTCGACCAGATCAAGCAGTGCGTCGGCGCCAACTACTGCATCGACCGTCAATACCAGGGCCTGGATGTACTGTGCATCCAGAACGCCGCGACCTCCCGTGAATACATGGGCGTGCCGCACATCATCGAGAAGACCACCGGCGTGAAGCGCAAGGTGGTGGTGGTCGGCGCAGGTCCGGCCGGCATGGAGGCCGCGCGCGTGGCCGCCGAGCGTGGGCATGACGTGACTCTGTTCGAGAAAAAGGAACAGATCGGCGGGCAGATCACCACGGCCTCCAAGGCTCCGCAGCGCGACCAGATCGCCGGCATCACCCGCTGGTACCAGCTGGAGCTGGCGCGCCTGAAGGTCGACCTGCGCCTGGGCACCTCGGCAGATGCCGACACCATCATGGACCTGCGTCCCGATGTGGTCGTGCTGGCGGTGGGCGGGCATCCCTTCATCGAGCAGAACGAGCACTGGGGCGCCGCCGAAGGGCTGGTGGTCAGCAGCTGGGACGTGCTCGACGGCAAGGTCGCACCGGGCAAGAACGTGCTCGTCTACGACACCATCTGCGAGTTCACCGGCATGTCGGTGGCCGACTACATCGCCGACAAGGGCAGCCAGGTCGAGATCGTCACCGACGATATCAAGCCGGGCGTTGCGATAGGCGGGACCTCGTTCCCTACTTACTACCGCAGCATGTACCCCAAGGAAGTGATCATGACCGGCGACCTGATGCTGGAAAAGGTCTATCGCGAAGGCGACAAGCTGGTCGCGGTGCTGGAAAACGAATACACCGGTGCCAAGGAAGAACGCGTGGTCGACCAGGTGGTGATCGAGAACGGTGTGCGTCCCGACGAGGCGATCTACTACGCGCTCAAGGAAGGTTCGCGCAACAAGGGCCAGATCGATGTGGAGGCGCTGTTCGCCATCAAGCCGCAGCCGATCCTCAGCCAGCCGGGCGAAGGCTACCTGCTGTACCGCATCGGCGACTGCGTGGCCCAGCGCAATACCCATGCGGCGATCTACGACGCCTTGCGTCTGTGCAAGGATTTCTGATCGCACAGGCATGAACACCGCCCTTGAGGGCGGGACTGGCCCCCCTGTAGGAGCGGCCTTGTGTCGCGAAAGGGTCGCGAAGCGGCCCCTGGATCTGTGCAGCACCGCTGACCTCCGGGGGCCGCTACGCGACCCTTTCGCGACACAAGGCCGCTCCTACAGGGGTCCGCGCCGCCTTTGAGAGCGGTGCAAGAATCCAGCTGTTGTGGGAGTTTCCCATGTTGAACACCCTGCTACCCATTCTGCTGTTCACCGCGCTGGCACTGGCGGTGCTCGGCGCGCTTCGCCGAGTGCGCATGTGGCGCCGTGGCCGGCCATCGAAGGTCAACCTGATCGGCGGGCTGCTGGCCATGCCGCGTCGCTACCTGGTCGACCTGCACCACGTGGTCGAGCGCGACAAGTACATGTCCAATACCCACGTCGCCACGGCCGGGGGCTTCGTGCTGTCGGCGGTGCTGGCTATCCTGGTGCATGGCTTCGGCCTGCAGAACAAGATTCTCGGCTATGCCCTGCTGGTCGCCACGGTCCTGATGTTCACCGGTGCGATTTTCGTCTTCAAGCGCCGCCTCAACCCACCCTCGCGCTTGTCCAAGGGCCCTTGGATGCGCCTGCCGAAAAGCCTGCTGGTGTTCGCCGTCACCTTTTTCATCGCTACCTTGCCGGTGGCCGGGATTCTGCCCGAAGGCACCGGCGGCTGGCTGTTGGTCGCGCTGCTGGGCCTGGGTGTGGCCTGGGGTGTGTCGGAACTGTTCCTGGGCATGACCTGGGGCGGGCCGATGAAACACGCCTTTGCCGGTGCGCTGCACCTGGCCTGGCACCGCCGCGCCGAGCGCTTTGGCGGTGGCCGTTCCACCGGCCTCAAGCCGCTCGACCTCGAGGACCCGAACGCCCCGCTGGGCGTCGAGAAACCCAAGGATTTCACCTGGAACCAACTGCTTGGCTTCGATGCCTGCGTGCAGTGCGGCAAGTGCGAGGCCGCGTGCCCGGCGTTTGCCGCGGGCCAGCCGTTGAATCCGAAGAAGCTGATCCAGGACATGGTGGTCGGCCTGGCCGGTGGCACCGACGCCAGGTTCGCCGGCAGCCCGTACCCAGGCAAGCCGATCGGCGAGCATGGCGGCAATCCGCATCAGCCGATCGTCAACGGCCTGGTCGATCCCGAGACGCTGTGGTCGTGCACCACGTGCCGCGCTTGCGTCGAGGAATGCCCGATGATGATCGAGCACGTCGATGCCATTGTCGACATGCGCCGTCACCTGACCCTTGAAAAGGGCGCGACGCCCAACAAGGGCGCCGAGGTGCTCGACAACCTCATCGCTACCGACAACCCGGGCGGCTTTGCTCCCGGCGGACGGATGAACTGGGCGGCCGACCTCAACCTGAACCTGCTGTCGCAGGTCCGCAAGACCGAGGTGCTGTTCTGGGTCGGGGATGGCGCATTCGACATGCGCAACCAGCGCACCCTGCGCGCCTTCGTCAAGGTGCTCAAGGCTTCTGGTGTCGACTTCGCCGTGCTCGGCCTCGAAGAACGCGACAGCGGCGACGTGGCGCGGCGGCTGGGTGACGAGGCGACGTTCCAGCAACTGGCCAAGCGCAATATCCAGACCCTGGGCCAATACAGCTTCAAGCGTATCGTCACCTGCGACCCGCACAGCTTCCATGTGCTCAAGAACGAGTACGGCGCGCTCGGCGGCAGCTACCTGGTGCAGCACCACAGCACCTACATCGCCGAACTGATCGCGGCCGGCAGCCTGAACCTCGGCCAGCACAAGGGCGGCAGCGTGACCTATCACGATCCCTGCTACCTGGGCCGCTACAACGGCGAGTACGAAGCCCCGCGCGAGGTGCTCAAGGCGTTGGGCATCGAGGTGCGCGAGATGCAACGTTCGGGCTTCCGCTCGCGCTGCTGCGGTGGCGGCGGCGGAGCGCCGATCACCGATATCCCTGGCAAGCAGCGGATCCCGGACATGCGCATGGACGATATCCGCGAGACCGAGGCCGAGCTGGTTGCCGTGGGCTGCCCACAGTGCACCGCCATGCTCGAAGGCGTGGTCGAGCCGCGCCCCCAGATCAAGGACCTTGCCGAACTGGTCGCCGATGCCCTGCTTGAAGACGAAGCCGCTTCCCCATCGAGCAAGCCCCAGACAACAGCCGTACGTGAACCCGCGGAGGTGCACTGATGAGCGATATTATCCGCCGCGATCCTCGCGCCGAATGGATCGCCCGTAACCGCCTGCACCCATTGCATGCGGCCATGCAGACCCAGCAGACCAGCTGGATGGGCCCCAGCGGCGTCATGCGCAAGAACCCCCATGCGGTCGGTTTCATCGGCCCCAACGGAGTCAAGCGCATCGACCGCTCCGGCGCCCAGCAAGGTGGCGGGAGCAAGCGCAGCGCTGCGGTCGAGGTGCAGTTGCCGCTGCATCAGGTGGCCGCTCCTGCTTTCTACATTGTCGTGGTCCCGGACATGGTCGGTGGCCGCCTTGGCAGCCACGACCGCGACCTGCTCGGCCTCGCTCACAGCCTGGCCGGCAACGACGGCGCGGTGCTGGCCGTGGTGTTCGGCGAGCACAAGGAAAATCACTTCTCCACAGCCGGCGTCGACCGCCTGCTGGTCATCGACGGCGAGCAGTACCAGGGTTATGCACCGGAGCAAATGGTCCAGGGCCTGCGGGCTGTGGATAACCAGTTCAACCCGCGTCACTGGCTGCTGCCCG
The DNA here is from genome assembly GCF_056312565.1 of Pseudomonas sp. JE3303. Taxonomy (NCBI): domain Bacteria; kingdom Pseudomonadati; phylum Pseudomonadota; class Gammaproteobacteria; order Pseudomonadales; family Pseudomonadaceae; genus Pseudomonas; species Pseudomonas sp. JE3303. The sequence continues at coordinate 161,453 of NZ_JBWGIF010000004.1, forward strand.
ACAGCCGCACCGGTGGCGGTGAACTGGGGCGGCGCCTGGCCGCGACGCTGGGCGAGCGCCCGGCCACGCGCGTCTGGCAGGTCAAGGACGGCCAGTGCATCGGTCGCGCCGGTGCCGGCCAGCAGGACATCCAGCGCAGCGTGCCACGCCTGATCCTGGCAGCGGCGGAGTGCGCCGAGCCGGTCAGCGAGACCCGGCATGAAGCCTTGCCGGTGGAGTTGTCCACAGAAGCGGTGCGTGCCCTGTCGCGAATCGGCGACCTGGGCCCGGTGGCGGTGGACCCGGCGACCATCGCCATGGCCGAGGCCGAGTTCATCATGTCGGGTGGCAACGGGGTCAAGGACTGGGAGCTGTTCCACAAGGCCACAGCCGTTCTGGGCGCTACCGAAGGCGCCTCGCGGGTGGCGGTGGACGACGGCTTCATGCCGCGCAACCGTCAGGTGGGCGCCACGGGCACCTGGGTGACGGCAAGGGTCTACATGGCCGTGGGCATCTCTGGGGCGATCCAGCATCTGCAGGGCATCGGCGCCTGCGACAAGGTTGTGGCGGTCAACATGGACCCGGGCTGCGACATGATCAAACGGGCCGACCTGTCGGTGATTGGCGACAGCGCGGCGATTCTGAAGGCACTGATCGAGGCTGTGGAAAACTTCCGCAGCGACGCCCAGCGCGACGCGGCATGAGGACATGCGCATGAGTACCAAAGTCATCAGCCTGGTTTCAATTGGCGCACATCCCGGCTCCGGCCGGGCCCGGCGCGCCGAGCAGGATGCGCGCGCGGTGGAGCTGGGTTTGCAGCTGGCTGGGGATAACCTGCAGGTAGTGCATGCTGGCGATCCTCGTGAAGAGGCGCTGCGTGCCTACCTGGGCATGGGCCTGGATCACCTGGACATCCTCGAACAGCCCGCTGGCGCCGACGTAGTGGGCGTGCTGGGGGATTACCTGCGCGATGCCGGCGCCCAGCTGGTGTTGACCGGCACCCAGGCCGAAACCGGCGAAGGCTCCGGCATGCTGCCGTTTCTGCTCGCCGAGCGCCTGGGTTGGCCGCTGGTAGTGGGGCTAGCGGAAGTCGAATCGATCGAGAACGGCACCGCGCAGATCCTCCAGGCATTGCCTCGCGGCCAGCGCCGTCGGCTCAAGGTGCGTCTGCCGCTGCTGGCGACTGTGGATAACGCCGCGCCCAAGCCGCGCCAGAGCGCTTTCGGTCCTGCGCGCCGTGGCGTGCTCGCGGCGCGCAACGTGGCGCTGGTCGAAGACCCGCTGCTGAACGAAGCCGAGCTGCAGCCCGCCAAGCCGCGCCCCAAGCGTCTGAAGGTAATCAAGGCCAAGAGTGGTGCCGACCGCATGAAAGCCGCGACAGCCAAGGCCAGTGGCGGTGGCGGCAAGGTGCTCAAGGACCTCACGCCGCAGGAAGGGGCGCAGGCAATCCTGAAGTTGCTGATGGAGGAGGGTGTGTTGCGCTGAGATCTGTGCACAGTAGAAAGCTTTCCACAATTACTGTGGTCTGGCCTGTGGATAAGATGTTCGTGCTCTGCTCTAGCCCACGTCTGTGCTGGGCTCAGCCGTTTTTGATCAAAAAATGATCAGCATGACCTGGGTCTGGCACTGATATTTTTGCGAGTTATTTGCTCGCTCTTCGATTGATAGCGTCTGGCGCCTCATGAAATCAGAGTCGCCTTGCCATGACCCGTACTTTTCTCATTCAGACCGACGCGCAGCGCTCCACGCTGAGTGGTGTGGATTTCCCTTCCCGTGCCTATGGCGCCTATGGAGCACACGCCAGCACTGCGGGGCCCATGACCGCCTTTGCTGGCCAGATGCGTGATCCCGCTACCGGTTGCTACCACTTGGGCAATGGCCATAGGGTGTTCAACCCTGTGCTGATGAGGTTTCACACAGCGGACCGGCTGAGCCCGTTCGGGAAGGGTGGGTTGAATGCCTATGCGTATTGCCAGAACGACCCCGTCAATTTCCATGACCCGTCCGGTCGATTTCCAAGCTGGCTTGGACCGATAAGAAGCATTATCGGGGGGTTCGTCAACCTGGCCATCAGCGCCGTGAAAGCTTACCGAGGGTACGTGACCAGGATCGATTTCGATCTGGATGTGGGGCTCGCGGGAAGCCGCGGTGGTCATCTGACGTTTGCGACGGCCGAGAACCCGGTATCCAGATGGACCACGCGGGATACGGCGTTGACAGCCTTTGGCGGTTTCAGCGCCACCGTGAGTATCGGTACTGGCATAGGGCGGCTGTCAGCAGCGGATTCGAACGCATTGATGTGGGTTGATACCGCTTTTTCAGTAGTAGCCACGGCGTTGTCTGGGTACGAGCTGTACACGATTGCGACAGCGCCCGTGATCAGGCGCTACCCGGTCGAGTTGACGAGCGGTGTTTTCCCGGGAGACCGTCAGTCCCCGGCCCCAGTGTCATCCTGGAGACAAACGCCGGTATGAGCATTCCCACATGCCACAGCGCAATCGCTGTGGCATGGCCATTCATGGAATTACTGCGCCTTCACTTCCTTCAGATACGCCGCAGGCTCGGCCCCCAGATTGTTGAGCATTCGCTGGCTGTACCAGTCAATGAAGTTCACCACGCCAAACTCGTAGGTCGTCGAATACGGCCCCGGCTGGTAGGCGGTGGAGTTGATGCCGCGCTGGTTCTCTTCGGCCAGGCGGCGGTCCTGGTCGTTGGTCGCGTCCCACACCTTGCGCATGCGCTCGGGGTCGTAGTCGACGCCTTCGACGGCGTCCTTGTGCACGATCCACTTGGTGCTGACCAAGGTCTCCTGGGCGCTGATAGGCCATACGGTGAAGACGATGATGTGGTCGCCCATGCAGTGGTTCCAGGAGTGCGGCAGGTGCAGGATGCGCATCGAGCCCAGGTCCGGGTTCTTGATGCGGCCCATGAGCTTCTGCACGGCCTGCTTGCCATCCATGGTCATCGACACGGTGCCCTTGAGCAGCGGCATGCGCACGATGCGGTTGCGCAGGCCGAAGCTTGCGTGGGCGTAGGGGATCTTCTCGGCATCCCAGGCAGCTGCCGAGGCGGCGACGTGGTCCTTGAAAGCCTGGTCGGCGCGGGGGTCGGTGACGTCGTCCCATTCCAGCAGCGTCTTGAGCAACTCGGGGTGCGAAGCGTTGCAGTGGTAGCACTCGCGGTTGTTTTCCAGCACCAGCTTCCAGTTGGCCTTCTCCATCAAGGTGGTCTGCACCGCCACCTTGGTGTTCTCCATGTCGTACGGTTCCATGTAGTGCGACAGGGTCGCCAGGAACTCGTCGATCGCCGGTGGGTTCTCGGCCAGGCTGATGAAGATGTAGCCGCCGGCGGTCTTCACGTTCACAGGCTTGAGGCCGTACTGCTTCATGTCGAAGTCGGCCCCCATCTCGGTGCCGGCGAACAGCAGGCGGCCGTCGAGCTCGTAGGTCCATTGATGGTAGTGGCAGACCAGCTTGGCCACCTTGCCCTTTTCGCTGGTGCACAAGCGCGAGCCACGGTGACGGCAGACGTTGTGGAAGGCATGTACCTGGCCTTCGGCGCCACGAATCACGATGATCGGGTTGGTGCCGACCTGCAGAGTCAGGAAGTTGCCCTTGGCCGGGATTTCGCAGGTCATGCCGGCGATCAGCCATTCCTTCTGGAAGATCTCCTGCATGTCGATCTGGAACAGACGCTCGTCGTTGTAGAAAGGTTGCGGCAGCGAGAAAGTGCGCTCGCGCGTCTGCAGCATTTCGGCGGTGGCGCCGCGTGCTGCTTCCAGTGGATCGCCCAGGCTCAGGGTTGCGGTGACGTCCATCGTGTGGTCCTCATGGCCAGTAAAGGCCGGCGAAAGTGGCTAATCGTTCTTGTGCGACGCAGGGCTGAAAATCAGCGTGTTGTTATGGCGTGGAGTGTGCGTTCGCCGGGGCCGCGAACCTTATCCATGGACGACATGGCCGAATCCGTTCCCGACGCGCCAGCCCCTGTAGCTCAAGGCTGGTCGCGATAAGCACGCCGATGTCGCGGATGGGAATGTACGCCGCCCGCACCTTGAGCATTATCTCTCCCATCAAGCCGCAGTCGGCCGTGGAGACGAGCATGTCCAACCCCTTCCTCAATCCGGTCACGACCCAGACCTGGGCCAACGGCCGCCACATCGTGCGGTGCGTCAAGGTCATCCAGGAGACCTGGGACGTCCGCACCTTCTGTTTCATGGCCGACCAGCCGATTCTGTTCTTCTTCAAGCCCGGCCAGTTCGTGACCCTTGAGCTTGAGATCGAAGGCCAGCAAGTGATGCGCTCGTACACCATTTCGAGCGCGCCGTCGGTGCCCTACAGCTTTTCGGTAACCATCAAGCGCGTGCCGGGCGGGCGCGTTTCGAACTGGCTGCACGACACGCTGCACGAAGGCCAGGAGCTGGCGGTGCACGGGCCGGTGGGGCTGTTCAATGCCATCGATTTTCCCGCGGCAAAGATGCTCTACCTCAGCGGTGGTGTCGGCATCACGCCGGTGATGTCCATGGCGCGCTGGTTCTACGACACCAACGCCAATGTCGACATGACCTTCGTGCACAGCGCACGCTCGCCCAAGGACATCATCTACCATCGCGAGCTGGAGCAGATGGCCTCGCGGATCCCCAATTTCAGCCTGCATATCATCTGCGAGAAGCATGGCCTGGGCGAGCCGTGGGCGGGGTACCGCGGTTACCTGAACCACAAGCTGCTGGAGCTGATCGCGCCGGACTTCATGGAACGTGAGGTGTTCTGCTGCGGCCCGACGCCGTACATGACCGCGGTCAAGCGGCTGCTCGAAGGCGCGGGTTTCGACATGAGCCGGTACCACGAGGAGTCATTTGGCGCCACGCCGCCCGAAGCCAAGGCCGATGCCGTCGAGCACGCCGAGCAGGCGGCCGATGCGCCGGAAGTCGACGCCGCCGAGCTCAACCTGGTGGAGTTCATCGGCAGCGACAAGAGCATCCGCGTGGCTCCGGGCGAGACCGTGCATGCCGCGGCGGCCAAGGTCGGCCTGATGATCCCCAAGGCCTGCGGCATGGGTATCTGCGGCACCTGCAAGGTGCTCAAGCTGGGCGGAGAGGTGGAGATGGATCACAACGGCGGCATCACCGAGGAAGATGAGGCCGAGGGGTACATCCTGTCGTGCTGCAGCGTGCCGAAGGGTGATGTGCGGATCGATTACTGATCCAGATTCGCAAGTGCCCCATTCGCTGGCAAGCCAGCTCCCCACAGGTACAGCGCAGATCTCACCATCAGCGCAGTACCTGTGGGAGCCGGCTTGCCAGCGAATGGGGCACCGCGGATCTTCGGGTCAGACGCGGAAGCGCGCCACCAGCCCATTCAGATCCACCGCCAACCGCGACAGCTCGGCACTCGCCGCGCTGGTCTGGTGCGCACCGGTTGCCGACTGTACCGACAGGTCGTTGATATTCACGAGGTTGCGGTCCACTTCCCGCGCCACCTGAGCCTGCTCTTCGGCGGCGCTGGCGATCACCAGGTTGCGCTCGTTGATCTGCGCCACCGCGCTGGCAATGCTGTCCAGCGCAAGGCCGGCGCCGCGGGCGATGTTCAGGGTCGACTCCGCGCGCTCGGTGCTGTTGCGCATCGAGTCGACCGCCTGCCCGGTACCGCCCTGGATACTGCCGATCATTCGTTCGATTTCGCTGGTCGACTGCTGGGTGCGGTGGGCCAGGGCGCGAACCTCGTCGGCCACCACGGCAAAGCCGCGGCCCGCTTCACCGGCCCGTGCCGCCTCGATGGCGGCGTTGAGCGCCAACAGGTTGGTCTGGTCGGCCAGGCCGCGGATCACGTCCAGGACCTTGCCGATATCCCGCGATTCGGTCGCCAGGTTGCCGATCAACTGCGCCGTGGCCTGTACGTCGCCGCTCATGCGTTCGATGGCGCCAACGGTCTCGAGCACCAGGTCGCGGCCATCGCCAGCCGAACGGGTGGCTTCGCTCGACGCTTGCGAGGTGCTCACGGCATTGCGCGCCACTTCTTCGACAGCGCTGGTCATTTCGGTGACGGCCGTGGCCGCCTGCACGATTTCGTTGTTCTGCTGCTGCAGGCCGCGGGCGCTTTCCTCGGTAACGCAGTTGAGCTCCTCGGCTGCCGAGGCCAGCTGGGTGGCGGAACCTGCAATCAGCTGCAGGGTGTCACGCAGCTTGTCCTGCATCTTTGCCATGGCACGCAGCAGGCGCGCGGCCTCGTCGGTTCCTTCGGCATGCACGGCCTTGGTCAGGTCGCCATCGGCGATGCGCTCGGCAGCGTCCAGTGCTTCATTGATCGGGTTGACGATGCTGCGGGTCAGCAGCCAGGCGCAGAGGAAAGTCAGCAGGCTGGCGGCCACCAGCAGGGCGATGACCAGTGTCACGGCGCCGGAGTACTGGCCAGCTGCGGTAGCGTTGGTACGGCGGGTCTGCTCGGTGTTGATCCGCACCAGGTCGTCCATCACCTTGTTGATCTGCTCGGAGTTGGCCAGCAGGTCTGTGTTGAGCAGGGTGCGCAATGCGTCGAGCTGGTCGGCCTGGCTCAGCACGAGCATGCGCGATTCGATCTGCCGGTACTGGCCGAGCAACTGGCGGTACAGCTCATAGCCTGCGCGCTCGTCCGCCCCTTCGACCAGGAGCTGGTAGGCCGCGAGAGTCTTGTCGATCTCTGCGTTGCGCTGTTCAAGCAGGCGCAGAGTGTCCCGCTGGGTCTCTGGCTCGCGGTTGAGCAGCAGGCGGTAGGAGAGGGTGCGCATGCGCAGGTTCAGGGCAGTCAGCTCGCCCAGGTTCTTGATGCTCGGGACACTGATGGTCTCGATGGCAACGCCCGCCTGGCGGATCTTGCTCATCTGGTTGAGGGCGAACACGCCCAGGCCGAGCATCAGCGCGCCGATCAAGGCAAACCCCAGGAGCGCACGGGGGGCGATATTCATGTTGCGAAGGGACATTTGAGGTAACCAGGCAAGGACAAGGGGGCGCGCGATCCATGCGACAGAATGGGACATGCCATGCCTATCGGTCGTGACCGGCGAGTCTTGAGTATCCGGCGTTGCAAATATGAGCCGCCGGTTGGGATTCCTGACCAATGGTGGGGCGAAGCAGGAACAAGATCGTTATCCGCCGGTCAATCTGCACCAGGCCAAGGCCTCTACTCCCGATATCCCTGGCGAGGGCGCAAGGTTTTCTTTATCGTGTCCGCCTTTGCACCAACCGAGAACGTCTCATGCTGGAATCATCCCTGAATCAACTCGAGCAACTGGTTACCGACCTGGTACAGAAGAACACTCAGCTGGGCGAGCAGAACGAGCGCCTGGCCCAGGAGCTGGCCCAGTCCAAGGAAGAGAACGACAGCCTGCAGCTGAACCTGATGGAGCTGGAAGAGAAGAACGGCGCTACCGCCGCGCGCATCCAGGCCCTGGTCGAGCGCGCCAGCGCTGGCGCCGTCAGCGCATGAAACTGCAAGCGCAGCCGATCAATGTCGTGTCGATCCTGGGCAGCGACTATTCGATCAAGGCGCCCGAAGGCCAGGAGCAGACACTGTCCAAGGCCGTGCAGATGCTCAACGCCTCGCTGGCTGACACCAAGCGCCTGTACCCGACCTTGATCGGCGACAAGCTGCTGGTGCTGGCGGCGCTCAACCTGTGTTCGAAGCAGATCGATCTGCAGCGCGAGCATCAGGAGACGCTTGACCGGTATCAAGAGCAGGTCAGCGCCACGGTCGATGTGATTGCCCGCAAGATCGGCGACGCCTGACTGTTCGGCGCCTAAGGTCTGCGTAGGAGCGGCCTTGTGTCGCGAAGCGGCCCTAAGATCGCATAGGCGCTACAAGGGCCGGCTGAATGCGGTGTTCCCTGCCAGCATTGCAAAACCTGGTACTGATGCGCTTCGGTGAGGGCTTTGCCCTCATTTCGCGCGGTCCGGCGTCCCGGCACAAGGCCGCTCCTACAAAAAAGCCCACACCGCGGTCTCAGGCTGACAGCACCGCGCGGATATCCCCCGCCAGCGCCCGCACGCGCTCTTCCTCGGTATCCCACGAACACATGAACCGCGCCCCACCGCTGCCGATGAAGGTATAGAACCTCCAGCCCTTGCCTCGCAGTGCTTCGATCGCCGCCTCTGGCATCTGCAGGAACACCCCGTTGGCCTCCACCGGGAACATCAGTTCAACGCCCGGTACATCCTCGACCAGCCCCGCCAGCAATTGCGCGCAGTGATTGGCATGCGCCGCGTGGCGCAGCCAGGCGCCGTCTTCAAGCAGCCCCACCCACGGTGCCGACAGAAAGCGCATCTTCGAGGCCAGCTGCCCGGCCTGCTTGCAGCGATAGTCGAAGTCTTCGGCCAGGGCGCGATTGAAGAACAGGATCGCCTCGCCCACCGCCATGCCGTTCTTGGTCCCGCCAAAGCACAGCACATCGACGCCGGACTTCCATGTCAGCTCGGCCGGCGTGCAGCCCAGGAACGCGCAGGCGTTGCTGAAGCGGGCACCGTCCATGTGCAGGTTCAGGCCCAGCTCCTTGCACGTGGCGCTGATGGCCTTGAGTTCGTCCGGCCGATAGGCGCTGCCGACCTCTGTGGCCTGGGTGAGCGTGACCACGCGCGGCTTGGGGAAGTGGATGTCCTGGCGCTTGAGGGCGACCTCACGGATGGATTCTGGGGTCAACTTGCCGTCGACGCTGCGCGCGGTGAGCAGCTTGGAACCGTTGGAGAAGAACTCCGGCGCACCGCATTCGTCGGTCTCGACGTGGGCGGTTTCCGAGCAGATCACGCTGTGATAGCTCTGGCAGAGGGAAGCGAGGGCCAGGGAGTTGGCCGCCGTGCCATTGAAGGCAAAAAACACCTCGCAGTCGGTTTCGAACAGCTCGCGGAAGTATTCCGAGGCCCGCGCCGTCCATTGGTCGTCGCCGTAGGCGCGGTCGTGGCCGTGGTTGGCCTTCTCCATGGCCGCCCAGGCTTCGGGGCAGATACCGGAATAGTTGTCGCTGGCGAATTGCTGGCTTTTATCTGTCATGACACTGTCCTGTGAACGACGCAGGAAAGCACTCTAAACCATCGTTCGAGGGGTTGCCTATACAACCTGAGACACTGCTCCCGCGGTGTCTGCGGCGTTCACGCGAACCATCCGGGCGCAACGTTTCACACCAATGTCGTAAACGCGCCATTGCAAGGCGTGCGCAGGCATCTGGATACCCCGTGCCAGTCATACCATCGCTGCAAAGGGTCATTGAACCCTACAGACAAGAAATGATCGCTGCCGGGAGATAGACAATGTTCAGCAAGCAAGACCAGATCCAGGGTTACGACGATGCACTGCTGGCGGCGATGAATGCCGAGGATCAGCGTCAGGAAGACCACATCGAGCTGATCGCCTCGGAAAACTACGCCAGCAAGCGCGTCATGCAGGCCCAGGGCAGCGGCCTCACCAACAAGTATGCCGAAGGCTATCCAGGCAAGCGCTACTACGGTGGCTGCGAACACGTCGACAAGGTCGAGCAACTGGCCATCGACCGCGCCAAGCAGCTGTTCGGCGCCGATTTCGCCAACGTCCAGCCGCACTCGGGCTCTTCGGCCAACAGCGCCGTGTACCTGGCGCTGCTGCAAGCCGGCGACACCATCCTCGGCATGAGCCTGGCCCACGGCGGCCACCTCACCCACGGCGCCAAGGTGTCGTCCTCGGGCAAGCTGTACAACGCCGTGCAGTACGGTATCAACACTGACACCGGCCTGATCGACTACGACGAAGTCGAGCGTCTGGCTGTCGAGCACAAGCCGAAGATGATCGTCGCTGGCTTCTCGGCCTACTCCAAGACGCTGGACTTCCCCCGTTTCCGCGAGATCGCCGACAAGGTCGGTGCACTGCTGTTCGTCGACATGGCCCACGTGGCCGGTCTGGTCGCGGCGGGTCTGTACCCGAACCCGCTGCCCTACGCCGACGTGGTCACCACCACCACCCACAAGACCCTGCGCGGTCCACGTGGCGGCCTGATCCTGGCCAAGTCCAACGAGGCGATCGAGAAAAAGCTCAACGCTGCCGTGTTCCCCGGTGCCCAGGGTGGCCCGCTGATGCATGTCATCGCTGCCAAGGCCGTGTGCTTCAAGGAAGCCCTCGAGCCTGGCTTCAAGGTCTACCAGCAGCAGGTCATCGACAACGCCCAGGCCATGGCCCAGGTGTTCATCGACCGCGGCTTCGATGTGGTCTCCGGTGGTACCGACAACCACCTGTTCCTGGTCAGCCTGATCCGTCAGGGCCTCACCGGCAAGGACGCCGACGCCGCCCTTGGCCGCGCTCATATCACCGTCAACAAGAACGCCGTGCCGAACGACCCGCAGTCGCCGTTCGTCACCTCGGGCCTGCGTATCGGCACCCCCGCTGTTACCACCCGCGGCTTCAAGGTTGCCCAGTGCACCGCGCTGGCCGGCTGGATCTGCGACATCCTCGACAACCTCGGCGATGCCGATGTCGAGGCTGACGTGGCAAAAAATGTCTCGGCGCTGTGCGCAGATTTCCCGGTTTACCGCTGAGTGGAGCAACCCGTCATGAAACGCTATTCTGGCTTCGGCCTCTTCAAGCACTCCCTCAGCCATCACGAAAACTGGCAGCGTATGTGGCGCACGCCTACGCCGAAGAAGGTCTACGACGTGGTCATCGTCGGCGGTGGCGGCCATGGCCTGGCCACGGCCTACTACCTGGCCAAGGTGCATGGCATCACTAACGTGGCCGTGGTCGAGAAAGGCTGGCTGGGCGGCGGCAACACCGCCCGAAACACCACCATCGTGCGTTCCAACTACCTGTGGGACGAGTCGGCGCAGTTGTACGAGCACGCCATGAAACTGTGGGAGGGGCTGAGCCAGGACATCAACTACAACGTGATGTTCTCCCAGCGCGGCGTCTACAACCTGTGCCACACCCTGCAAGACATCCGTGACTCGGAGCGGCGCGTGAACGCGAACCGCCTCAATGGTATCGACGGCGAGCTGCTCAACACCGCGCAAGTGGCCGAGGAAGTCCCGTACCTGGACTGCTCCAAGAACACCCGTTATCCGATCCTGGGCGCCACCGTGCAGCGTCGCGGCGGCGTGGCCCGTCACGATGCCGTGGCCTGGGGCTATGCCCGTGCCGCCGACGCCCTGGGCGTCGACCTGATCCAGCAGACCGAAGTCATCGGTTTCCGCAAGGAAAACGGCACGGTCATCGGTGTAGAAACCAACAAGGGCTTCATCGGCGCCAAGCGCGTCGGCGTGGTCACTGCTGGTAACTCGGGGCACATGGCGCGCCTGGCGGGCTTCCGCCTGCCGCTCGAGTCGCACCCGCTGCAGGCCCTGGTATCGGAGCCGATCAAGCCGATCATCGACAGCGTGATCATGTCCAACGCCGTGCACGGCTACATCAGCCAGTCCGACAAGGGCGACCTGGTCATCGGCGCAGGCATCGACGGCTTCGTCGGCTACGGCCAGCGCGGCGGCTACCCGATCATCGAGCACACCCTGCAGGCGATCGTCGAGATGTTCCCGATCCTCTCGCGGGTGCGCATGAACCGCCAATGGGGCGGCATCGTCGACACCTCGCCGGACGCATGCCCGATCATCTCCAAGACACCGGTCAAGAACATGTTCTTCAACTGCGGCTGGGGCACCGGCGGCTTCAAGGCCACCCCGGGATCGGGCCACGTCTTCGCGGCGAGCCTGGCCAAGGGCGAAATGCACCCACTGGCCGCTCCGTTTTCCATCGAGCGGTTCCACCACGGCGCGCTTATTGACGAACACGGCGCTGCCGCCGTCGCCCACTAACAGGAGAATTCCTCATGTTGCATATCTTCTGTCCACACTGCGGCGAGCTGCGCTCCGAAGAAGAGTTTCACTGCTCGGGCCAGGCTCACATCGCCCGCCCGCTGGACGCCAATGCCTGCACCGATGCCGAGTGGGGCGAGTACATGTTCTTCCGTGACAACCCGCGCGGCCTGCACCACGAGCTGTGGGACCACGTTGCCGGGTGCCGCCAGTATTTCAACGCGACCCGTGACACGGTGACCTACGAGATCATGGAAACCTACAAGATCGGCGAGAAACCACAAGTGACCGCCGGCAAGCAGAGCCCTGCGCAGTCGACCGTCAAAGGTCAGGGAGAAAAAGCATGAGCCAGACCTATCGCCTGTCCAGCGGCGGCCGGATCGATCGCAGCAAGGTTCTGTCGTTCACCTTCAACGGCAAGACCTACCAGGGCTATGCCGGTGACAGCCTGGCCGCGGCGCTGCTGGCCAACGGCGTCGACATCGTCGGGCGCAGCTTCAAGTACTCGCGTCCGCGCGGCATCATCGCCGCCGGTGCCGAAGAGCCGAACGCGATCCTGCAGATCGGCTCCAGCGAAGCGACCCAGATCCCCAACGTGCGTGCCACCCAGCAAGCCCTGTATTCGGGCCTGGTTGCCACCAGCACCAACGGCTGGCCGAACGTCAACAACGACATGATGGGCATCATCGGCAAGGTCGGCGGCAGCATGATGCCGCCCGGGTTCTACTACAAGACCTTCATGTATCCCAAGTCGTTCTGGATGACCTACGAGAAGTACATCCGCAAGGCCGCAGGCCTTGGCCGTTCGCCCTTGCAGAACGACCCGGACACCTACGACTACATGAACCAGCACTGCGACGTGCTGGTGGTGGGCGCAGGCCCGGCAGGCCTGGCCGCCGCCCTGGCGGCTGGTCGCAGCGGCGCCCGCGTGATCCTCGCCGATGAGCAGGAAGAGTTCGGCGGCAGCCTGCTCGACAGCCGCGAGACCCTCGACGGCAAGCCTGCCGCCGACTGGGTCCTGGCCGTGCTCTCCGAGCTCGAAAGCCTGCCCGAAGTGACCCTGCTGCCACGCGCCACGGTCAACGGCTATCACGACCACAACTTCCTGACGATCCACGAGCGCCTGACCGATCACCTCGGTGACCGCGCCCCGATCGGCCAGGTACGCCAGCGCATCCACCGCGTCCGCGCCAAGCGCGTGGTGCTGGCCACCGGCGCCCACGAGCGTCCGCTGGTCTACGGCAACAACGACGTGCCGGGCAACATGGTGGCCGGCGCTATCTCCACCTACGTGCGCCGTTACGGCGTGGCCCCGGGCCGCAAGCTGGTGCTGGCGACCAACAACGACCACGCCTACCGCACCGCCCTGGACTGGCATGACGCCGGCCTGCAAGTGGTCGCCATCGCTGACGCGCGCCACAACCCGCGTGGCTCGCTGGTCGAGGAAGCACGTGCCAAGGGTATCCGTATCCTCACCTCCAGCGCCGTGATCGAAGCCCGTGGCACCAAGCACGTCACCGCAGCCCGCGTGGCGGCGATCGATGTGAAGGCACACAAGGTCACCAGTCCTGGCGAATGGCTGGACTGCGACCTGGTCGCGACCTCCGGCGGCTACAGTCCGGTCGTCCACCTGGCATCTCACCTGGGCGGGCGTCCTGTCTGGCGTGAAGACATTCTCGGCTTCGTGCCGGGCGATGCACCGCAGAAGCGCGTCTGCGTCGGCGGTATCAACGGCGTCTACGCCCTGGGTGACAGCTTGGCCGATGGCTTCGAGGGCGGCGTGCGCGCAGCCACCGAAGCCGGCTTCAAGGCCACCACCGGCAGCCTGCCGAAAGTGATCGCACGCAAGGAAGAGGCCACCGTCGCGCTGTTCCAGGTGCCGCACGACAAGAGCACCAACCGTGCGCCCAAGCAGTTCGTCGACCAGCAGAACGACGTCACCGCCGCCGGCATCGAGCTGGCTACCCGCGAGGGCTTCGAGTCGGTCGAGCACGTCAAGCGCTACACCGCGCTGGGCTTTGGCACCGACCAGGGCAAGCTGGGCAACATCAACGGCCTGGCCATCGCCGCCCGTTCGATGGGCATCACCATCCCCGAGATGGGCACCACCATGTTCCGCCCCAACTACACGCCGATCACCTTCGGTGCGATTGCCGGGCGCCATTGTGGCCACCTGTTCGAGCCTGTGCGCTTCACCGCGCTGCATGCCTGGCACGTGAAGAACGGCGCCGAGTTCGAGGACGTCGGCCAGTGGAAGCGACCTTGGTACTTCCCTAAAGCCGGTGAAGATATCCACACCGCCGTGGCCCGCGAGTGCAAGGCCGTGCGTGACAGCGTCGGCCTGCTCGACGCCTCGACCCTGGGCAAGATCGACATCCAGGGGCCGGACGCCCGCGAGTTCCTCAACCGCGTGTACACCAACGCCTGGACCAAGCTCGACGTGGGCAAGGCCCGCTACGGCCTGATGTGCAAGGAAGACGGCATGGTCTTCGACGACGGCGTGACTGCCTGTATCGCCGAAAACCATTTCATCATGACCACCACCACCGGCGGCGCTGCCCGCGTGCTGCAGTGGCTGGAGCTCTACCTGCAAACCGAATGGCCGGAGCTCAAGGTGTACTTCACCTCGGTCACCGACCACTGGGCAACCCTGACCCTGTCCGGTCCCAACAGCCGCAAGCTGCTGAGCGAAGTCACCGACATCGACCTGGACAAGGAAGCCTTCCCGTTCATGACCTGGAAGGAAGGCCTGGTGGCTGGCGTGCCGGCCCGGGTGTTCCGGATCTCGTTCACCGGCGAGCTTTCGTATGAAGTGAACATCCAGGCCAACTACGCCATGGGTGTGCTGGAGAAGATCGTCGAGGCGGGCAAGAAGTACAACCTGACCCCGTATGGCACCGAGACCATGCACGTACTGCGTGCCGAGAAGGGCTTCATCATCGTCGGCCAGGATACCGACGGCTCGATGACCCCGGACGACCTGAACATGAGCTGGTGCGTGGGCCGCAACAAGCCGTTCTCGTGGATCGGCCTGCGTGGCATGAACCGCGAAGACTGCGTGCGCGAAAACCGCAAGCAGCTGGTCGGCCTCAAGCCTGTGGATCCTGCCAAATGGCTGCCGGAAGGCGCTCAGCTGGTGTTCGATCCCAAGCAGCCGATCCCGATGGACATGGTCGGTCACGTCACCTCCAGCTACGCCGCCAACTCCGTGGGCTATTCGTTCGCGATGGGCGTGGTCAAGGGCGGCCTCAAGCGCATGGGCGAGCGGGTGTACTCGCCGCAGGCCGATGGAAGCGTGATCGAGGCAGAGATCTGTTCGGCGGTGTTCTTCGATCCGAAGGGTGAGCAGCAGAACGTATAAGGCCCCTGAACGGCGGGCATGGAACCTTGTGGGAGCGGCGAGCCGCCGCCCCCACAGGATCTGCGCCGCTCCTGGCACAAGAATTCAAGGCAGGTAACAAATGAGCGCTACCAACGTCTACCAGCAAAACCCCAGCGGCTCCGTCAAGGCCGAGTCGCCGCTGCACCATGGCGACCTGTCGAGCCTGATCGGCAAGGGCCGCAAGAACGCAGGCGTGATCCTGCGCGAGAAAAAATTCCTCGGTCACCTCACCATTCGCGGCAACGGCCATGACGCCGCCTTCGCCAGCGGCGTGCACAAGGCCCTGGGCCTTGAGCTGCCTGTCGCCCTGACCGTGGTCGCCAATGGCGGCACCTCGCTGCAGTGGGTAGGGCCCGATGAGTGGCTGCTGATCGTCCCGGGCGGCCAGGAGTTCGAGGTCGAGCAAAAGCTGCGAGCGGCCCTCGAGGGCCAGCATATCCAGGTGGTCAACGTCAGCGGCGGGCAAAGCCTGCTTGAACTGCGCGGCCCCAACGTGCGCGAAGTACTGATGAAATCCACCAGCTACGACGTGCACCCCAACAACTTCCCGGTCGGCAAGGCCGTGGGCACCGTGTTCGCCAAGTCGCAACTGGTGATTCGCCGCACCGCCGAAGACACCTGGGAGCTGGTGATCCGCCGCAGTTTCTCCGATTACTGGTGGATGTGGCTGCAGGACGCTTCGGCCGAATACGGCCTGAGCATCGAAGCCTAGGAGCGCACCGCATGAGCCGAGCACCGGACACCTGGATCCTGACCGCCGATTGCCCGAGCCTGCTCGGCACCGTCGACGTGGTCACGCGGTTTCTCTACGAGCAGCGTTGCTACGTCACGGAGCATCACTCGTTTGACGACCGGCTCTCTGGACGCTTCTTCATTCGCGTGGAGTTTCGCCAGCCGGACGACTTCGACGAGGTCGGCTTCCGCGCCGGCCTCGCCGAGCGCAGCGACGCCTTTGGCATGGCCTTCGAGCTGACCGCACCCAATCACCGCCCCAAGGTGGTGATCATGGTGTCCAAGGCCGATCACTGCCTCAACGACCTGCTGTACCGCCAACGCATCGGCCAGCTGGCCATGGACGTGGTCGCCGTGGTGTCCAACCACCCCGACCTCGAACCCCTGGCGCACTGGCATCGTATTCCCTATTACCACTTTGCCCTCGATCCCAAGGACAAACCGGCGCAAGAGCGCAAGGTGTTGCAGGTAATCGAGGAAACCGGCGCCGAACTGGTGATCCTCGCGCGCTACATGCAGGTGTTGTCGCCAGAGCTTTGCCGCAGGCTCGATGGCTGGGCCATCAATATCCATCACTCCCTGCTGCCGGGCTTCAAGGGTGCCAAGCCCTATCACCAGGCGTACAACAAGGGCGTGAAGATGGTTGGCGCTACCGCGCACTACATCAACAACGACCTGGACGAAGGGCCGATCATCGCGCAGGGCGTCGAGGTGGTGGATCACAGTCATTACCCCGAGGACCTGATTGCCAAGGGGCGCGATATCGAAGGGCTGACACTGGCCCGGGCCGTTGGGTATCACATCGAGCGGCGGGTGTTCTTGAACGCCAATCGGACCGTGGTGCTCTGAGACCGGTGGGCTGCATTGCAGCCCAATCGCGCCAACTCCCCCGCCAAACGCTAATAGACAAGTCACTGTCGCATCCAGCCACGCCCACCCCCGGCAACAAGCCGACAATTCTCCCATTCCAGTATCCAATGCAGCCCAGGACGGGCGGCGCTTCCACCACCGCTGCATAACTACAAATCAAGCGAGGTAAGAGCATGTCTGGCAATCGTGGAGTGGTGTATCTCGGCTCCGGAAAAGTCGAAGTACAGAAAATCGACTACCCCAAAATGCAAGATCCCCGCGGCAAGAAGATCGAGCACGGGGTAATCCTCAAGGTGGTGTCCACCAACATCTGCGGCTCCGACCAGCACATGGTCCGCGGCCGCACCACTGCACAGGTCGGCCTGGTGCTGGGCCACGAGATCACCGGTGAAATCATCGAGAAGGGGCGCGATGTGGAGCGCCTGCAGATCGGCGACCTGGTCTCGGTGCCGTTCAACGTCGCCTGCGGTCGTTGCCGCTCCTGCCAGGAGCAGCACACCGGTGTCTGCCTGACCGTGAACCCAGGCCGTCCCGGTGGCGCCTATGGCTACGTCGACATGGGTGACTGGACCGGCGGGCAGGCCGAATACGTGCTCGTGCCCTATGCCGATTTCAACCTGCTGAAACTGCCCGACCGCGACAAGGCCATGGAGAAGATCCGTGACCTGACCTGCCTCTCCGACATCCTGCCGACCGGCTACCATGGCGCTGTCACCGCAGGCGTCGGGCCAGGCAGCACGGTGTATGTCGCAGGCGCCGGCCCGGTCGGCCTGGCTGCCGCTGCATCTGCCCGTCTGCTGGGCGCTGCCGTGGTCATCGTCGGCGACCTCAACGCGGCCCGCCTGGCTCACGCCAAGTCCCAGGGCTTCGAAGTGGTCGACCTGTCCAAGGACACCCCGTTGCACGAGCAGATCGTCGACATCCTTGGCGAACCGGAAGTGGACTGCGCCATCGACGCCGTTGGGTTCGAGGCGCGCGGCCATGGTCACGAGGGCGTCAAGCACGAAGCCCCGGCCACCGTGCTCAACTCCTTGATGCAGGTGACCCGCGTGGCCGGCAAGATCGGCATCCCCGGCCTGTACGTGACCGAAGACCCAGGCGCTGTCGATGCCGCCGCGAAACTCGGCGCACTGAGCATTCGCTTTGGTCTTGGCTGGGCGAAGTCGCACAGCTTCCATACCGGCCAGACGCCGACCATGAAGTACAACCGCCAACTGATGCAGGCCATCATGTGGGACCGCATCAATATCGCCGAAGTGGTGGGCGTACAGGTGATCAGCCTGGACCAGGCGCCGCAGGGGTATGGCGAGTTCGATGCGGGCGTGCCGAAGAAGTTTGTGATTGATCCGCACAAGACGTTTAGTGCGGCGTGACCTACGCAACGATGCCCCCCTCGGGGGGTATCGTAAGCCGCTTGGCTCAGCTCAGGCAGCTCACCGGGGACTGACGTAGTCTCGTTGGTCACCTCGGCGGATACCAAGCGCCCCTCTGTGCCCGATAAAAATCTGGGGGCTGGAGTGTGAATAGTCATCCGCATTCCTGGACATTCGAAATATCTCCATCAGGTCTCTCCCCGTACCCTTGAACGCTGGATAGGCTTCCTTGGCTTTTTGCAGGATATGAACGGGCAGAATGCCGTGAGGTGTCCCTTCCCATGCATCCAGAAACTCAGTGGAACCCGCTAGCTGGCTCGCCTTGGGAAGAGAGCGCTTGCTGATCGCCCCATGCAAAGTCTTGGAGACAGTTGAAAGAGCGTACACGTCCTTGTTGTCCAATCGCGTGATAAGGGCGTCCATAAACGGCAAATTCACGATGTCCTCAAGATTTCGACCTGGGGACGGTATATGCAGCTCTGGTTCTGAAAAGCTGCGGACAAGTGTTCGCGCACTGGATTTGGCAGCGACAAGATTTGGGGTGGATTTGTAGCGTCTTATCGGAATGTGGCCGCTTGGATCGGCGATGTTGATGGGATCTCCGGTGCAGTAGCTGTATGCATTCAGACCACCCTCGCCGAAAGGACTCCAGCTGTCAGGTGAGCCGAATCGCCTCATGGAAGGGACATAGGTGCGGTAGCCGTTACCGAGGAAGTAGGAGCCGATAAGAGTTTCTCGCCGCTCTCCGTTGAACCCAAGCAGGATTGGTGCAGACGGGCGGGGATTCGGATCGTAACCGTATGCCGTGTAACAGTAGGAAGCGTCCTGTTGCTTGTGCTTCACATGGAGTGGAGAACCTCTGTCGTCGGTGGCAAGCAGCAGGGCAGGCGCTGGTTCGAGGGCACTGTGCAGTTCGGCGAGATGGAGGTTCGCGCCCCGCAGTACAGTGCGGTTTTTCGCGCGTTCCTTCACGGTTAGCAGTTTCTCGCCTTGATAGAAAAACAGTGAGGCGGTCTGGTGATTGGTCATCGCTATTGGGTTCCTGGACTTGCAAATCGATGCGAGACGATGGGTTTTTAATCCGCGTGAATGACCGAGTGAAGCCCCTGCGGGGCATCACTGTTTTTAATGTGGGTCGAGGTGCTTGTTATCTATGACTTTCGCAAAATACTACTGATGTTGGCGGGGTCGGGCCTGTATCTGGTCTCACCTAGCATTCTGTTGGTTTCGCTGCTGTAAGAGTCTATGAAGCCCATTAGGATTATTCTGGATTCCCGTTCTTTAATGCCACTCAGTAGTTTGACATTCCGAATATTCATCTCGTTGAGCTTGTTGAAATATCTAACTTCATCCGGTGTATAGTTTCCGCCTAGACTGGGTGCGGAAGCGTCGTAATACGGATCCAGGTCACGAAGTGAAGGTGCGGAGGGAGACCGCTTCAGGTCGCTCTTAGTTACAGAGCTAGCATGGGAGGCGGTAATAATTTCGCTCGTTCTTGTAGCTTTTTTTCTCACCGCAATTTTATCTTTTACAGTTGTTGCGTGTGCCTTTCGGTCTGTTATAGGCGATTTTGGTGACGTACCCTCCCGGCTGACGGTTGGCCGCTTCGGGTTTTTCAAGCCGAGCAGCGATTTAAGTAACTGAGGTACTCTGACTTGCCCGGATGGATCGATATGGTTTATCGGGTCGTTGCTGCAATATGCGTAGGCGTTTAACCCGCCATCATGAAATGGGCTCAAACTATCGGGCGATAAAAATCGCATTGATACAGGGCTGAAAGCACGATAGCCGTTACCCAAGATATAAAAACCTGATTTTTCATGTAGCTCACCATTGAATCCTAAGCTTGATCCACCGTCATGTAGGCTTGTGGTATGTCCGAAAGCGCTATAATTGTGCGGTAGGGAATAGCTTGGGCTCTGAGAGTTTATAATTGAACTCTGGATGTCGGTTGCGAGCAGCTTTTGTTCACTGGTTTTTGTTTCTTTGTGGTTTTCGGCTAAGGGAAGATGTTCATGGCGAAATAAAGTCCGACTATATGTTTCCGTACTGATTGTGCTTAGCGTGCCACGTTGATAAAAATATGTAGCCTTACGAAGGTTGATTGTCAAAACGCTTATCCTCACTCTGGTACAGGCCCTGCGCCGGAGCATCGGGCTCGGTTATTCAGTGTCTTCGGCTGAGTAAAGTCCTCGCAACTGATAGAAATATCAGGTGACATTCACTGTATTGACTCATGCCGAGCCAGAAAGGCTCCGATTCATCCCTCCCGCAGCGCCTCGAAACATTTAATTACTGGGAAATTTGAGAGGAGAGAAATATCCTACGCGCTCTGTCGATCGAAGAAGTGCTGATGAATCTCTGCCATTACCTGACCTTTTCCTACATCGATTGCTTTCATGCGAATCAGGCTGCGGCCGAAGATGAGGTGAAACAATTGCTGGTAGTCGGGATGCACAACATCGAGATAGCGCTTGGGCAAGCGGATGCAGTGGTCGGCGCGCTCAGGAAAGCACCTGAATCCTCGTTTCATTGAGATGAGCTAGCACCTGTACATTGCGAGGATGCATGCAGTACCTGTGGAGGTGGGATCAAGCTTGACCAGGCTGGCGAAAGAATCCTTCTGCCGAAGCTCGGTTGGCTGAAATACCGAAGCAGCCGCAAGGTTCTTGGTCTGGTCAGAAACGTCACAGTCAGCCTGAAAGATGGCCGCTGGTACGTGTCCATCCAGACGGCGCGAAAAGTGGCAGAGCCTTGCCATCCAGCCGCCACAGCGGTGGGCATCGACATGGGCATTGTCCGCTTCGCCACGCTTTGGGACGGCCAGAAAGAGACCGTGATCCAGCCGCTGTCGAGCTTCAAGCGACATGAGGTTCGGCTGGCCAAGGCTCAGCGTCAGATGAGCCGCAAGGTCAAATTCAGCAGCAACTGGAAGCGCGCCAAAGCCCCCGTCCAGCGCATCCCCAGCCGGATTGCCAACGCCCGAAACGACTTCCTGCACAAGACCTCACACGTCATCAGCAAAAACCACACGATGATTGTCGTCGAGGATCTGCAGGTCAAAAACATGAGTCGTTCGGCCAGCGGTACCCTGGCAGCACCAGGTCGGAACGTCCAAGCCAAATCAGGCCTGAAGTCGATCCTGGATCAGGGCTGGGGCGAATTACGCCGCCAGTTGGACTACAAGTCCGCATGGCAAGGTGGTTGGTTGGTAGCTGTGCCACCGGCGAATACCAGTCGTGAGTGCCCGGTCTGTGGCCACACTTGCGCTGAAAACAGAAAGCGCCAAAGCGTGTTTCTATGCATGGCCTGCGGCCACACCGAGAATGCGGATCTGGTGGCTTCGAAGAATATCCGAGGACGTGGATTGAATAGCCCAAAGGCCAGGACAATTGGCCGGATCGCCTGTGAAGTGAGGGGTGTTTCAGTGCCGCCAGCAGCAGGAACCCATCGAAGCGAGCAGCCGGCTCACGCCGACTGACGCAGTAGGGAATCCCCCTCCTTTCCAGCGAAAGCTGGCGCCTATCAAGGTGAGGTGGGGGAGGATGTCAAAGGTCTCGTTACTTCCTGGTCGTCGTGCAAGCACCCCTGAAAGACGGTCGGCCTGGAACAATCCTCGCGAGCCCCAGTCCAACACCTCGTTTTCCCCTGGCCACAACGGCCGACGAGGTCCTTCCGATGAAAGCATTCACCCTGGCAACCTTGATGACCCTGGCCGCGAGCCCGGTGTTCGCATTCAACCTCAACGATGCGGCCAATGCCGTGTCGGCCATGCAGAACCAGAACCAGCAGGGCGCGGCCGTGCAGGCACCCGAGGCTTCGGCCAATCTGCTCAATACCCTCGGCAGTGAGCTCAAGGTCACGCCTGAGCAGGCCGTCGGCGGCGCGGGCGCGATGCTGGGCCTTGCCCGCAACAACCTGAGCGATGCCGATTACTCACAGCTGACCAAGGCCGTCCCGGGCCTGGATCTGATCTCCGGCGCCAACGCGCTGGGTGGGCTTAGTGGGCTGGGCGAGCTGCTGGGCAAGAACAGCGAGAGCAAGTCGGCGCTGAGCAATGCGCTGGGCAATGTCGAGGATCGCAATGACCTGAACAGCGCTTTCAGCGCGCTGGGCATGGATACGGGGATGATCGGACAGTTCGCGCCGCTGATTCTCCAGTATCTGGGGCAGCAGGGGATTGGTGGATCGTTGCTGCAGAGCCTGGGCAGCCTTTGGGGGACGCCGGCTACGGTAGCGACACCACCTTCGGTGTAAGTCCATTCGTTGCATTCTGGGGCCGGGACAAGGCAGCACAGGCATGAACCTGCTGTGTCGCTCAGGGCCTTTTCGCTGGCAAGTCGGAGCGCCGAACCGCAGCTCCCACAGGTACGGCGCCATCTCAGAGATCAGCGCCGTACCTGTGGGCAACTGTTTTTGTTGACCTGGCAAGTCAGCCCCACAAAGGGAGCAGTGCTCTCAGGCCTGCGCTGTACCTGTGGGAGCTGCGGTTCGACGCTCCGACTGGCCAGCGAAGAGGCCCTGAACCTCACCGCAACTCTCCCCGCAACCTCTCGATCCGCTCATCCTTCTCCTGCCACAGCTGGTTCACCCAAGCCTGCACGGTCTGCCGGAAAACCGGGTCGGCCTCATACTCCCCGGCCCACAACGCCGGGTCCAGCTCGCGCACCTGGATATCGATGATCACCCGCGGGATGCTGCCGTTGAGCAGGTCCCAGAAGCCGGGTGCCTGGTTGCCCGGGTAGACGATGGTCACATCGAGCAGCGCGTCGAGCTGCTCACCCAGAGCCGCCAGCACAAACGCCACGCCGCCGGCCTTGGGCTTGAGCAAGTGACGAAACGGTGACTGCTGCTCACGATGCTTGGCTTCGGTGAAGCGGGTGCCTTCGAGATAGTTGACCACGGTCACCGGCTGGCGCCTGAACAGCTCGCAGGCGGCCTTGGTGATTTCCAGGTCCTGACCCTTGAGATGCGGGTTCTTTTCCAGGAAGGCCTTGCTGTAGCGCTTCATGAAGGGGTAGTCCAGGCCCCACCAGGCAAGCCCCAGCAGCGGCACCCAGATCAGCTCTTTCTTGAGGAAGAACTTGAAGAAGGGAGTGCGGCGGTTGAGACTTTCGATGAGCGCGGGGATGTCGACCCAGGTCTGGTGGTTGCTCACCGCCAGGTACGAGGTGTCCTTGCGCAGGTTGTCGGCGCCACGGACATCCCATTGGGTGGGGATGCACAGGGCGAAGATCAGTTTGTCGACTTCGGCCCAGCTCTCGGCCATCCACATCACTCCGGCAGACGCATAGTCCCCGTAGCGGCCTGGCAGCACGAGTTTGAGAAGGGCGAAGACCAGCAGCGGGCCTATCATCACCAAAGTGTTGAGCAGCAGCAGGAGGGCCACGAAGATGCCGGTCAGCAGGCGACGCATAGATGAACTCTTGTTGTCGGATATAAACATGCGGCAATGATAAGCAGGGCTAGGTCCTACGCCAAACTTCCCTGTCTGGTGTAGGCCGCACAAATGTTTCATGTTGTGTTGGACCGGCCCTGGCTGCGAACCTATCCCTTTCGGGCAGTCTAACCACTGTCTCAGTTCAAGGAAGCCATCCTGTGAAACCTCTTCTCGCATTATTGTCGTTGCTGGCCATGCCGGTAATGGCAGCCGACCCGACCCTTTACGGGCGTTACGAATACATCAAGCTGCCGGAAATCGGCGAGACCCTCAAGGCCAAGATGGACACCGGCGCGCTGACGGCTTCGCTGTCGGCCAAGGACATCGAGCGCTTTACCCGTGATGGTGATGAGTGGGTGCGTTTTCGCCTGGCGACCAAGGACGGCGACGGCAAGGTCTACGAGCACAAGGTATCGCGTATCAGCAAGATCAAGAGCCGGGCCGATGAAGACGAGGACGGTGAAGGCGCAGAGGTGGCCAAGCGGCCGGTCGTCGACCTGGAGCTCTGCCTGGGCGACGAGAAGCGCACCGTGGAGGTCAACCTCACCGACCGCAGCAGTTTCAACTACCCGCTGCTGATCGGCGCCAAGGCGCTGCGTGAGTTCAAGGCCGCAGTGAACCCGGCCCGCCGCTTCACCGCTGGCAAGCCGGATTGTTGAGCACGCGGCTCAGTTACCTTGCAGGCTTGGTGGCATGCAAACGCCAGTGCCGCCGATCCCGCAATAGCCTTCAGGGTTCTTGGCCAGGTACTGCTGATGGTAGGCCTCGGCGAAGTAGACAGTCGGGGCCTGGTCGATCTCGGTGCTGATATCGCCGAACCCGGCCTTGGTCAGCTCGGCCTGATAAGCGGCTTTGCTGGCTTGAGCGGCCTGCAGTTGTTCAGGCGAGGTGCAGTAGATAGCCGAGCGGTACTGGGTGCCGATGTCGTTGCCCTGGCGCATGCCCTGCGTTGGGTTGTGAAGCTCCCAGAACATCGCCAGCAGCTCCTGATAGCTGACCTTGTCCTTGTCGAAGACCACCAGCACCACTTCGGTGTGGCCTGTCAGGCCTGAACAGACTTCTTCGTAGGTGGGGTTGGGGGTAAAGCCGCCGGCATAGCCGACCACGGTACTGACCACGCCTTCGCGCTGCCAGAAGCGACGCTCGGCGCCCCAGAAGCAGCCCAGGCCAAAAATGGCAAAATCGATGCTGCCCTCGAAGAAGGGGCCGAGCAGCGGGGTGCCTTCGAAGACAAAGTGCGTCTCGGGCAGGGTCATTGGCGACTCGCGGCCAGGCAGGGCCTGTTCCGCGCTAGGCAGTACATTCTTGTTCACCAGGATTTCCGAACGCAGGACCATGGCCGTTCCTCTGTTGTCAGGTGGATAAGGGATAGACCGGTAGTGTGCCCGAGTGTCTCGTCGCTGTCAGGCCATCGGGCCGCGCGGATAGCGCCGCAGCCGCTCGATCAGCTCGCGGCCGGGAATCGGCCGGTCGAACAGGTAGCCCTGGCCGACGTCGCAGCGGTGGCGGCGCAGGAATTCCAGCTGCGCAGCGGTCTCGATGCCCTCGGCGACCACCTTGAGCTTGAGGTTGTGGGCCATGGCCACCACTGCGGAGGTGATTTCCATGTCGTCCTGGTTGTCGGGAATCTCGTTGATGAAGCTGCGATCGATCTTGATGATGTCGATCGGAAACTTCTTCAGGTAGCTCAGCGACGAATAACCGGTGCCGAAGTCGTCCATTGCCAGGGTCAGGCCCAGTTGCTTGAGCTCTTCGAGCTGGCGGTGAGTGTCTTCGGTGGCCTCGAGCAGCAGGCCCTCGGTGAGTTCGAGCTCCAGCAGATGAGGGGGCAGTCCTTCTTCCTTGATGATGCTGGCGATCGAGGCGACCAGCTCCGGATCGGAAAACTGCTTGGGCGACAGGTTGATCGCCACCTGCAGGTCGCCCAGGCCCGCTGCGCGCAGCTCAAGGCTCATGCGGCACGACTGGCGCACCACCCATTTGCCAATCGGGATGATCAGGCCGGTTTCCTCGGCCACGCTGATGAACTGGTCGGGACGGATCATCCCGCGCTCGGGGTGGTTCCAGCGCAGCAGCGCCTCCATGCCCAGCAGCCGCCCGCTGCGCAAACACAGCTTGGGCTGGTAGAACACTTCCAGTTCGTTCTGGCTGAGCGCGCGGCGCAGGTTGTTCTCGACGAACAGCTTGTAGCTGGCTTCGGCATTGAGCACTTCGGTGAACACCTGCACCTGGTGCTTGCCGTTAGCCTTGGCCTTGTGCAGGGCAAGGCCTGCGTTTTTCATCAGGGTCTGCGGGTCGCGGCCATGCACCGGTGCACAGGCCAGGCCCACCGAGGCGGTGACATTGATCAGCTGATTGTCGACGAACATCGGCTTGTCGAGGGTGTGCAGCAGTTGCTGGGCAATCTGCTGGCCGTCTTCAAGCGAGGTATGTTCCAGCAGCACGGCGAATTCGTTACTGGCAAAGCGTGCCAGGCTGCCGCCGGTGCTGAGGCTGTTGCGCAGGCGCCGGGCCAGGCTGATCAGCAGCTTGTCGCCAGTATGATGGCCGAGGCTGTCGTTGATCCGCTTGAAGTTGTCGATGTCCACCAGCAACAGGCTGATCGGGCTCTCGTCGCCGGTGGCGAAGCGCTCGTCGAGGTTGCGGATGAACGCCGGGCGATTGCCCAGGCTGGTCAGGTTGTCGGTGTAGGCCAGGCGCTCGATGCGCTGCTGTGCCAGCTTGCTCTGGGTGACGTCTTCGTAGATGCCGATGTAGTGGGTCAGTTCGCGGTTGTCCCCATACACCTTTGAAATCGACAGCTGCCCCCAGTAGGGCTCCAGGTTTTTGCGCCGGCTGCGAAACTCACCCTGCCAGCTGTTGCCCATGGCCAGGCTCGATGGCGAGTCGAACAGCAGCTCGCTGAGATTTTCGAGTGCTGGGAGCTCGGCCAGGTGACGACCCTGGACCTCGTCGGTGCTGTACTGGGTAATCGCGGTGAAGCTCGGGTTGACGTACTCCACCACGCCGTCGCGGTTGACCAGCAAAAAGGCGTTGGCGCTTTGCTCGACCGCCCGCTGGAACAGGTGCAGGGCGCTGGTGGCAGTGCGCCGGTTGTGATTGTTGATGACTTGCGCGAACTGGTCGGCCAGCTCGCCGGCAAAGGCGATCTCGTCAGACTGCCAGGCGCGTGACGAACCGGTGTGCTCAAGGCACAGCACGCCGACTACCTGGCCGTCGACGCGGATGCTGGCGTCGAGCATGGCGTTGTTTTCGGTGCTGAACAGGCAGTCTGCCATGTCGCGTGTGCGCGGGTCTTCGCTGGCGTCGTGAGCGTCGATGGCCCGGCTGGTGTGCAGGGCGTCAAGGTAGTCAGGAAACAGGCCGGCGTCGATCGGCTGCGGCAGGCGGTACTCCTGCGTGCTGCGGTAGTAGGCCGAGATCGGCTCCAGGCGCTGGTCGTGCAGGTACCAGAGGCTCGCGCAGTCGATGCGGTAGATCTCGCAGGCGCTGCGGGTGATCAGCTCGGCGGCCTCGAGCAGCGAGTTGCTGGCGCTGTAGCGCTGGCGAGCCAGGCGCAGGATCAGATCCTGCTGGGCGCGGACACGCTCCAGGTGCTCGAGCTGTTCCTGCTGGGCGCGCTGGTTGAGCTGCAGAGCGATCTGCAGACGGTTGTTGCGGTTTTCCAGCTCGCTGGAAGCGAGGTCCGGGCGCTGTTCGTGCACGTCGTCGAGCGCGGTCAGATAGCCGCGCAGCAGTTGCCGGTTGTGTTGCTTGTAGGGTTCGCCGATTTCGAGCAGGCGCAGCGCACCGTGGGCCACATGCAAGGTGTAGCGCACCAGGTAGTATGGGCGCTGAGCCAGCTGCTCCTGGATCTCGTCGTGCAGTTTATAGCGGGCCTCGGGTTCCATCAGGCTGGCGTAAGGCGAGCCGAGCAGGGCGCAGAGCTCGGAAGCCGGCAGGCCGAAGTGACGGTCGCAGTTGGGATCGAGGTAAAGCATTGCCCAACTGGCTTCGTTCAGCCGTTCGAAGCGCAGCATGCCGAGCCGCGAAGGCACGGGCAATTGCGTCACGACCTCGGCTACCAGTCGGCTGGCAGCATCGGGATGGCTTTTCATCGAAGGCTCGCTTGAAGAGGGCGGTTGGCACTGGCCATGTAAAGGCCAGCAGCGCGTTCGGGCAAGGTTGCATCAACTGCCCTGGGCCTGACAAGCATCCGTGTGCGGCAGTGATATCGCTGTATCGGCAAAGAGTGGGATTACTGTAGGGGTGTATGCGCTTGGGTTTTGCAGCGCACTTCAGATCGAGCGCAGTGGGCGCGGCGCTCGATTTGCGCGGCGCCGCAAGGTCCCAAGCGCAAAAAAAAACCCGCTCATCTGCGGGGTCGAGGTACGAGCGTGGCAGCTCGAAAAAGATGCCTGCCTTCCCGGGGGAAGGCAGGGTGCAGCGATTACAGCAGCATGGTGCGGATGTCGGTCAGCAGGTCGCCCAGGCGCTTGGTGAAGCGCGCGGCGGCGGCGCCGTTGATCACGCGGTGATCGTACGACAGCGACAGCGGCAGCATCAGCTTGGGCTGGAAGGCCCTGCCGTCCCAGACGGGCTGGATAGTGGCCTTGGACACACCCAGGATCGCCACTTCAGGCGCGTTGACGATCGGCGTGAAGCCGGTGCCGCCAATGTGACCGAGGCTGGAGATGGTGAAGCAGGCGCCCTGCATGTCGTCGGCGGACAACTTCTTGGTGCGCGCCTTTTCGGCCAAGGCCGCAGCTTCGCCAGCCAACTGCAGCAGGCTTTTCTGGTCGACGTTCTTGATCACGGGTACCAGCAGGCCATCCGGGGTGTCCACGGCAAAGCCGATGTTCACGTACTTCTTGCGGATGATCGCCTTGCCGCTTGGGGCCAGCGAACTGTTGAAGTCCGGCAGCTCCTTGAGCAGGTGCGCACATGCCTTGAGCAGCAGCGGCAGGACAGTCAGCTTGACGCCGGCCTTTTCAGCCACGGCCTTCTGCGCGACGCGGAAGGCTTCGAGCTCGGTGATGTCGGCCGAGTCGAACTGGGTGACATGAGGCACGTTGAGCCAGCTGCGGTGCAGGTTGGCGGCGCCGACCTGCATCAGGCGGGTCATGGCCACTTCCTCGACTTCACCGAAGCGGCTGAAGTCGACGACCGGGATCGGCGGAATACCAGCACCACCGGTAGCACCGGCGGCGGCAGGAGCTTCCTTGGCCTTCTGCATCATCGCCTTGACGTAGACCTGCACGTCTTCTTTCAGGATGCGGCCGTGCGGGCCGGTGGCCGAGACGGCGCCGAGCTCGACGCCGAACTCACGGGCCAGCTGACGCACGGCTGGCCCGGCGTGAACCTTGGCGTTGCTGCCAGCCGCAGGCGCGGTGGCGGCAGGTGCGGCGGCTGGCGCAGGGGCAGCAGTTGGCGCGGCGGCCGGAGCCGCCTCGGCCTTGGCCGGTGCAGGCGCAGCGACAGGTGCTGCAGCCGCGGCCGGGGCTGCGCCCTGGACCTTGAGCTTGAGGATCAGGTCGCCGGTGCCGACTTCGTCGTCCAGCTTGCAGATCACTTCCTCGACCACGCCAGCGGCGGGGGACGGGATTTCCATGGAAGCCTTGTCGGACTCCAGGGTGATCAGCGACTGGTCGGCTTCGACCGTGTCACCGGCCTTGACCAGCACTTCGATGATCTTGGCCTTGCCCGACGAGCCGATGTCCGGCACGTGGATGTCCTGCACGCTGGCGGCAGCGGCAGGCGCCGGAGCAGCCTCGGCCGGCGCAGGTGCGGCGGCAGGCTTCTCTTCGGCGGCCGGAGCAGCTGGCGCTGCGGCCGGAGCCTCAGGCGCAGCGGCTGCGCCCTCGACTTCCAGTTCCAGCAGTTCGTCGCCCTCTTTGAGGGTGTCGCCCAGCTTGACCTTCAACGACTTGATCACACCAGCCTTCGGCGCGGGGATCTCCATGGAGGCCTTGTCGGACTCCAGGGTCAGCAGGCTCTGGTCGGCTTCGATACGGTCGCCGACCTTGACGAACAGCTCGATGACTTCACCTTCACCGCTGCCGATGTCAGGTACGCGAATGAGTTCGCTCACTTAAAAATACTCCTCAGCAGTCCAGTGGGTTGCGCTTGTCCGGGTCGATGCCGAACTTGGTGATGGCATCGGCCACGACCTTGGGTTCGATCTCGCCACGGTCAGCCAAGGCTTCCAGGGCAGCCAGCACCACGAAGTGACGGTCGACTTCGAAGAAGTGACGCAGCTTCTTGCGGCTGTCGCTGCGGCCGAAACCATCGGTACCCAGGACCTTGAACTCCTTGCTCGGCACCCACTGACGGATCTGCTCGGCAAAGATCTTCATGTAGTCGGTAGAGGCGATGACCGGGCCTTTACGGCCAGCCAGGCACTGTTCGACGTACGTCTTCTCTGGCTTCTGGCCAGGCTTGAGGCGGTTGCTGCGCTCAACGGCCAGGCCGTCGCGGCGCAGTTCGTTGAAGCTGGTGACGCTCCAGACGTCGGCGCCGACGTTGAACTCGTCACGCAGGATCTTCGCCGCTTCACGGACTTCGCGCAGGATAGTGCCCGAACCCATGAGCTGCACGTGGTGCGCGGCTTCGCGGGTGTCTTCCTCGAGCAGGTACATGCCCTTGATGATGCCTTCCTCGGCACCGGCCGGAATGGCAGGCTGCTGGTAGGATTCGTTCATCACGGTGATGTAGTAGAAGACGTCCTGTTGCTCTTCGGTCATCTTCTTCATGCCGTCCTGGATGATCACCGCCAGCTCGTAGCCGTAGGTCGGATCATAGGTGCGGCAGTTCGGGATGGTGGCAGCCAGCAGGTGGCTGTGACCGTCTTCGTGCTGCAGGCCTTCACCGTTCAGGGTGGTACGGCCAGCGGTGCCGCCGATCAGGAAGCCACGGGTACGGCTGTCGCCAGCGGCCCAGGCCAGGTCGCCGATACGCTGGAAGCCGAACATCGAGTAGAAGATGTAGAACGGCAGCATCGGCTGGTTGTGGTTGCTGTACGAGGTACCGGCAGCGATGAACGACGACATGGCGCCGGCTTCGTTGATGCCTTCCTCGAGGATCTGGCCCTTCTTGTCCTCGCGGTAGAACATCACCTGGTCCTTGTCGACTGGCTCGTAGAGCTGGCCGACGGACGAGTAGATGCCCAACTGGCGGAACATGCCTTCCATACCGAAGGTACGGGCTTCGTCCGGGATGATCGGCACGATGCGCTGGCCGATTTCCTTGTCCTTGACCAGTTGCGCCAGGATGCGCACGAAGGCCATGGTGGTGGAGATTTCACGGTCGCCCGAGCCGTCCAGGATCGCCTTCAGGGTTTCCAGTGGCGGGGTCGGGATGCTGAAGCTCTTGGCGCGGCGTTGCGGCACGAAGCCACCCAGCGCGGCGCGGCGCTCGGCCAGGTAACGGGCCTCGGCGCTGCCTTCTTCTGGCTTGAAGAACGGCAGGTTCTCGAGATCGGCGTCCTTGACCGGGATGTCGAAGCGGTCACGGAAGTGACGCAGGCTGTCGACATCGACCTTCTTGGTGTTGTGCGCGGTGTTCTTGGCTTCGCCAGCACCGGTGCCGTAGCCCTTGATGGTCTTGGCCAGGATGACGGTCGGCTGCTCTTTGTGGTTGACCGCCTGGTGGTAGGCCGCATAGACCTTGTACGGGTCGTGGCCGCCACGGTTGAGCTTCCAGATCTCGTCGTCGGACAGGTCGGCGACCATGGCCTTGAGTTCCGGGGTGTTGAAGAAGTGCTCACGGACGAACGCGCCGTCCTTGGCCTTGTAGTTCTGGTACTCGCCGTCGATGACTTCGTCCATGCGGCGCTGCAGGATGCCGTCGACGTCCTTGGCCAGCAGTGGGTCCCAGAAACGGCCCCAGACCACCTTGTTGACGTTCCAGCCACCGCCACGGAACACGCCTTCGAGTTCCTGGATGATCTTGCCGTTGCCGCGAACCGGGCCGTCGAGGCGCTGCAGGTTGCAGTTGATGACAAAGATCAGGTTGTCCAGCTTCTCGCGGCCAGCCAGGGAGATCGCGCCCAGGGATTCAGGCTCGTCGCACTCGCCGTCGCCCATGAAGCACCAGACCTTCTGCTTGCCGGCCGGGATGTAGCCGCGGGCTTCGAGGTACTTCATGAAGCGCGCCTGGTAGATCGCCTGGATCGGTCCCAGACCCATCGAAACGGTCGGGAACTGCCAGAAGTCAGGCATCAGCCATGGGTGCGGGTACGAGGACAGGCCCTTGCCGTCCACTTCCTGGCGGAAGTTGTTCATCTGGTCTTCGCTGATGCGGCCTTCCATGAAGGCGCGGGCGTAGACGCCAGGGGATGCATGCCCCTGGAAGAAGATCAGGTCGCCGCCGTGTTCTTCGGTCGGTGCCTGGAAGAAGTAGTTGAAGCCGATGTCATACAGGGTGGCACTGGAGGCGAAGCTCGAAATGTGTCCGCCCAGGTCCGAGTCTTTCAGGTTGGTGCGCATGACCATGGCCAGGGCGTTCCAACGCACCATCGAGCGAATGCGGCGTTCCATGAACAGGTCGCCAGGCATGCGTGCTTCGTGGGTGACAGGGATGGTGTTGCGGTACGGCGTGGTGATCGCATACGGCAGCTGGGAGCCACTGCGGGTGGCCAGCTCGCCCATACGGGTCATCAGGTAGTGAGCGCGGTCTTCGCCTTCTTTGTCGAGAACCGACTCCAGGGCGTCCAGCCATTCCTGGGTTTCGACGGGATCGAGGTCTTGCATGGCTTGCTCCAGGGCGGAAAGGCTTCCAGAATCGGTTGCCTGAGTTTGCGACTGGCCTTTTGGGCAGACGTCATGAATTCTTGGATTACCGGAGTGTGATCCGGCGCCGTGTAGTTTTACTACAAATGCTCTCGCATTTCATGCTTTTGCAGTTTTGGGGTAGTAGTAAAACTACAGGAAAGCGGCTTATGGCCGCTACCTGGGTTGTGAGGAAAAACGATACGGGTGGTGGGGAATGGCTTCTACTTGGGTGATTCTTGATGTTTGCTGCCGATAACTCGAGATTTACAGCTATTAATAACTTTTGTACGACAGTCCAACCGTGGTCTGGTTCCCCCTTGACCGCATCAACCCCCCTCTTGTTCGCCGATCAAGGATAGCCCATGCGCCTGCCTTTGCCCTCCGATCTGCCTCCCGCCCTCCAACCTCTCGTCGCCCGTAACGAGCAGTCTCTGCGTGAAGCGCTGACCGCAGACTCCGGGCTGATCCTGGACAACTGGAGCGCGCTGCACCGCGCGCAGTTCAACCAGGTCGCCGCCGCCAGCGACTTCGTCCTTGGCCAGGCGGTGCGCGAGCCGGACGTGCTGTTCCAGTTGGTGGCCAGCGGCGAGCTGGACCGTGGTTTCGCCCCTGGAGAGCTGTGCGCTCAGGTGGCTGCGGCGGTCCAGGCGGCGCAGAGCGAGGACGAACTGGCGCGCAACCTGCGCCGCGAGCGCAACCGCCAGCAGGTACGCATCATCTGGCGCGACCTGACCCGCCAGGCCGACTTGCGTGAAACCTGCCGCGACCTGTCGGACCTTGCCGATGCCGCCATCGACCAGGCCTATCAGTGGCTGTACCCGCGCCATTGCCAGCAGTTCGGCACGCCGATCGGCCACCGCAGCGGTCTGCCGCAGCACCTGGTGGTGCTGGGCATGGGCAAGCTGGGCGCGGTGGAGCTGAACCTGTCATCGGATATCGACCTGATCTTCGCCTTTCCGGAGGGCGGCGAGACCGAAGGGATCAAGCGCTCGCTCGACAACCAGGAGTTTTTCACCCGGCTTGGCCAGCGGCTCATCAAGGCGCTGGACCCGGTGACCGTCGACGGCTTCGTGTTTCGTGTCGACATGCGCTTGCGTCCTTATGGCTCGGCGGGTGCGCTGGTGCTGAGCTTCAACGCCCTCGAGCACTACTACCAGGACCAGGGCCGCGACTGGGAACGCTATGCCATGATCAAGGCCCGCGTGGTGGCCGGCGACCAGGCGGCTGGAGCGCAGTTGCAGGACATGCTCAGGCCCTTCGTCTACCGGCGTTACCTGGACTTCTCGGCCATCGAGGCGCTGCGCACCATGAAGCAGCTGATCCAGCAGGAGGTGCGGCGCAAGGGCATGGCCGACAATATCAAGCTCGGCGCCGGTGGCATTCGCGAGGTGGAGTTCATCGCGCAGGCCTTCCAGCTGATCCATGGCGGCCGCGACCTGAGCCTGCAGCAGCGGCCGCTGCTCAAGGTGCTGTCGACCCTTGAAGGCCAGGGCTACCTGCCTGGGGCGGTCATTGCCGAGCTGCGCGAAGGCTATGAATTCCTGCGCTATACCGAGCACGCCATCCAGGCCATCGCCGACCGCCAGACGCAGATGCTGCCCGATGGCGATACCGACCGCGCGCGCATCGCCTACATGCTGGGCTTCGTCGACTGGGCGAGCTTCCACGCCCAGCTCATGCACTGGCGCGGGCGCATCGACTGGCATTTCCGCCAGGTCATCGCTGATCCGGATGAAGAGGAGGGCGAAGACAGCGAGCTGGTCGTCGGCGGCGAATGGTCGCCGCTGTGGGAACAGGCCCAGGACGAGGATGCTGCCGCCCGCCAGTTGCAGGAGGCGGGGTTCGCCGATGCCGCCAAGGCGCTGCGGCACCTGGCGGGGCTGCGCGTAAGCCCGGCGTTGCGCTCGATGCAGCGCATCGGCCGCGAGCGGCTGGATGCCTTTATCCCGCGGCTGCTGGCGCAGGCGGTCGAGCATGATGATCCGGACCTGGTGCTTGAGCGCGTGCTGCCGCTGGTCGAGGCGGTGGCGCGGCGTTCGGCGTACCTGGTGCTTTTGACGGAAAACCCCGGGGCCCTGCGGCGCTTGCTGACCCTGTGCGCGGCCAGCCCCTGGATTGCCGAACAGATCACCCGCTTCCCGTTGCTGCTTGATGAACTGCTCAATGAAGGCCGGCTGTTCAGCCCGCCGCTGGCGCCGGAGCTTGCCAGCGAGCTGCGCGAGCGCCTGACGCGCATTCCCGAGGACGACCTTGAGCAGCAGATGGAAGCCCTGCGCCACTTCAAGCTGGCTCACAGCCTGCGCGTGGCGGCTTCGGAGATCACCGGCAACCTGCCGTTGATGAAAGTCAGTGACTACCTCACCTGGCTTGCCGAGGCGATCCTGGACCAGGTGCTGGCCCTGGCCTGGCGCCAGACCGTGGCGCGCCATGGCCAGCCAAGGCGCAGCGATGGCAGCCTGTGCGACCCGGGCTTCGTGATTGTCGGCTACGGCAAGGTCGGCGGCATCGAGCTGGGCCATGGCTCGGACCTGGACCTGGTGTTCATCCACGACGGCGACCCACAGGCCGAGACCGACGGCGCCAAGCCCATCGACAGCGCGCAGTTCTACACTCGCCTGGGCCAGCGCATCATCCACCTGGTGACTACCCAGACCAACTCCGGCCAGCTGTACGACGTGGACATGCGCTTGCGGCCCTCCGGTGCAGCCGGGTTGCTGGTGAGCTCCCTGGGCGCGTTCGAGCGCTACCAGCAGAATGAAGCCTGGACCTGGGAGCACCAGGCCCTGGTTCGGGCGCGGGTGCTGGTGGGTTGCCCGCAGGTGGCGTCTGCCTTCGAGGGCGTGCGCGCCCGGGTGCTGGGCAGGCCCCGCGACCTGGACAAGCTGCGGGCCGAAGTCAGCGAGATGCGCGCCAAGATGCGCGGCAGCCTGGGCACCCGGATTACCGCAGCGGGCACGGCGGCCAATGCGTTCGACGCGGGCGTGCCCTTCGATATCAAGCAGGATGCCGGCGGCATCGTCGATATCGAATTCATGGTGCAATACGCGGCGCTGGCCTGGTCTCATGACCATCCGGCGCTGCTGCGCTGGACTGACAACATTCGCATTCTTGAAGAGCTCGAGCAGGCCGGGTTGATGCCCGCGCACGACGCCGTGCTGCTGCGCGAGGTCTACAAGGCGTTCCGCTCGGCCTCGCACCGCCAGGCGTTGCAGAAGCAGGCAGGGGTGATCGATGCGGCGCAGTTCGCCGACGAACGCCGCGAAGTGCGGCGGATCTGGGCGGAGCTGGGTCTGAGCTGACCTCCTTCCCGACACGAGGCCCCGGATCTGCGCAGCACCGCTGAGCCCCAGGGGCCGCTTCGCGGCCCTTTCGCGACACGAGGCCGCTCCTACGCTGGGCGATACCCCCAACTGCCCCCCGCAAGGCCCCGTGATACACTGCCGGCCACATAGCCTGAATATAAAGAGGGGAGGCCAGGTTGTCCTGTCGCCTGCGCCTCCCCGACCGTTTCTGGATAAAGCATGAGAATTCTGATCATTGGGCCTAGCTGGGTAGGCGACATGGTGATGGCGCAAACCCTGTTCCAGTGCCTGAAACACCGTCACCCCGAATGCGTGATCGATGTGCTGGCGCCCGACTGGAGCCGGCCGATCCTCGAGCGCATGCCCGAAGTTCGCAAGGCCTTGAGCTTTCCGCTCGGCCATGGCGCGCTGGAGCTGGGCACGCGTCGGCGCATCGGCAAGTCGCTGACGGGCCAGTACGACCAGGCGATCCTGCTGCCCAACTCGCTGAAATCGGCGCTCGTGCCGTTTTTCGCCGGTATTGCCCGGCGGACCGGTTGGCGCGGCGAGATGCGCTGGGGCCTGCTCAATGACGTGCGCAAGCTGGACAAGGCACGGTACCCGCTGATGATCGAGCGCTTCATGGCGCTGGCTTTCCCGGACGGCGCTGACCTGCCCACGCCTTATCCACGTCCGCGGCTGCGCATCGAAGGCGAGAGCCGTGACGCGGCCTTGGCCAAGTTCGGCCTGGCGCTGGACCGCCCGGTGCTCGCGCTGTGCCCAGGCGCCGAGTTCGGCGAAGCCAAGCGCTGGCCCTCCGAGCACTACGCACAGGTCGCCGAGGCAAAGATCCGCGAAGGCTGGCAGGTCTGGCTGTTCGGCTCGAAAAAGGACCACCCGGTCGGCGAGTCGATCCGCGACCGACTGATACCAGGCCTGCGCGAAGAGTCCGTCAACCTCAGCGGCGAGACCTCGCTCGCCGAGGCCATCGACCTGATGTCCTGCGCCGCTGCCGTTGTGTCCAACGATTCGGGCCTGATGCACGTGGCCGCCGCTCTCGACCGCCCACTGGTGGCGGTCTATGGCTCGACCTCGCCAGGTTTCACCCCGCCGCTCGCCGATCAGGTCGAGGTCGTGCGCCTGGGCCTGGAATGCAGCCCGTGCTTCGACCGCACCTGTCGCTTCGGCCACTACAATTGTCTGCGCCTGCTTGAGCCCGATGCCGTGATCACGGCGTTGCAGCGCCTCGAGGGGCCGGGACTGATCGATGTCCTGACCGAGGTCGACTAAGTGCGGGTACTGATCATCAAGACCTCGTCCCTGGGCGATGTGATTCACACCCTCCCGGCGCTCACCGATGCCGCCCACGCCATCCCTGGCATCCGCTTCGACTGGGTGGTGGAGGAAGGCTTCGCGGAGATTCCCAGCTGGCACCCCGCCGTCGACCAGGTGATTCCGGTGGCCATCCGCCGCTGGCGCAAGAACCTCTGGCAGACCTTCAAGAGCGGCGAGTGGCGTCAGTTCAAGCAGCGGCTGCGCGAGCGTCAGTATGACCTGGTGATCGACGCCCAGGGCCTGGTCAAGTCAGCCTGGCTGACTCGCTACGTCAAGGCGCCAGTGGCCGGGCTCGACCGCTACTCGGCCCGCGAGGGCTGGTCGAGCCGTTTCTACGACCGGCCCCTGTCGGTAGCCCTCGGCCAGCACGCCGTCGAGCGGGTACGCAAGCTGTTCGCCCTGGCCCTGGCCTATGACCTGCCCGAAGGACTGGGCGACTACGGCCTCGACCTGAACCGCCTGCAACTGCCACCCGCCGCGCCCTACGTGGTGTTTCTGCATGGCACCACCTGGGCCACCAAGCACTGGCCCGAGGCCTACTGGCGCGAGCTGGCCGAGCGCATGGGGCACAAGGGTCTGCAAGTGCGCCTGCCGTGGGGCAACCCTGCAGAGCAGGCGCGCGCCGAACGCATCGCCAAGGGCCTGGACAATTGTCAGGTACTGCCCAGGCTGAACCTGGCAGGCGTTGCCCGCGTGCTGGCTGCCGCCAAGGCCTGCGTCGCCGTGGACACTGGCCTTGGCCACCTGGCCGCGGCGCTGGATGTACCGACGCTGTCGCTGTTCGGCCCGACCAACCCGGGCCTCACGGGTGCCTATGGCAAGTCCCAGGTACACCAGGCCAGCACCTTCCCGTGCGCGCCCTGCATGCAGAAGAAATGCACTTACAAGCCGAGCGCCGAGGACCTGCGCCGGTACGATCTCAAACGCGAGTGGCCGCTGTGCTTCACTCGCCTGAATCCCGAGCATGTGGCGAGCCGCTTGAGCGCGTTGCTGCTGGCTGAGGATGTTCGTTGATGCAACTGGCTTTCGTGCTGTACAAATATTTTCCCTTCGGCGGCCTGCAACGCGATTTCATGCGCATTGCCCTGGAGTGCCAGAAGCGTGGCCACCAGATCCGCGTCTACACGCTGATCTGGGAAGGCGATATTCCGCCTGGCTTCGAAGTACTGGTGGCTCCGGTCAAGGCGCTGTTCAACCATCGGCGCAACGAGAAGCTCACCGCCTGGATGGAGGCGGACCTGGCCAAGCGCCCGGTCGACCGGCTGATCGGCTTCAACAAGATGCCGGGCCTGGACGTCTACTACGCCGCCGACGGCTGCTTCGAGGACAAGGCACAGAACCTGCGCCACAGCCTCTACCGCCGCTGGGGCCGCTACCGGCACTTCGCCGAATACGAGCGCGCGGTGTTCGCCAAGGATGCCCGCACCGAGATCCTGATGATCTCCGAGGTGCAGCAGCCGCTGTTCATCAAGCATTACGACACGCCGGTCGAGCGCTTCCACCTGCTGCCGCCGGGTATCTCCCAGGACCGACGTGCGCCGGCCAATGCCGGGCAGATTCGTGCGGAGTTCCGCAAGGAATTCGGTCTGGGGGATGACGATTTGCTGCTGGTGCAGATCGGCTCGGGGTTCAAGACCAAAGGCGTCGACCGTAGCCTCAAGGCCCTGGCAGCCCTGCCTGCGGCGCTGCGCAAGCGTACCCGGCTGATGGTCATCGGCCAGGACGACCCCAAGGTGTTCCAGCTGCAGAGCGCGGCCCTGGGCCTGGGCGATCAGGTGGAGTTCCTCAAGGGGCGCAGCGACATCCCGCGCTTCCTGCTCGGCGCCGACCTGCTGATTCACCCGGCCTACAACGAAAACACCGGCACCGTGCTGCTCGAAGCCCTGGTCGCCGGCCTGCCGGTGCTGGTCTCGGCGGTCTGTGGCTACGCCCACTACATCGCCGAGGCCGACAGCGGCCTGGTGCTCGACGACCCGTTCGAGCAGGAGCAGCTCAACCGCTATCTGCAACGCATGCTCGAAGATGGCCAGGCCCGCGCCGATTGGGGCCGCAACGGCCTGGCGTTCGCGGACACCGCCGACCTGTACAGCATGCCCCAGCATGCCGCCGACGTTATCCTGGCTCCGGAGCGCGCATGAAACTGATACTGGCCGAACCCTTCAAGCGCCTGTGGACCCAGCGCGATGCCTTCGAGGCCGTCGAGGCTCTGCAGGGCGAGGTATACCGCGAGCTGGAAGGCCGCCGCACCCTGCGTACCGAGGTCGAAGGCAGGGGTTACTTCGTCAAGATCCACCGCGGCATCGGCTGGGGCGAGATCTTCAAGAACCTGTTCACCGCCAAGCTGCCCGTACTCGGTGCCGGCCAGGAATGGCGGGCCATCGAGCGCCTGCACCAGGCGGGTGTGCCGACCATGACCGCCGTGGCCTATGGAGAGCGCGGGAGCAATCCGGCGGCGCAGCATTCGTTCATCGTCACCGAAGAGCTGGCGCCTACCGTCAGCCTCGAGGACTTCAGCCTGGACTGGCGCCGTCAGCCGCCTGCGCCACGCCTCAAGCGTGCGCTGATCGCTGAAGTGGCGAAGATGACCGGCACCATGCACCGTGCCGGGGTCAACCACCGCGACTGCTATATCTGCCACTTCTTGCTGCATACCGACCGGCCGGTAACGGCCGACGATTTCAAGCTGTCGCTGATCGACCTGCACCGCGCCCAGACCCGCCCGAGCATCTCGCGGCGCTGGCGCGACAAGGACCTGGCGGCGCTGTACTTTTCGGCGCTCGACATCGGCCTGACCCAGCGCGACAAGCTGCGCTTCCTGCGTGGCTATTTCCAGCAGCCGCTGCGCCAGGTGCTTGCCGAGGAAGCCGCCTTGATCAGTTGGCTCGAAGGCAAGGCGCAAAAGCTCTACGCGCGCAAGCAGCGGTATGGGGATGCGCTCTGATGGCGGGTTGGACACTGGCGCCAGGGTATGAGGCACTGGCGGCGGACTTCGGCAGCATCGATGCCGTGTTTGCCCTCCAGGGCGAACGCCTGACCCGCGACCCGCTCAGCGAGGTGATCCGCGTGCAGCGCGACGGCGTCAACTACTACGTCAAGCGCTATACCGGAGCCGGCAAGGGTCTGCGCCGCTACCTGGGCCGGCCGCGGATCAAGGCCGAATGGCAGAACCTCAAGCAATTCGCGAAGTGGGGCATTCCCACCGCCGAAGTGGTCGCCCATGGGCTTGAGCGCAACGGCCTGGCGTTTGGCCGCGGCGCCATGATCACCCGCGAGCTGCCACGTACCGAGGACCTGTCGGTGCTCGCCGAGCGCAACGATGCGCGCCTGGCCGACCGGGGCTGGGTCGATCACCTGAGCCGCCAGTTGGCCCGTCACACGCGGGTGATGCACGATCATCATTTCACCCACAACGACCTGAAATGGCGCAACCTGCTGGTCGATGACCGGGGCACGCTATTTTTCATCGACTGCCCGACCGGCGATTTCTGGCGCGGCTTCATGCTGCGCCACCGGGTCATCAAGGACCTGGCCTGCCTGGACAAGGTCGCCAAATATCACCTGTCGGCGACACAGCGCCTGCGTTTCTATCTGCAATACCGCGGGCACCAACGCTTGAACGCGGCGGACAAGAAACGCATCCGGCTCGTGGTGGATTTTTTCGAGGGACGCGAATGAGCGATTACCTGGCCAGCGCCGACGTGGCGCTGCTGCAACGTCATGGCCTGACCGAGTTCGACGCCCTGTGGGCGCTGCAGCTCGACGCCGTGGACGAGCCCAACACCGGGCGTGGCGGCTGGAGCAGCGTCTATCGCCTGGAGCTCGAAGGCAAGGGCTACTACCTCAAGCGCCAGAGCGACTACCTGACCCGCACCCTGCACAGCCCATTCGGCGAGCCGACGTTTGCCCGCGAGTTTCGCAACATCAGCCGCTACCAGCAGTTGCATATCCCGGCGTTGCAGGCAGTGTTCTATGGTGAGCGCAGGGTGGCCGGCGAGCGGCGGGCGATCCTCATGACCCGCGCGCTGGACGAGTGGAGCGATCTGGATGGCCTGCTCGGCCAATGGCCGCAGCTGGATGCCGCCCCGCGAGTGGGTATCCTGCAGGCCTGCGGACAGCTTGCGCGTACGCTGCACAAGGCAGGACAGGTACACGGCTGCTTCTACCCCAAGCATATCTTCCTGCGTGTGCGCAGCACTGGCTGGCAAGCGCAACTGATCGACCTGGAAAAAACCCGGCCATTGCTGTTTGGCCAGCGTGACCGGCTCAAGGACCTGGAGCCGCTGCTGCGCCGGGCGGGTGCCTGGAGCGAGGGGGATGTGCGCACCTTGCTCGCCGCCTACCTCGAGCAGCCAGCGGACAGTGCGCTGGTCGATACCTGGTTGCAGCGCCTGGTGCGCCGCCGACGTGAAAAAGAGGCCCGCTGATGCGTTTGTCTGAACTCAAGAACGCCGGGCGCGCCCCGGCGCTGCCGCTGTCGGTGTCCCTGGCCGATGCGGCCGGCCCTGCCGAACTGCAACTGCTCACCCTGTTGCGCGTGCTGCCGGGCCAGCGCTATGTCGGCGCCGGTATCTGGCGTGGGCGTACCGTGCTGGCCAAGCTGCTGGTCGGCGGCAACGCGCCGCGTCACTTCCAGCGCGAGCGCGACGGCGTGCGCCTGATGGCTGCCCAAGGCCTGACCACCCCGCAGCTGCTGGCTGAGGGCCTTGAACAGGGAGAGGGCGGCTGGCTGCTGTTCGAGTTTCTCGAAGACGCCCAGAGCCTGGGCGACGCCTGGGCCGAGGTCGAGGGCCTGCCGCCGCTGGCAGACGAGCAGCACGTCGTGCTTTGCGAAGCGCTGACGGCCGTGGCGCAGATGCACGCCAAGGGGCTGTGGCAGGACGACCTGCACCTGGACAACCTGCTGCGTCATGACGGCCGGCTTTACCTGATCGATGGCGCCGGGATCAAGGCCGAGCAAGCGGGACAGCCTCTGTCCCGCCAGCGAGTGCTGGAAAATCTCGGCGTGTTCTTCGCCCAGTTGCCCAAGCGCCTTGAACCGTTCATCGAAGAGCTGCTGGTGCACTATCTGCTGGCCAACGGCGAGCACGCCCTGCCGCTGGAGGCCTTGCAGAAACAGGTCGACAAGGTGCGCAGCTGGCGCTTGAAGGACTACCTCGACAAGGCTGGGCGCGAGTGCACGCTGTTCAGCGTCGAGCGCACGTTGTCGGGCCTGCGCGCGGTCCGCCGCAAGCAGTTGGATGCGCTGCTGCCGGTCCTGGAACAGGCCGATGCGCTGATCGACCAGGGTCACCTGTACAAGACCGGCGGCGCGGCCAGTGTGGCGCGGGTCGAGGTAGGCGGGCACCCGCTCGTGCTCAAGCGCTACAACATCAAGAACACCGCCCACTGGTTCAAGCGTTTCTGGCGCCCCAGCCGGGCCTGGCACTCGTGGATCGAAGGGCATCGCCTGGAGTTTCTCGGCATCGCCACCCCCAAGCCGCTGGCAGTGCTGGAGCAGCGGGTGATGGGCCTGCGCAGCCGCGCCTATCTCGTGACGGAGTACGCCGACGGGCCAGACCTGGTCGCAAGCTTTGCGCCTTATGTAGATAGCGGCGAGGTTCCAGAAGCGCAGTTGCAAGCCCTGCAACAACTGCTGCAACAGCTGATCCGAGAGCGCATCAGCCATGGCGACATGAAGGGCCATAATCTGTTCTGGCAGGACGGCCAGTGGTCGCTGATCGACCTGGACGCCATGACCCAGCACGCCACCAGCCTCAGCTTCGCTCCGGCCTTTGCCCGTGACCGGGCGCGGCTGCTGCGCAACTGGCCTGCCAGCAGCGCCCTGTATCAACGCCTGGATCAGCTTCTGCCGCGTATTACCGAGTAGAGGCCGGGCATGCTGCGCCGCCTCTGGCCAGCACGTGCGGTAGCCTGCTGGTTCAGCGCCTGCGTCCTGGCCAAAGCCCGCGCAGTCCCAGCACTGCAGGCACCCCCAGGCCAATCCACGACAGCGCATCCCATCCGCCATCGCCCAGCAGTGCGGCGAAAAGGCCCATGGCGCCCAGCAGGCCGATGACCAGCGGCCAGGCGAAGATGCGCCCGGTCGCCTGCGACTTGTGGCTCATGCCCGCGCCTCCCTCGCCTGGGGACGCCGCTGCTTGCCCCACCACAGGTAGACCCCGCTCCCCAGCACGATGATGGTCAGCACATCGAGCACTGCCCAGAGGATCTGCATTGGCCGGCCGCCGTAGTCACCGAAGTGCAGCGGCTGGGACAGGCCCATGGCGTCCATGTACCAGGGGCGCTCGCCAACAGCGGTGACGGCGAGCGTCCGAGCGTCGATGAGCACGGGTGTGAGCAGGTGCGAGGTAAGGTGGGTGCTGCCTTTCATGAACACCGCATAGTGGTGCTCGCTGGAAAAGCGTGTTCCGGGGAAGGCAATGAAGTCGGCCTGCATGCCTGGGACCGTCTCGTTGGCGATTTGCAGCAGGCGGCTGGCTGGCGCGCGTTCGGTCAAGGGTGGCGCGTCGCGGTAGGGCGCAACCATTGCTGCAAGGCTTTCGTTGCGCCAGGCGGCGATGACCAGGTCAGCGCAGGCGCTGATCACCCCGGTGACGCCGACTACCAGGGCCCACGTCAGGGTAACGATGCCGATCAGATTGTGCAGGTCGAGCCAGCGCAGGCGGCGGGATTTTTCGTGACGTACGGTAGCGAACTCGAGGCGGCGCATGAACGGCGCGTAAAGCACGGTGCCCGATATGATCGCGATGACGAACAGCAACCCCATGAACGCCAGCAGCAACTTGCCGGGCAGGCCGGCGAACATGTCCACATGCAGGCGTAGCAGGAACAGCATGATGCCGCCGTTGGCCGACGGCATGGCCACGGCTTCGCCGGTGCGGGCATCAAGCATGAAGGTGTGCGAGGAATTGGGCTCGGTGCCCGCGGTAGCCGCCATTATGGCGACCACGCCGTTGCGGTCGTCTTCGTCGTAGCCGAAGTACTGCATCACCTCGCCGGGGCGGTGTGCCTCGGCCTTGCGGACCAGTTGCTCGAGGTCCAGGTGCGGCGTGTCCGCAGGCATCTCGCGCAGTTCAGGCGCATCGCCGAGCAGGTGCTCCAGTTCGTGGTGGAAGATCAGCGGCAGGCCGGTCAAGGCCAGCAGCACCAGGAAGAGCGTGCAGATCAGGCTGGTCCAGGTGTGGACCACCGACCAGCGGCGGATGGTTAGGCTTTTCATGGTTGCCCCGGAGCTGCATCAGAACTTGTAGTTGACGCTTGCCACCACGTTGCGTTCGTCGCCGTAGTAGCAATAGTAACCGTCGCAGGTGGACAGGTAGTCCTTGTTGAAGACGTTCTTGGCGTCCATGGCAACCGTCACGCCTTTGAGTGTGTTGTTCAGGCGGCCGAGCTCATAGTGCACCGATGCGTCATAGACGGTGTAGGAGCCCACATGTCCCCAATCCGTATTGGTCGTGTTGCCGTAGGTGTCGCCCACGTAACGCACACCAACGCCTACCCCGAAGCCGTCCAGCGGGCCGGTGCGCCAAGTGTAGTCAGCCCAGGCCGTGGCCTGGTTACGCGGGACCTGGCTCATGCGCTTGCCTTCCTCGGCACTCGTGCCCTTGATGATCTCGCTGTCGTTGTAGGTGTACGACCCGATCAGTTTCAGGCTTTCGTTGACGTCGGAGCTGGCTTCAAGCTCCAGGCCGCGGACCCGTACTTCACCCACCTGTCGGGTGACGTTACCCTCGGTGACCGACATGTTTTCCTGGGTCAGGTCGAACACCGCTGCAGTCAGCAAGGTCGCGCTGCCAGGCGGCTGGTACTTGAGGCCCAGCTCGTACTGCTTGCCTTCGGTCGGCTTGAACGCATCGGTACTGTTGACCGTCGAGCCGGATGCAGCCTGGAAAGATTCCGCGTAGGAAATGTAGGGCGTGAGGCCATTGTCGAAGACATAGCTCAGCGCGGCGTTACCACTGAA
Organism: Pseudomonas sp. JE3303; assembly: GCF_056312565.1. Lineage (NCBI taxonomy): Bacteria > Pseudomonadati > Pseudomonadota > Gammaproteobacteria > Pseudomonadales > Pseudomonadaceae > Pseudomonas > Pseudomonas sp. JE3303. The sequence continues at coordinate 206,346 of NZ_JBWGIF010000004.1, forward strand.
TTTCCTGTCGCGCTGGGTATTGGTCGCGTCACCCATGTTATGGAACGTGGTCCCGGTATGAACCCAGTCCTCGCGTCCGCCCAGGCTCAGGCGCCAGTTGTCCAGGGCCATCTGGTCCTGGATGTAGAGGCCGGTCTGCTGGGTCTTCTGCGTGTAGTCGTACATGTCGAGGAAGTCGACCTTGGAGAAGTCCTGACCGTAGACCGGGTCATGGATGTTGCTGGGCGGCACCCCGGCCGAACCCCACTGCCAGCGGGCATCGCTGGTCGACCGCTGGTGGTCGAGGCCCAGCAACAGGGTGTGGGCAATGGCGCCGGTCTGGAAATCGGCCTGGAAGTTGTTGTCCACGGCGAACTGGCTGATGTCCTCTTCCACGATGCCTGCGGTGCGCTGGACGGTGCCATCCTCGCCCACGGCCTCGTCTGGCCCCGCAGGCCAGATCGAGCCACCGGCGGTAATACCCTTGAAGTCCAGCTCGTTGCGGGTGTACCGCAGGTTCTGGCGGAACTGCCAGGTGTCGTTCAGGCGCGTCTCGAAGGCATACCCCAGTGCGTAGTAGGTGCGGTCGTAGGACTCCCAGTCCGGATCGCCCAGGTTCTTGTGGTGTGAGATCTTGCCGGCAGCGCTGCTGAGCTTGGTGCCCTGGAGCGGCAGGAACTGACCGGTGATGCCGGTATCGTCCCGGGTGTACTGCGAGATGAAGGTCAGCCTGGTGTCGTCGTTGATGTTCCACGTCAGGCTGGGCGCGACGTTGTAGCGCTTGTCGGGAATATGGTCGACCGGCGAGTTGCTGTCACGCACGGTACCGCTCAGGCGATAGAGGAACTGGCCTTGATCGTCGATATTGCCGGTGCTGTCGAAACTGATCTGCTTGTGTTCGTTGCTGCCGGCCTGCACTTCAACTTCGTGGCTAGCTTCGTACTGCGGGCGGCGTGAGGTCATGTCCAGCATCCCGCCGGGCGGGGTCTGGCCATAGACGGATGAGGCTGGGCCCCGCAATACGGCGACGCGTTCCAGGTTCCAGGGCTCGATTTTCGGGGTGGCATAGTTGCCCTTGGGCAGCGGCAGGCCATCGAGGAACTGGGTGGGCACGAAGCCACGAACCAGCAGCCAGTCGCTTCGCGAGTCGGAGCCATAGCCGCTGCTTTGTACCCCTGCGGTATAACGCAAGGCGTCATTGAGGTTGAGAACAGAGCGGTCTTCCATCTGCTGGCGAGTGACAACCGTCACGGAGCGAGGCAGCTCGGAGATGGCGGTATCGGTCTTGGTCCCAGCCGCCGTACGGCTCGCCACATACCCGCTCGCTGCGCCCCAGGCGCTTTCATAGCTGCTGCTGGCATCGATGCTGGTTTCCGGAAGGGCCAGGCTGCCCTCCGGCGTAGCGGCCAGGCTGTAACTGCCGGCGCTGCTCTGCTGCAGCTGCAGGCCAGTACCGCTCAGGGCGGCCTGCAGGGCGCCGAGGGCGTCGTGCTGGCCGGTGACCGGCGCGGAGGTACGTCCGCTGACGAGAGCGGGGTCCAGCGCGAGGGCGATACCGGCCTGGCTGGCGATCTGGTTCAGGGTGCTGGCCAGAGGGGCGCTAGGCAGGTCGTAGCCGCGCATGGCCGACAGATCGGCGGCGCAAAGCGCAGGGCTGGCCAGGGCAATGGCCAGGGCCATCAGGCTGGGACGCAGGTAAGTGACAACAGCACGGGACATGCAGCGGCTCCTAGACGGATAAGTGCGAACTGCTTCCTTGCCGAACGAGATCGAAAAAGTGTCAGGGGGCAGCTGCAAGTTTCAAGCTGCAAGCTGCAAGAAAAAGCTCGGTGGCTTGTAGCTTGCGTGCTGCTAGCGCGGCAGCACCGTTACCCACCACGGTGTGTGCTGCTCGACCTTCACCGGGAGCACCGGCAGCAGCGATGCCAGCGCCAGGTCGGTGTCGGTCAGGGGAAAACTGCCGGTCACGCGCAGATCGGCGACCTCATCGGCGACCCCCAGATGACCGCTGCGGTACTGCGCAAGGGTCGCCACCAGGTCAGCCAGACGGACGTTGTCGACCACCAGCATGCCGCGGGTCCAGGCATCGGCTCCGGCTGGCACCGGGGTGGCCTGACCAAGGCTGTCGGCGCTCATCAGCGCTTGCTGGCCTTCGCGCAGCACCTGTTCGTCGCCACTGTTGAGCGGTTGCGCGGCCACGGCCGACTGCAGCACTTCCAGGCGGGTGCCGTGGGCTTCGCGCTTGACCAGAAAACGCGTGCCCAAGGGCCGCAGGTGGCCATCGTCGGTGCGCACCACGAACGGGCGCGTGTCGGCATGGCCTGTCTCGATCGAGATCTCGCCTTGATGCAGGACAATCAGCCGCTGCCTGGCGTCGAACCGCAGGTCGACCGCCGAATGGGTGTTGAGGCTGATCAAGGTACCGTCCTCCAGGCGCAGCGTGCGCAGCTCGCCAGTGGCGGTGCGCTGGTCGGCCAGCCAGTACTGCGGTGAGAGCGACGGCGCGTCGGCCCAGGTGAGCAAGCTGACGATCAGCAGGACGCCGGCCAGGCCGCTGCCAAGCTTGCCGGCACGCCGGCGCAGGAGGGTGCGTGATTGCAGCAGCGCCTGGCGCGCGGGGCCGGCGGCGGCACTGACGCGCTGGTCGAGCATGCCCAGCTGCAGCCAGGCCCGCGCGTGCTCTTCGCTGGCGGCATGCCAGCGTATGAACCGGCCGCGCTCCTCGGCCGAGCCGCTGCCGTCGTCCAGGCACAGCTTCCAGGCGATCGCGGCGTCCAGCACCTGGGCCGATACCGGCGCGGAGCTCACGTTGGTTCCCCGTAGAGGGCGATGTAGCACTGGCGCATGCCCTGGGCCAGGTACTGGCGTACGCGCGACACCGATACGCCCAGGCGCTCGGCGATCTCGGCCTGACCCATGCCGTCGAGGCGGTAATGCAGGAACGCGGCACGGGCCTTGCTCGATAGTTTGCCGAGCAGGAGGTCGATGGCCTTGAGGTCTTCGAGGATAAGGTGCTGGATCTCGGGAGAGGGCTGGTCGGCCGTCGACATCAGCGCCAGCTCGGCCAGGTAGGCCTGTTCCAGTGCGGCCCGGCGGAAGTGGTCGAACAGCAGGCCGCGGGCGACGGCAACCAGAAAGGCACGAGGCTCGCGCGGTGCGCTGAGCTGGTCGCGGCCGAGCAGGCGTACGAAGGTATCCTGGCTCAGGTCTTCGGCGCGCTGTCGGCAGGCAGTATTGCGCCGCAGCCAGGCAAGCAGCCAGGCGCGGTGGTCGCGGTACAGCGCACCGACCAGCTCGGCGTGTGGACTCTGCACAGACGACACGACGTCCCCCGAAACAATGCGTTAACTAACGATAATTATTCGCGATTGTTGCAGAGGCAAGCCGTCGGTTGCAATCGACGCTTATCGGAATGCCATCACAGGCCGTGGTTCTGTACCTTGCGCCGGCGCCACTGTTGCAGACGCTGGCCAAGCTGCAATGGGCTATCGAGCTGCTGGCGGCGGGCCTGGCTGAACAGGATCAGCGCCAGCTCGGCCGTGACCTGGGCATCGGCGCCGGCATGGTGGCGGGCGGGTACCTGCAGGCCGAAGCAGGCGATCCAGTCATCCAGCCCCGCTTCACGCAGTACTACATCGGGGTTGAGCAGCGGTGCCAATTGCGCAACATCGAGAAACGAATTTTGCAGGCGATAGCCCAGGCTATCCTTCAAGGCACGACCCAGCATGTGCTCGTCAAAGGCCGAATGGAATGCCAGCACGGGGCTGTCGCCGATGAATTCCAGCAGGTCGGCCAAGGCCTCGGTCGGTTCGCACCCTGCCGCCAGGGCACTGGGGCCCAGGCCATGGATCAGCACGCTGGGATTGGTCTTCTGGGTGGGACGATGCAGGGTGCGCTCGAACTGCTGAGCAAAGTCGATCGCGCCGTCCTCTATAGCCACGGCGCCGATCGACAGCACCTGGTCACGATTGAGGTTGAGGCCGCTGGTTTCCAGGTCCAGCACTACCCAGCGCTGCTCGCGCAGTGAGTGCACGCCGAGCGGTGCGGGTTGCGGCAGCCGGGCCAGGCGCTGGCGCAGGGCATCGTCGAGTTCAGGCGCGGTAGGGCGCAGCCAGGCGAACAGGTTCATAGCTGGTACCGCAGGGCCAGGCTCGCTTGCAGGCGCAGGGCCTGGCGCAGCGACTCGCGCAGGATGCGCCGGTCCAGCTGGTTGAGGCTGTCCGGGTCCAGGCGGTTGGAGTACGGCTGGTTCTGTCGGGTCTGGCGCTGGTGTTGCTGCATGCGCGTCTGCTGGATGAAATGATAGGCCTCCTCATAGGCACCGCCGTCGAGTGGCTCGATAACGCCTTTGGCGACCAGCTGGCGCAGACGTTCAAGGGTATTGTTGGCGCTGATGCCATTGGCCAGCGCGAGCAGCCGCGCTCCATCGACGAAGGGCGTCAGGCCCTGGACCTTGAGGTCTAGGGTGGCTGCCTTGTCACCACCCTGACGGGTCAGCACGAACTCACGCAGCCGGCCTACCGGCGGACGCTGGCGCAAAGCATTATCGGCCATCATGCGCTGGAACAGACGATTGTCGGCGACCTGATCGAGAATGCCGCGGCGCAGTTGTTCGCAGGCCTGCTCGTCGCCCCACACCACCCGCAGGTCGAAATAGATGCTCGACGCCAGCAGATTCTCGGGCGTCGCTTCGCGGATAAACGCGCCAAAGCGCCGTGCCCACTCTGCGCGGGACAGGCACAGCTCGGGGTTGCCGGCCATCACGTTACCCTGGCACAGGGTAAAGCCACACTGGGCCAGGCTTTGGTTGATGAACTGCGCCAGGGGCAGCAGCTGTGCCCGGATCACACCGGCGTGGGCATCGTCACGGGCCTCGAAAAGCAGGCCGTTGTCCTGGTCGGTGTGTAATGTCTGCTCGCGGCGGCCCTCGCTGCCGAAACACAGCCAGCTGAAAGGAATACCTGGGTCGCCTTTTTCCTGCAGCGCCAGCTCGATCACCCGGCAGACGGTGTGATCGTTGAGCAGGGTAATGATTTGCGTGATCTGTGTGGCTGACGCACCATGGGCCAGCATGCGCTCGACCAGCTGGCCGATCTCGCCACGCAGCGACACCAGAACTTCCAGGCGCGGGGCATGGCGGATGGTGCGCGCCAGGTGCACCAGGTCGACCCGTTGCAGCGAGAACAGGTCACGCTCCGACACCACGCCACACAGCCGCTGGTTGTCCACCAGGCAGACGTGCGCGATATGCCGCTCGGTCATGGCCATGGCCGCATCGAACGCCGAAGCATCGGGGCTGAGATAAAAGGGTGCGGCGGTCATGTGCTGGCTGATCGGGGCGGTGAACTCGGCGCTGACACCGGCAACCAACTGGCGCAGGTCGCGCAGGGTGAAGATGCCGACCGGAAAGCGCTGTGCATCGACGATCACGATGCTGCCGACCTGTTGCTCGTGCATCAGCCGCACCGCCTCTCGCACCGGCATGGCGGGGTCGCACACTACCGGGTGGCGCATCGCCAGCTCGCCCAGGCGGGTGTTGAGCGAATACTGACTGCCCAAGGTTTCGACCGCGCGCCGCCGCACCTGCTGGTTGACCTGATCGAGCAGGCTGCTCACCCCGCGCAGGGCAAAGTCGCGGAAAACCTCGCACAGCGAGAACAGGCGGATGAACGCCGTCTTGTTCAGTTGGAGACAGAAGCTGTCTTCACCCGCCACATGCTCGGTGCGCGTTGCCCGTTCGCCAAGTAGCGCGGCAAGGGGGAAACACTCGCCTGTGGTGATTTCAAACGTAGTCTCCACGCCAGCGCGCGACACATGCTGGCGCTCGCCCACCACGCGGCCTTGCTTGACGATGTAGAAATGCTCGACGGGGCCGTCGGCGGGCCTGATGATGCTCTCGCCAGCGGCATAGAAACGCAGCTGGCACTGTTCGACCAGGAATGCCAGGTGGCTATGCTGCATCTGATTGAACGGCGGAAAGCGTTGCAGGAACTGCATCGTGCCCTGGATGTTCTGAAGAACGGCTGTTTTACCAGCCCGGCTGTAGGCGTCCATTGTGCTCATGAAACTGACCGCGGTTGTGTCGGCGCATGTACGCGGACATTGTTGTTCTAGAGCCCCCATGGTCGGCGGACCGCGTCGCGGTGCCCATTGGACGTAAGTCTAGATGTCGCCGTGGTGGCGGTTGGACGGGTTCGGTGTCAAATAGCCGACGAAAGGCAGTTTGCAAGGTATCGGTTTGAGGTCTGAACTTGATTCAAAGGGTTTTTTCTCTGGGATGGCCATGGCTGAGCACGACGACATACTGACTGACGCTGAACGCAAGGCGTTGGCCATGGTGAACGCACCCCCTGCATCGGCGCAGCAGGTGCTGATAGTGGACGACAACGCGGTCAACCGCGAGGCGCTGTGTCTCTACCTGAAAAGCAAGGGGCTCGACTGCATTGGTGCCGATGGCGCCCTGGCGGCTCTGGACTGTCTCCGGCGTGAGCCGCGCATCGGCGTGATGATCACCGACCTGCGCATGGTACCCGACGATGGCATCGAGCTGATCCGGCGCATCCGTGAGTCCGAGCGGGCTGCACTGTCGATTATCGTCGTGTCGGGAGAAACCGATGTGAAAGAGGCGGTGAACGTGATGCACCTGGGGGTGGTGGATTTTCTGCTCAAGCCGGTGGATCTGGGGAAACTGCTGGGGCTGGTGAGGAAGGAGCTGGGGCTGGAGGGTTGAAGGCAGGGCTGCCCCCACAAGGGGGAGCAGCCGCAGGATGCATCAGCCCTTGTGGCGCGCCTTGAACTCGCGGCGCCGACGGTGCAGAACTGGCTCGGTGTAGCCGTTCGGCTGCCTGGCACCTTCGATCACCAGTTCGACCGCCGCCTGGAAGGCGATATTGCTGTCAAAGTCCGGCGCCAGCGGGCGGTACAGCGGGTCGTTGGCGTTCTGCCGGTCGACCACCGCGGCCATGCGCTTCAAGCTCTCCATCACCTGATCTTCGCTGACCACGCCATGGCGCAGCCAGTTGGCCAGCAGCTGGCTGGAAATACGCAGCGTCGCGCGGTCTTCCATGAGGCCGACGTCGTTGATGTCCGGCACCTTGGAGCAACCCACGCCCTGGTCGATCCAGCGCACCACGTAGCCGAGAATGCCCTGGGCGTTGTTATCCAGCTCGTTGCGGATTTCTTCGTCGGACCAGTTGGTATCGGCGGCCAGCGGGATGGTCAGGATATCGTCGACCGACGCGGGTGCGCGTCGGGCCAGCTCGGCCTGTCGCGCTTGCACATCGACCTTGTGATAGTGCAGGGCATGCAAGGTCGCGGCGGTTGGCGACGGGACCCACGCGGTGTTGGCGCCCGCCAGTGGATGGGCGATCTTCTGTTCGAGCATCGCCGCCATCAGGTCCGGCATGGCCCACATGCCCTTGCCGATCTGCGCGCGGCCCTGCAGGCCGGTGGCGAGGCCCACGTCGACGTTGTTGTTCTCGTAGGCAGCGATCCACTTCTCGTTCTTCATGACGCCCTTGCGCACGACGGCGCCGGCTTCCATGGAGGTGTGGATTTCGTCGCCGGTACGGTCGAGGAAACCGGTGTTGATGAACACAACGCGTTCGGCAGCGGCCTTGATGCAGGCCTTGAGGTTGACCGTGGTGCGGCGTTCCTCGTCCATGATGCCGACCTTCAGGGTGTTGCGCGGTAGCTTGAGCACGTCTTCGACGCGGCCGAACAGCTCGTTGGTGAAGGCTGCTTCTTCGGGGCCATGCATCTTCGGCTTGACGATGTAGACAGAGCCGGTGCGGGTGTTCTTGCGGGTGGTGTTGCCGTTGAGGTTGTGCACAGCGGCCAGGTTGGTCATCAGGCCGTCGAGAATGCCCTCCGGCACTTCGTTGCCGTCCTTGTCCAGAATGGCGTCGATGGTCATCAGGTGGCCGACGTTACGCACGAACAGCAACGAACGGCCGTGCAAGGTGACCTGGCCGCCGTTGGGGGCAGTGTACTCGCGGTCCCGGTTCATGGTGCGGACGAAAGTCTTGCCACCCTTGCTGACGCTTTCGGACAGGTCACCCTTCATCAGCCCCAGCCAGTTGCGGTACACCACGACCTTGTCGTCGGCATCGACCGCGGCGACCGAGTCTTCGCAGTCCATGATGGTGGTCAGGGCCGATTCCATGAGGATGTCCTTGACCCCTGCGGCATCGGTGCTGCCAACCGGGGTGCTGGCATCGACCTGGATTTCAAAGTGCAGGCCGTTGTGCTTGAGCAGGATGGCGGTTGGCGCCGCTGCGTCGCCATGGAAACCGATCAGCTGTGCTTCATCGCGCAGGCCGCTCGTGTTGTCACCCTTGAGGGCGACCAGCAACTTGCCGCCTTCGATGCGATAGGCGCTGGCGTCGACGTGCGAGCCGTTTTCCAGGGGTGCGGCTTCGTCGAGGAAGGCGCGGGCGAAGGCGATGACCTTGTTGCCACGCAGCGTGTTGTAGCCTTTGCCTTTTTCGGCGCCGCCTTCATCGCTGATGGCATCGGTGCCGTACAGCGCATCATAGAGCGAGCCCCAGCGGGCGTTGGAGGCGTTGAGGGCAAAGCGGGCATTCATCACTGGCACTACCAGCTGCGGGCCGGCCATGCGGGCGATTTCTTCATCGACGTTTTGCGTCGTTGCCTGGAAGTCGTCGGCTGGCGGCAGCAGGTAGCCGATTTCCTGAAGGAAGCTCTTGTAGCCGGCAGCGTCAAAGGCCTGGCCTTTGCGCGCCTGGTGCCAGGCATCGATCTGCGCTTGCAGGGCGTCGCGCTTGGCCAACAGAGCTTTGTTCTTGGGAGCGAGGTCGTGGATGATTTTTTCCGCACCTGCCCAGAACTGCTCGGCGACGATGCCGGTCCCGGGAATGGCTTCGTCGTTGACGAAGTCGTACAGAACCTTGGCGACCTGAAGGCCACCGACTTGAACGTGTTCAGTCATTGCTTGCCTCACTCTGCTCAGCTATTTCGCTTCATCGTACAGAAATCGAAACGACGGTTTTGTAGTCCACGCGAAGGCATACTACATGATGCCTCACGCTTGTGAATATCAGACCAAAAGCGTCGTACTGCGACCCGTAGGTCGCTCGAAGTCACGCTGGGAGGAGTATGTTCGCAAATATCTTGTGGATTGTTCCAGATAAATCTCAAAACAGTACACGATTCTTTGAGTGATGCTCCTGCGGCAGGATGCCGCGCCTTGCCTATACTTTCCCGGCGTCGTGGAAAACTGTCTCGTCAAAGCCTGAGCGAAGAGGACTGGCCCGTGGATCATCTTGTACTCACTGTGATTGCCCCTGACAAGGCTGGCCAGGTCGAGCGTATTGCCGAGTGCATCGCCGACCACAATGGCAATTGGCTGGAGAGCCGCATGTCGCGGATGGCCGGACAGTTTGCCGGGATCCTGCGGGTGGCGGTGCCGGCCGAGTCCTACGACGGGCTGGTCGCCAGCCTGCAAGGCCTGCTTCGCCATGACATCCGGGTGCTCATCGCCGAGAGTGGCATCGAGCCGTCATGCACCTGGAAGCCGATCGCCATGGAACTCGTGGGTAACGACCGTCCAGGCATCGTGCGTGACATTACCCGGCTGCTGGCCGAGCAGGGCGTCAACCTGGAGCGCTTTACCACCGAGGTGCGTCCGGCGCCGATGAGCAGCGAGCCGCTGTTCCACGCGGACGCCTTGCTGGCCCTGCCGCTGACGTTATCGCTGGACGACCTGCAGCAACGGCTCGAAGCCTTGGCCGACGACCTGATGGTGGAGTTGAAGCTGCGTCCAGAAGAGTAGGACTTATCCCGGATACACGGGGACGAGGGTGTGGATAACCTTGGGAGATCGTGCTGCAGGCCACGTTTGCCGTGGCCTGCAGGGTTTTGTGTGTTTTTTGATCAGTTGCGGCGGCGCAGGCTCAGCCAGGCGTCGACACTGTAGATGGCCAGGCCTGCCCAGATGAACATGAAGGCCACCAGCGTGCTGGAAGACAGATGTTCACCAAACAACAGCGTTGCCTGCAGCAGCACCAGGGTCGGGGCCAGGTATTGCAAGAAGCCCAGGGTAGTGTAGGGCAAGTGCCGGGCGGCGGCGTTGAAGCACACCAACGGCACCAGCGTCACCGGGCCAGCTGCCATCAGCCACAAGGCCTGGCTACTGGTGTAGAAGTCCGCCTGGGCGCTGCCGACCTCAGGATGCAAAAGCAGCCAGCCAGCTGCCAGCGGCACCAGCATCCAGGTCTCCACCACCAGCCCAGGCAGCGCAGCGACCGGTGCCTGCTTGCGGATCAGCCCGTAGAAGCCAAAGCTCAGGGCCAATGCCAGGGACACCCAGGGCAGGCTTCCGACCTGCCATACCTGCTGGGCCACCCCCACCGCGGCCAGGCCTACCGCCAGCCATTGCAGGCGGCGCAGACGCTCGCCGAGCAGCAGCATGCCCAGCAATACATTGATCAGCGGATTGATGTAGTAGCCAAGGCTTGCCTCGAGCATGCGGCCGTTATTTACCGCCCAGACATAGGTCAGCCAGTTGCCAGCGATCAGCGAGCCGCTCAGGGCCAGCACGGCCAGGCGGCGCGGGTTGGCGCGCAGCTCGCCCCACCAGCCCGGGTGCTTCCAGAAAAACAGCACGATCGAGCCGAACAGCGCGGACCAGAGTACCCGGTGAACGATGATCTCGACCGCCGGAACGCTTTGCAAGACTTTGAAGTAGAGGGGGAACAGACCCCAGATGATGTAGGCGCTCAGGCCCAGGATGTACCCGCGGCGCGGGTTTGCGGCGTGCATGCAGATTCCTTGCTTAGGTCGCTAAGTATGGCGGCGCCTATTGTAGACAGAGTGTCTCGAGCTTCTAGAACAATTTGAGCGGCGCCTCATCCAGCGCAGCCATCTGCTCGCGCAGGGCCAGGATCTGGTCACCCCAGTATCGTTCCTGGCCAAACCAGGGGAAGCTGCGGGGAAACGCCGGGTCGTCCCAGCGACGTGCCAGCCATGCGCTGTAGTGCAGCTGGCGCAAGGCGCGCAAGGGCTCGATCAACGCCAACTGGCGCGGGTCGAAGTCGTGGAATTCGTTATAGCCATCCATCAGCTCGGCCAGTTGGCCCAGGCGCTCTTCGCGGCTGCCGGCAAGCATCATCCACAAGTCCTGCACTGCTGGACCCATGCGGCAGTCGTCGAGGTCGACGAGGTGATAGGCCTCGTCGCGGCACATCATGTTACCGGGGTGGCAATCGCCGTGCAGGCGGATGGTCTGGTGCGGAGTACGGGCATAGGCGTCCTCGACCCGCTTGAGCACATCGCGGGCAACCGACTCGAAGGCGGGCAGCAGGCTGTTGGGCACGAAGTTGCCGGCCAGCAGGGTGTCCAGCGAGGCGTGGCCGAAGTTGCTGATGGTCAGCGCTTCACGGTGCTCGAAAGGACGGGTGGAACCGACGGCGTGCAGGCGGCCCAGTAACTGGCCCAGGCGATACAGCTGGTCGAGGTTGCCCGGTTCTGGAGCGCGGCCCCCACGGCGAGGGAAGAGGGTGAAGCGAAAGCCCTGGTGCTCGAACAGCGTCCGGCCCTCGTGCGCGATAGGCGCGACGACAGGCACTTCGCATTCGGCCAGTTCGGCGGTGAAGCTGTGTTCTTCAAGGATGGCGGCATCGGTCCAGCGGCCCGGACGGTAGAACTTGGCGATCAGCGGCTGCTCCCCTTCGATGCCGATCTGGTAGACCCGGTTTTCATAGCTGTTGAGCGCCAGCACCCGCGCGTCGCTGAGCAGGCCGAGGCTTTCCACGGCGTCCAGGACCAGGTCGGGGGTGAGGGTATCGAAGGGATGGGACATGGTGGTTCCTGGGGCGGAGGGGATTGGGACATGGTATCCCAATCCTGGGGTCCCGGTTGCCTGTACCGGCCCATCGCGGGCGAGTCGGGGCGCCGAACCGCCGCGCCTACACAGGTGTCCCGATCAATACATAAGACGGATGAAACTGGGCCCGCACCTCACTGCCCACCTCGACCCTGTCGGCAAACGCACACAGCGTCTGCCCATTCTCCAATCCCAGCCGCACCTCGCTTGGCCCATCGCCATCCGCCAGCACTTCCTCGACCCTGGCATTCAGACAATTGCAGCCAGCCTGCGCATCTTCTCGCGCTCCGAGCACCTGCACCCAGCCCGCCTTGAGCAACGCCACTACCCGCGCACCCGGCACCAGCTCCAGCCGCTCGGTGCTGTCGCGGGTAATCAGCGCCTCGATCTCCAGCCCTTGTGGCAGGGCCAGCCGGATCCGGTCATGACGCCCTTCATGCACGACCGCGGCCACCTCACCCTGCAATTGATTGCGCGCACTGGTGCGCAGCATCAGCCGGCCAAGCAGGTCCAGGTCGCTGTCATCGATGGCCGCCTCCAGGACCTGCGCCTGCAACGCCTGCAGCCGCTGGTAAAGACGCAATACACGCTGCCCCTCGGCGGACAACCGCGCACCGCCGCCGCCCCTGCCGCCGGTACTGCGCTCCACCAGCGGGGTGGCGGCCAGGTTGTTGAGCTCGTCGATGGCATCCCACGCCCCCTTGTAGCTGATGCCCGCAGCCTTCGCCGCGCGGGTGATCGAGCCTTGTTCGGCGATGTGCTGCAACAAGGCGATGCGTTGCGGGCGGCGGGCGATGTGCTGGGTGAGCAATAGCGGCAAGGACATGATCTGTAAGGGCTCGATCGGATACCGGACCGACGTTGCCGCCCGCCTGTGGGCAAGTCAAGTCTTGTCGGGCTTTGCAGTGCGCGCCAGGCAGTACACATCGACCCGGCGCGCACCTGCCTGGCGCAGCAGGCCGGCCAAGGCTTGCGCCGTGGCGCCGGTGGTCATGACGTCGTCCACAAGAGCCAGGTGCAGGCCATCAAGCGCTTCGTCGCGACCCAGTGCGAACGCCTCGCGCAGGTTGCGCTGCCGGGCCTTGGCACCGAGCACCTGCTGTGCCGGGGTGTCACGCGGGCGCTGGAGCAACGCCTCATCACAAGGGATGTGCAATCGGGCGCTCAGCCAGCGGGCCAGCATCGCGGCCTGATTGAAACCCCGCTGGCGCAGTCGGCCGCGTGCCATGGGCACCGGCAATAGCCGATCGGGGCGCGGCAGCCCCTGCTCGAAACGGTGCTGCAAGTCCTTGCCCTGCAGCTCGGCCAGCAGGCGGCCCAGCGGCCACTGACTGTTGTGCTTGAAGCGAGTGATCAGCGCATCAATGGGGAATCCGTAGTGCCAGAGCGTCTCGACCCGCTTGAAGGCAGGCCGCTTGCGGCGGCACTGGCCGCAGGTCAAGTCACGCATCGGCAGCGGCAGAGCGCAGATCAGGCACTGATCATCGAGCCAGGGCAACTCTGTCTCGCAGCAGGTACAGAGCGGATATGGCTGATCCGTCAGGGCATCGCACAATAAACAAGCCTGATCACTATTTGTACACTTGTAAACCAGTGATCTTAACCATGGTTGACAGTGCATGAGGCTTCCTCGACTATGCGGTCTATCCGTGATGCGCTGGCGGGCTTGTCCGTCCCTGCGCCCGACAGAGCCTAGACAAGGAAACGCCGATGAGCGCCAGCACAACTGCAACAACACGTCACGACTGGTCCCTGCACGAGGTCAAGGCGCTGTTCCAGCAGCCCTTCAACGACCTGCTGTTCCAGGCGCAATCCGTGCACCGCGCGCATTTCGATCCCAACCGCGTGCAAGTGTCGACCTTGTTGTCGATCAAGACCGGCGCCTGCCCCGAGGACTGCAAATACTGTCCACAGTCCGGCCACTACAACACCGGGCTTGAAAAACAGAAACTGATGGAAGTGCAGAAGGTCCTCGAGGAAGCGGCTCGCGCCAAGGCCATCGGTTCCACGCGCTTCTGCATGGGCGCCGCCTGGAAGCATCCGTCAGCCAAGGACATGCCCTACGTCCTGCAGATGGTCCAGGGCGTCAAGGCCCTGGGCCTGGAAACCTGCATGACCCTGGGCAAGCTGGACCGCGAGCAGACCGAGGCCCTGGCCGACGCCGGCCTGGACTATTACAACCACAACCTGGACACCTCGCCGGAGTTCTACGGCAGCATCATCACCACCCGCACCTATGGCGAGCGCTTGGAGACCCTGGCCTATGTGCGTGATGCCGGGATGAAGATCTGCTCGGGCGGGATCCTGGGCATGGGCGAGTCGCTCGACGACCGTGCCGGCTTGCTGATCCAGCTGGCCAACCTGCCGGAACACCCGGAGTCGGTGCCGATCAACATGCTGGTCAAGGTGGCCGGCACCCCTCTGGAAAACGCCGAAGACGTCGACCCGTTCGATTTCATCCGCATGCTGGCCGTTGCCCGCATCCTGATGCCCAAGTCGCATGTGCGCCTATCGGCCGGCCGCGAAGCCATGAACGAGCAGATGCAGGCCCTGGCCTTCATGGCGGGCGCCAACTCGATCTTCTACGGCGAGAAGCTGCTGACCACCGCCAACCCGCAGGCCGACAAGGACATGCAGCTGTTCAAGCGCCTTGGCATCCAGCCTGAGGCCGGCGAAGGGCACGCTGACGAAGTTCATCAGGCCGCCATCGAACAGGCCGTGGTCGAGCAACGCAGCAGCGAGCTGTTCTACGACGCCGCGTCGGCCTGAGCATGGCCTTCGACCTGGGGGCGCGCCTGGCCGAACGGCGCGCCGCGGACCTGTACCGGCAACGGCCACTGCTGCAGAGCCCGCAAGGGCCTGAGGTGGTGGTCGACGGCCAGCCGCTGCTGGCGTTCTGCAGCAATGATTACCTGGGCCTGGCCAATCACCCCGAGGTGATCGCGGCCTGGCGCGCGGGTGCCGAGCGCTGGGGTGTCGGCGGCGGCGCCTCGCACCTGGTGATCGGCCACAGCACGCCTCATCACCAACTCGAGGAGGCCCTCGCCGAGCTGACCGGGCGGCCGCGGGCATTGCTGTTCTCCACCGGCTACATGGCCAACCTTGGGGCGCTGACGGCGCTGGTGGGGCAGGGCGATACTGTGCTGCAAGACCGCCTCAACCACGCCTCGCTGCTCGACGGCGGGTTGCTCAGCGGCGCGCGTTTCAGCCGTTACCTGCACAACGACGCCGTCAGCCTGCGAAACCGCCTGGACAAGGCGGTGGGCAATACCCTGGTGGTCACCGACGGCGTGTTCAGCATGGACGGCGACCTTGCCAACCTGCCGGCCCTGGCCGCTGCAGCCCAGGCGCGCGATGCCTGGCTGATGGTCGACGACGCCCATGGCCTGGGTACCTTGGGGCGCAATGGCGGCGGCATCGTCGAACATTTCGGCCTGGGCATCGAGCAGGTGCCAGTACTGATCGGCACCTTGGGCAAGGCCTGTGGCACCGCTGGGGCCTTCGTGGCGGGCAGCGAGGAGCTGATCGAGTCGCTGGTGCAATTCGCGCGTCCCTATATCTACACTACGAGCCAGCCACCGGCGCTGGCGTGTGCGACGTTGAAGAGCCTGGAACTGCTGCGCCGCGAGCACTGGCGCCGTGAGCACCTGGCTGCGCTGATCCGTCAGTTCCGCGAGGGTGCGCTGGCGCTGGGGCTTGAACTGATGGAAAGCGTGACCCCGATCCAGCCCATCGTCATCGGCGACAGCGCGCGGGCGATGCACCTGTCCCGGTTGCTTCGCGAGCGTGGCCTGCTGGTCACCGCGATCCGCCCGCCCACCGTGCCCGCCGGCAGTGCGCGGCTGCGGGTAACCCTGAGCGCCGCGCACAGCGAGGCGCAGGTGCAGCTATTGTTGAATGCATTGGCCGAGTGTCACCCACTGTTGGAGACTGCCGATGCGTAACCGTCTTGTCCTGCTGCCCGGCTGGGGCCTGGGGACCGCTTCCCTGGAACCGCTGGCCGCCAGCCTTCGCGCCCAGGACCCACACCTGCAGATCGAACTGGTGTCTTTGCCTGAGCTGGCCGAGGCGGATCTCGGTGCGTGGGTCGACTACCTGCACCGCAAGCTGCCTACCGATACCTGGCTGGGCGGCTGGTCCCTCGGCGGCATGCTGGCAAGCCTTCTGGCCGAGCGTCGCGGCGATCATTGCTGCGGGCTGCTTACACTTGCCAGCAACCCAAGCTTCGTGGCCCGGCCAGACTGGCCCCACGGCATGGCGCCCGACACCTTCGCGACATTCCTGGACGGCTGCCGCAGCCATCCTCAGGTCACCCTCAAGCGTTTTCGCAGCCTGTGCAGCGAGGGCGCGCAGACGCCGCGCAGCCTGATGCGCCTGCTCGGCGTAGGGGTACCCGACACCGACCCGCTCTACCTGGCCAACGGCCTGCGCGTACTGGAGCAGCTTGACACCCGCGGTGCTCTGGAGCGCTATGCAGGGCCGCAGTTGCACCTGTTCGCGGGCAACGACGCCCTGGTGCCGGCCGAGGCTGCGCAGGCGTTGAGCGACCTTTTGCCAGACGTCGAAGTCGGCCTGGTCGAAGACAGCGCCCACGCCTTCCTGCTGGAATATCCCCAGGAGCTGGCGACGGGCATCAAGAGTTTCTTGCATGAGAGTGGCGATGACTGATCTTTCCCGGCCCACGCCGCCCGGCGCTTTGCCTGACAAGCGCCAGGTGGCCGCCTCGTTTTCCCGGGCTGCTGCCAGCTATGACAGCGTCGCGGCTTTGCAGCGCGCGGTCGGCGAGGCGTTGCTAGGACAGTTGCCTGCCGGTCTGCAGCCCGGCAGATGGCTCGATCTGGGCAGCGGCACCGGCTATTTCAGTCGGCAACTGAGCGAGCGTTACCCGCAAGCGTCGGGCGTTGCGGTGGACATTGCCGAAGGGATGCTGCGCCACGCCCGCAGCGCAGGCGGCGCGCAGCACCACGTGGCCGGCGATGCCGAACGTCTGCCGCTGCGCAATGCCAGCATCGACGTGGTGTTCACCAGCCTTGCGGTGCAGTGGTGCAGTCAGTTTGGCGCGGTGCTCGAGGAAGCGCACCGGGTGCTGCGCCCCGGTGGCCTGCTGGCGTTCAGCAGCCTGTGCGTCGGCACCCTGCAGGAGCTGCGTGACAGCTGGCAGGCGGTAGACGGACTGGTGCACGTCAACCGCTTCCGGCGATTCGAGGATTACCAGCGCCTGTGCGCCGACAGCGGTCTGCAGGTGCTCGATCTGACGCGTCGGGCCGAGGTCCTGCATTACAGCGACGTGCGCGACCTGACCCATGAGCTCAAGGCGCTCGGCGCCCACAACCTCAATCCTGGCCGTCCCACCGGCCTTACAGGGCGCGCCCGCATGCAGGCCTTGCTGAAGGCCTATGAAGGCTTTCGCCAGCCTCAGGGACTGCCAGCCACCTATCAGGTGGTCTATGGTGTCTTGCGCAAGCCATTGGCGGGAGGAGAGTGAAATGAGCCGGGGATACTTCATCGCAGGAACAGACACCGATGTTGGCAAGACCACCATCGCCGCTGGCCTGTTGCATGCCGCGCGTCTAAGCGGGTTGAGCACGCTCGGCGCAAAGCCGGTCGCCTCCGGTTGCACGCTGACCGGCAAGGGGCTGCGCAACGCCGATGCCCAGGCGTTGATCGCCGAAAGCTCGGTGAAGTTGCCTTACGAGCAGGTCAATCCCTTTGCCTTCGAGCCTGCCATCGCGCCGCACCTGGCCGCGCGGGAGGCGGGAGTGACCTTGAGTGTTCAGGCGCTGCTCGACCCGATGCGGGAGGTGCTGGCCCAGGGCGCCGATTTCACCTTGATCGAAGGCGCGGGCGGCTGGCGGGTGCCACTGTCGGGTCAGGCTAGCCTGTCGGACCTCGCCATCGCCCTTCAGCTGCCGGTGATTCTTGTCGTAGGGGTCAGGTTAGGCTGTATCAGCCATGCCTTGCTCAGCGCGGAGGCGATTGCTCACGATGGCCTGCCACTGGCGGGCTGGGTGGCCAACATCATCGAGCCGCGTACTTCTCGCCTGGAAGAAAACCTCGCCAGTCTGGCCGAGCGCCTTCCTGCGCCCTGCCTCGGGCGGGTGCCCAAGCTCCGGCCAGCCACGGCTGATGTGGTCGCGACGCACTTGCAACTGGACCTGCTGGACTAGCCCGGTCTATCAGCTGGCATAAAGCTATTAGTCTTTTCAACGGGTCATCCTGGCCCATCACTGCTTTAATCAGGGCAGTTCGCCTCTGCGCGACATGGCGTATGGCAATCGCATGCGGGCAAATCCGTGTGGCACAAACGCCATTTTCTGTGGCGTGAAAACCCTCCCCGCTTCCTTGACTTCGGCTACGCTAAAACGTAAGTTTCAAACAACTGTTTGACCGAAGGCCGCCAAGAGCTGGTCGGTGTAATGCGGTCTCCCTAACCGGACTTATCAGCTGAGGTTCATCGCTATGCCTGATTACAAAGCCCCCTTGCGTGATATCCGCTTCGTCCGCGACGAACTGCTCGGCTACGAAGCGCATTATCAAAGCTTGCCGGGTTGCCAGGACGCTACGCCCGACATGGTCGATGCGATCCTCGAGGAAGGTGCGAAATTCTGTGAACAGGTGCTGGCCCCGCTGAACCGCGTCGGCGACCTGGAAGGCTGCACCTGGAGTGAGTCGGGCGTGAAGACGCCGACCGGCTTCAAGGAAGCCTACGCGCAGTTCGTCGAAGGCGGCTGGCCGAGCCTGGCCCACGATGTCGACCATGGCGGCCAGGGCCTGCCAGAGTCCCTGGGGCTGGCGATCAGCGAGATGGTAGGTGAGTCGAACTGGTCGTGGGGCATGTACCCGGGCCTCTCCCATGGCGCGATGAATACCCTGTCTGCCCATGGCACCGAAGAGCAACAGCATACTTACCTGAGCAAGCTGGTGACTGGCGAGTGGACCGGCACCATGTGCCTGACCGAGCCCCACTGCGGTACCGACCTGGGCATGCTGCGCACCAAGGCCGAGCCTCAGGCCGATGGGTCATACAAGGTCAGCGGTACGAAGATCTTCATCTCGGCCGGTGAACACGACATGGCCGACAACATCGTTCATATCGTCCTTGCTCGCCTGCCCGATGCACCGGCTGGCACCAAGGGCATCTCGCTGTTCATCGTGCCCAAGTTCCTGCCCAACGCCGAAGGCGGCGTGGGTGAGCGCAATGGCGTGAGCTGCGGTTCGCTCGAGCACAAGATGGGCATCCACGGCAACGCCACGTGCGTGATGAACTTCGATGCTGCCACCGGTTACCTGATCGGCCCGGCCAACAAGGGCCTGAACTGCATGTTCACCTTCATGAACACCGCCCGCCTGGGGACCGCGCTGCAAGGCCTGGCCCACGCCGAGGTAGCGTTCCAGGGTGGCCTGAAATATGCCCGCGACCGTCTGCAGATGCGCTCGCTCACCGGCCCCAAGGCTCCGGAAAAGGCCGCTGACCCGATCATCGTCCACCCGGACGTCCGCCGCATGCTGCTGACCATGAAGGCCTTCGCCGAAGGCAACCGCGCCATGGTCTACTTCACCGCCAAGCAAGTGGACATTCTCAAGTACAGCCAGGACGAAGAAGAGCGCAAGAAGGCTGACGCGCTGCTGGCCTTCATGACCCCGATCGCCAAGGCGTTCATGACCGAAGTCGGCTTCGAGGCCGCCAACCATGGCGTGCAGATCTACGGCGGTCATGGATTCATTGCCGAGTGGGGCATGGAGCAGAACGTACGCGACAGCCGCATTTCCATGCTCTACGAGGGCACCACCGGCATCCAGGCCCTCGACCTGCTCGGGCGCAAGGTACTGATGACCCAGGGTGAGGCGCTCAAGGGTTTCACCAGGATCGTGCACAAGTTCTGCCAGGCCCAGGAAGGCAACGAGGCGGTCAAGGAGTTCGTCGAACCGCTGGCGCAGTTGAACAAGGAATGGGGCGAGCTGACTCTCAAGGTCGGCATGGCCGCGATGAAAGACCGCGAAGAAGTCGGTGCCGCTTCGGTGGACTACCTGATGTATTCGGGATACGCCTGCCTTGCCTACTTCTGGGCCGACATCGCCCGCCTGGCTGCCGAAAAGCTGGCTGCCGGCACCAGTGAAGAGGCGTTCTACACCGCCAAGCTGCAGACCGCGCGCTTCTACTTCCAGCGCATCCTGCCGCGTACCCGCACCCATGTGGCGACGATGTTGTCGGGTGCGGGGAACTTGATGGACATGGATGAGGAGCATTTCGGGTTGTCTTATTGAGGTGAGGTGTAGCGTGCGCTTGGGGTCTTGTGGGGGCCGCGCGAAGCGTGCGCTTGGGGCCTTGCAGTGCCCGCGCGAGGCGTGCGCTTAGGGCCTTGTGTCGCGATGCGCCGCGCGGGCGGCGCTCGATCTCAAAGGCGCCACAAGGCCCCAAGCGCACACCTCGCGCGGGCGCCACAAGGCCCCAAGCGCACGCCTCGCGCGAATCCCACAAGGCCCCAAGCACACTCCGCGAGGCCATAAATGTCTTCTGCATCTCAAGACAGTACACAAGCTGATTGCCAACTACGCTATGCATCTGCGCAATCGGTATCGTCCGAAATCACAGTGCCACGGTCCCCCGGGGCCGTCCCCGCCCTACTAGCGAGAGGTAGCCATGGCTGAATACAAAGCGCCGCTGCGCGATATGCGCTTCGTTCTCAATGAAGTCTTCGAAGTGTCTCGCCTCTGGGCTCGGATGCCTGCCTTGGCAGAGCAGGTCGACGAGGACACGGCCATGGCCGTGCTCGAGGAAGCGGGCAAGGTCACAGGCAAGTGCATCGCACCGCTGAACCGCGCCGCGGATGAAGAAGGCTGCCAGTGGGACAACGGTGCGGTGCGCACGCCGGCCGGGTTCATCGAGGCCTACAAGACCTATGCCGGAGGTGGCTGGGTAGGGGTTGGCGGGGATCCGTCCTACGGAGGGATGGGCATGCCCAAGGTAATCTCCGCCCAGGTCGAGGAAATGGTCAACGCTTCAAGCCTGTCCTTCGGCCTGTACCCCATGCTCACTGCCGGAGCCTGCCTGTCGATCAACGCCCACGCCAGTGAAGAACTCAAGCGCAAGTATCTGCCGAACATGTACGCCGGCACCTGGGCCGGTTCCATGTGCCTCACCGAGCCACACGCCGGTACCGACCTGGGCATCATCCGCACCCGCGCGGAGCCCCAGGCCGACGGCAGCTACAAGGTCACCGGCACCAAGATCTTCATCACTGGCGGTGAGCACGACCTGACCGAAAACATCATCCACCTGGTGCTGGCCAAGCTGCCGGATGCACCTGCGGGGCCCAAGGGTATTTCGCTGTTGCTCGTGCCCAAGTTCCTGGTCAATGCCGATGGCAGCCTGGGCGAGCGCAACCCGGCCAATTGCGGTTCGATCGAGCACAAGATGGGTATCCAGGCTTCAGCCACCTGTGTGATGAACTTCGATGGCGCGGTCGGCTACCTGGTCGGCGAGGCCAACAAGGGCCTGGCAGCCATGTTCACCATGATGAATTACGAGCGCCTTGGCGTGGGTATCCAGGGCCTGGCGTCAGCCGAGCGCTCCTACCAGAACGCCATCGCATACGCCCGCGACCGTCTGCAGAGCCGGGCCCCGACCGGCGCGCAGGCCACGGACAAACCGGCCGATCCGATCATCGTCCACCCAGACGTGCGGCGCATGCTGCTGACCATGAAGGCCCTCAACGAGGGCGGACGGGCGTTCTCGAGCTACGTCGCGCTGCAACTCGATACCGCGAAGTACAGCGAGGATCCGGCCGCGCGCAAGCGTGGGGAAGACCTGGTTGCCCTGCTGACGCCAGTGGCCAAGGCTTTTCTGACTGACCTGGGCCTGGAAACCACGGTGCATGGCCAGCAGGTGTTCGGAGGCCATGGCTATATTCGTGAATGGGGCCAGGAGCAGCTGGTGCGTGATGTGCGTATCACCCAGATCTACGAAGGCACGAACGGCATCCAGGCGCTGGACCTCATGGGCCGCAAGGTGGTCGGCAGCGGCGGCGCGATGTACCGGGTGTTCGCCGATGAGATTCGCGCTTTCATCGCCAGCGCCGACGGCCAGCTCGGGGAGTTCGCCAGACCACTGGGCGCCGCGCTCGACCAGCTCGACGACCTGACCGCCTGGGTGCTCGATCGCGCCAGAAGCAACCCGAACGAGATAGGCGCCGCCTCGGTCGAATACCTGCATGCCTTTGGCTATACCGCCTATGCGTACATGTGGGCTCTCATGGCCAGGACCGCGTTGGCTCGCCAGGGTGAGGAGGACTTCTACGCCGCCAAGCTCGGCACGGCCCGCTTCTACTTCGCCCGCCTGCTGCCGCGCATCCATTCCCTAGTAACTTCGGTCAGGGCTGGCAGCGAGTCGCTGTACCTGCTGGATGAGGATCAATTCTGACAAGTTTTGTAACTTGTAAGCCTTTTCCTACACGCCGTGGTGACATTTCGCCTCTATCCTACGATTGGATCCACAGGTAATCTTTCTCACATGGACGCAGCGCAGGAAGCGCAAAGGACAGGACACGGATTCGTAGGATTCCTGCCAGGGTGGCGGGGCGATAAGGATGTCAGGGAAACAGTCTGGAAAATCCCCGCTTCGGCGGGGTTTTCTTTGTGTGCGTGTTTTAAGCGCCGAGCACCTCCAGCGGTGAGACTCCCAACGGTCGGGGGTCGGATTCTTCCTCAAGCAATGTACGAAGCAGCTCGACCGAGGTCTGCTGACGTTGCGCATCGCGAAACACCAGTCCTACCTTCAGCGGCACCCTGGGTTCGCTCAACGGCTTCCACAGCAGTTCCTGCTCGTCTTCTGCAGCCTCCTTGGCCCGTCCGGGCAAGATGGTCGCCAGCGACGTATGCGCCAGACTGTCGAGAATCCCGCCCATGTTGTTCATCTCTGCCTGTACCTGGGGCCGACGGCCAAGTGCCGCCAGTTGCGATTCCCAGATTTGGCGGATCTGGAATTCTTCCCCAAGCATCAGCAAGGGCAGCTCGGCGGCTTGCTGGATCGAGACTTTCTTGAATTCCTTCAAGGGGTGGGTGTTGGGGATGACCAGTTGCAGCTCATCCTCGTACAGCAGCAGCCCATGCAGCCCAGGTTGGCGTGGGGGCAGATAGCTGATGCCGATGTCCAGCCCGCCATTGAGCAAACGTCGCTCGATCTCCAGGCCCGAAAGTTCGTAGATCTGCACCACCAGATGCGGCTGCGCCTTGCGCACCCGCTCGAGCAGGCGCGGTACCAGGCTTGGCCGCACGGTCTGGAGCACGCCGATGGCCAGGGTGCGGAGCGACTGGCCCTTGAAGTTTCCCAGTGCCTCGCGGGCCCGCTGCAAACCGTCCAGCAAGGGCAGGGCATGGTTGTAGAGGGTATGAGCGGCGAGGGTCGGCAGCAGTCGCTTGTTGCTGCGCTCGAACAAGCTGACATCGAGGCTGTGCTCCAGCTGACGGATCTGTTGCGACAGGGCAGGCTGAGACAGCGACAGGCGTTCGGCTGCCCGTCCGACATGTCCTTCTTCATACACCGCGACGAAATAACGCAGTTGGCGAAAATCCATAAGTAGCACTTATCGAAAAAGCTGGAAAAACCAAATGGCCCAAGGCCCGCTAGAGCCCTAGTCTATCCCGCATTCCGGTGCCTTGCAGGATGCGCAGAGACGTTCCTGGCCCGGACAGCAATGGATTTATAGATAGGCAAGGCAAAAAATCAGTCTTGAGCTGATCAGCAACATTTCCTGGCTTGTGACCGGGGCCTTGGCACTCGATACCGTGATTCGTTGGAGCCTGCATGAACCTGTTCAACCTGCGCCGACAGACGCCTGCTGTCGCCGAGCGCACGCCCGTTGCCGTGCCCGAGGCCTTGCCGCTGTCACGGGATTGCCTGATGCCCGGCACCGAGCGTGCCTCTCAAGTGTTTGTCCGTGGCCAGGGTTCGTGGCTGTGGGACAGCGAAGGTAACGCCTTTCTGGACTTCACCCAAGGCTGCGCGGTCAACAGCCTTGGGCACAGCCCCAGCGTGCTGGTCGAGGCACTGAGCAGTCAGGTGCAGGCGCTGATCAACCCGGGCTCCGGATTTCACAGCCGTGGCCTGCTGACGCTGGTCAACCGCCTGTGCCAGAGCACTCGCAGCGACCAGGCTTATCTCCTCAACAGCGGTGCTGAGGCCTGCGAAGGCGCGATCAAGCTGGCGCGCAAATGGGGCCAGCTTCATCGCAACGGCGCCTATCACATCATCACCGCCAGCCAGAGTTGCCATGGACGTAGCCTGGGAGCCTTGTCAGCATCGGACCCATCGCCCTGCAATCGCTGTGAACCAGGGCTGCCAGGTTTCAGCAAGGTGCCGTTCAACGACCTTGAAGCGCTGCATGCCGCGGTTGATTCGCGCACCGTGGCAATCATGCTCGAGCCAATCCAGGGCGAGGCCGGGGTCATCCCGGCTACACGGGACTATCTCCAGGGTGTCGAACGGCTGTGCCGTGAGCTGGGCATCTTGTTGATTCTCGATGAAGTGCAGACGGGCGTAGGCCGTTGCGGTGCGTTGCTGGCCGAGCAGACCTATGGCGTGCGTGCGGACATCATCACGCTGGGCAAGGGGCTGGGCGGCGGCGTGCCCCTGGCCGCCCTGCTGGCCCGCGGCACCGCCTGCTGCGCGGCGCCCGGCGAGCTCGAAGGCAGCCATCACGGCAACGCGTTGATGAGCGCCGCTGGCCTTGCGGTGCTGGAGACCGTGCTCGAGCCCGGGTTCTTCGAGCAGGTACAGGACAGCGGCCGCCACCTGCGCGATGGCCTGGCCCGCCTGGCCGGTCGTTATGGCCAGGGCGAAGTGCGCGGGCAGGGGCTGCTCTGGGCCATGCAGTTGCATGAGGACACCGCCCAGGAGCTGGTCCAGGCTGCGCTTGAGGAAGGGTTGCTGCTTAACGCCCCGCAGCCTGATGTGGTGCGTCTGTCACCGGCGTTGACGGTGAGCAGGGGCAATATCGACGAGATGCTGCTGCGCCTGGCGCGGGCTTTCACCCGGTTGCATGGCCAGCAGCAGAAGCGCCGCGTGGTGCCGGCGTGAGGTAAAGGGCCCCAGAATTGAAGAACCGTCTCGCGTTTCTGCGCATCGCCCCTGGCCTGCATTTTTTGGCCCGGGGCGTTTTTTTTGGCAGGGACAAGGGTGTGGCGGGGGCGCGGGGAACCTCTCCTGCGCCCCCGCAGTCATTATCACTACTCACCTTTAGGAGCATTTTTCATGGACCTGATCCGTATCATCATCGCCATTCTCCTGCCCCCGTTGGGCGTGTTCCTGCAGGTCGGTTTCGCTGGTGCCTTCTGGCTGAATATCCTGCTGACCCTGCTGGGCTACATCCCAGGGATCGTGCATGCGGTGTACATCATCGCGAAGCGCTAGACCCGTTCGTCAACACCCGGCAGTAAAACCGCCACTCTTCCTCCAGCGCATGGGCCAGGTTCTCCGCTTTCCTGAACCCATGCCGCTCTCCCGCATAAAAATGCCCTTCGGCCGGGATGCCATTGGCCTCAAGCGCCGCCAGCATGGCCCGGGTCTGCTCGGGTACCACCACGGCATCCAGTTCGCCCTGGAAGAAGATCACCGGAACGCTGATCCGGGCGGCATGCAGCAGAGGCGTACGCTGGCGGTAACGCTCCGCGTCGCGCTCGGGATCGCCGATCAGCCAGTCGAGGTAGTCTCCTTCGAACTTGTGCGTAGCGCGGGCCAGGGCCACTGGATCGCTGACCCCGTACAGGCTGGCGCCCGCGCGAAATACGTCGTGGAAGGCCAGGGCACAGAGTGTGGTGTAGCCGCCGGCGCTGCCGCCTCGAATGAACGCCTTTTCAGGATCGACCAAACCGAGCCCGACCAGATGAGCGACGGCCGCACAGGCGTCCTCTACATCGATCTCCCCCCAGCGCAGGTGCAGGGCCTGGCGATAGGCGCGGCCGTAGCCGGTACTGCCCCGGTAGTTGAGGTCGGCCACGGCGAAGCCGCGCTGGGTCCAGTACTGGATGCGCGGGTCGAGCACCGGGTAGCAGGCCGAGGTGGGCCCCCCGTGGATGAAGACCACCAGCGGCGAGGGGGTTTCACTGCCCATCACTGGATAGAAGAAACCGTGGGCAATCCCGTCGCCACTGGGATAGCTGATTGGCTGGGGGCGGCTGATGCGATCAAGGGGCAGCGCCAGGCTTCCACCGGCAAGTATTTTCACGCCGCCATCCGCACGGGAAATAGCAATGATTGCCGGTGGACTCACGGCTGAAGCCGCGATCGCATAAATATGCTCATGGTCCATCGCCAGGCTGCGAAAACGGGTGTAATCGCTTGTGTAGTGCTCCACGCTGGCGCCGGCCTTGCGCAGACCCAGGCGGCCAAACCCTTGCTCGAACCAGGTGGCCAGGTACTCGTTGCCGCTGATCGCCAGCCAGGTGCTGGCGCCCAGCTGCCAGGGCGCGGCGGCGTGATCGGCGGGGGCGGCGGGCAGGGGCTGCCACTGGCCATCGACCTCGCCCCAGGGTTGCCAGTAGCCATTGAGGTCCGACAGGCAATAAAGCCGGCCGGTGGAATCGAAACGGGGCTGCTGCAGTGACTGCTCCGCCTCGCTGTCACCTGCGATGCAGTGCACCGGCCCCCAATCACCGCTGGGATCCCTGTCGGTGCAGAGCAACCGGGTCCGCGTCCAGGGCTGGGCAGGCCGTGACCACTCGATCCACGCCAGGCGCTGGCCATCCTCGCTGAGCGTCGGCGAGGCGTAGAAGTCCGAGCCTTCGGCCAGAACGGCGCGAGTCTCGCCCGTGATCGACACCAGGCGGTGCACTACCGCATCGTCCGTCTGGGTCTCTTCTACCGCCAGGACCTGTCCGTCATGCCACTGCAGATCGCCATAGCGCGAATGCCCTTGGGTCAGTGCGCGCGGCGCCCCGCCTTCAAGGTCCTGGGTATGGATCTGCTGGTCCGATTCATTGACGAACAGCACGCCATCCCCGCCGATGCAGAAACTGCCACCGCCATATTCGTACACGCGGCTGCGCGCGCTGAAACCATCGGGCGTCAGGCACCGGGGCTGTTGCCGGTGCCAGTGCCATATCCGGCACGCACCGTCCGCGGGACGGAATTCATTCCAGAACACCCCGGCCGCACCCACCTTGAGTTCGGCGAAGTCGGTACCGGCCGCGACGGCCTGGGCGGAGCTGAAGGGGTCAGCCGCGGACGATGACGCGTGAGTTTCGATCATTGCGGAAGGTCAGCTCTTCAATGGCGAGGTGGGCATGCTCGGCCTCCTCGCGGGCCTTGAGGATGATGCCGTGGTCGGCTGACTTGGCGCACACCGGGTCCGCCTTGCTGGCATCGCCGGTGAGCATGAAGGCCTGGCAGCGGCAGCCGCCGAAGTCCTTTTCCTTTTCGTCGCACGAGCGGCAGGGCTCGGGCATCCAGTCGTAGCCACGGAAGCGGTTGAAGCCGAACGAGTCATACCAGATGTGCTGCATGCTGTGTTCGCGCACGTTGGGAAATTCCACCGGCAGCTGGCGGGCACCATGACAGGGCAGGGCGGTGCCGTCGGGGGTAACGGTGAGAAACACGCTGCCCCAGCCGTTCATGCAGCCTTTGGGACGCTCTTCGTAATAGTCCGGGGTGACGAAGATCAGCTTGCACGGGTTGCCCGCGGCCTTGAGTTTTTCCCGGTACTCGTTGGTGATGCGCTCCGCCCGTTCGAGTTGCGCGCGGGTCGGCAGCAGGCCGGCGCGGTTGAGGTGCGCCCAGCCGTAGAACTGGCAGGTGGCGAGCTCGACGAAATCTGCCTCGAGCGCGACGCACAGCTCGATGATGCGGTCGATCTTGTCGATGTTGTGCCGGTGGGTGACGAAGTTGAGCACCATCGGATAGCCGTGGGCCTTGACCGCACGTGCCATCTCCAGCTTCTGCGCGAAGGCCTTTTTCGAACCCGCCAGCAGGTTGTTGACCTGCTCGTCGCTGGCCTGGAAGCTGATCTGGATGTGATCCAGCCCGGCCTGCTTGAACGCAGCGATCTTCTGCTCCGTGAGGCCGATGCCGGAGGTGATCAGGTTGGTGTAGTAGCCCAGCCGCCGGCCTTCGCCGATCAGCTCGGCAAGGTCTTGCCGTACCAGTGGCTCGCCGCCGGAAAACCCTAGCTGCGCCGCGCCCATCTCACGCGCCTCGGCCATCACCCGGAACCACTGCTCGGTGCTCAGCTCCTTGCCCTGGGCAGCGAAGTCCAGGGGGTTGGAACAGTAAGGGCACTGCAGGGGGCAGCGGTAGGTCAGCTCGGCCAGCAGCCACAGCGGCAAGCCGACCTGCGGCTTGCCGGGCATCTCAGGCGAGGACGATCCAGTGTTCGGCACGGGCCACCTCCATGAACTGCTCGATGTCGTCGCCGATTTCGGGCGCATCGGGAAACTGTTGCGCGAGCTCGGCGATGATTGCCGCCACGCTGCGCTGGCCATCGATCAGGCCGCCGATCAAGGCTGCGCTCTCGTTCAGCTTGATCATGCCTTCGGGGTACAGCAGCACGTGGCCTTTTTGCGCAGGCTCGTACTGGAAGCGGTAACCGGGGCGCCAGCTGGGCACCTGCTCTCGGTTGAAACTCATAACGCGATCCCCTTGTGCCACACCCGCTCGGGCGTGACGCTGTGGTAGGGCGGACGGTTCAGCTCATAGGCCATGGTCATGGCATCGAGCATGCTCCAGAGGATATCCAGCTTGAACTGGAGGATCTCGAGCATGCGCTCCTGGCCGTCACGCGTGGTGTAGTGCTGCAGGGTGATCGCCAGGCCGTGCTCGACATCCCGCCGCGCCTGGCCCAGGCGGGTGCGGAAGTATTCATAGCCGGCCGGGTCGATCCATGGGTAGTGCTGCGGCCAGCTGTCGAGCCGCGACTGATGGATCTGCGGAGCGAACAGCTCGGTCAGCGAGCTGCTGGCTGCTTCCTGCCAGCTGGCACGGCGCGCGAAGTTGACGTAGGCGTCGACGGCGAAACGGACTCCGGGCAGCACCAGTTCTTGCGAGCGTAGCTGATCGGGATCGAGGCCCACGGCCTGGCCCAGGCGCAGCCAGGCCTCGATGCCGCCGTCCTCGCCAGGAGCACCATCGTGGTCGAGCAGGCGCTGGATCCACTCGCGGCGTACTTCGCGGTCGGGGCAGTTGGCCAGGATCGCGGCATCCTTCATCGGGATGTTCACCTGGTAGTAGAAGCGGTTGGCTACCCAGCCCTGGATCTGTTCGCGGGTGGCGCGGCCCTGGTACATCGCCACGTGGTAGGGGTGATGGATGTGGTAATAGGCGCCCTTGGCGCGCAAGGCCTGCTCGAACTCGGCAGGGGACATCGGCGTGGCGTCGCTCATCAGGGCTCCTACAGCTCGATGCTCATGCCGTCGAAGGCGACTTCCACGCCCCGGCGGTTGACCTCGGCCCGCTCGGGCGAGTCTTCATCGAGAATCGGGTTGGTGTTGTTGATGTGGATAAGCACCTTGCGCTGGCGTTCGAAACCGTCCAGCACTTCAAGCATGCCGCCTGGGCCATTCTGCGCCAGGTGGCCCATCTCGCGGCCGGTGCGGGTACCAACACCGCGCTGCTGCATTTCATCATCCTCCCAGAGCGTGCCGTCGACCAGCAGGCAATCGGCGTCGTGCATCCTGCGCAGCAGCGCGTCGTCGACCTGGCCCAGGCCTGGGGCGTAGAACAGTTTGCCACCGGTACGCAGGTCCTCGACCATCAGCCCGAGATTGTCGCCCGGGTGCGGGTCGAAGCGGTGCGGCGAGTAGGGCGGGGCAGCGCTGCGCAGCGGGAAGGGGCTGAACCTGAGATTCGGACAGGCGTCGATGACAAAGCTGCCGTCGAGTTCGATGCGGTTCCAGGCCAGGCCGCCGTTCCAGTGGCTGAGCATGTTGAACAGCGGAAAGCCGGTGGACAGGTCCTGGTGGACCATTTCGGTGCACCACACCTGGTGCGGGCAGCCTTCGCGCAGGCTGAGCAGGCCGGTGGTGTGGTCGATCTGGCTGTCGAGCAGAATGATCGCATCGATGCCGGTATCACGCAGGGCCCGGGCCGGTTGCATCGGTGCGAAGGCCTGCAGCTGGGCGCGGATATCCGGCGAGGCGTTGCACAGGATCCAGTGCTCGCCGTCATCGGACAAGGCTATCGATGACTGGGTGCGCGCCGTGGCCCGCAGGGTGCCCTCACGGTAGCCCTTGCAGTTCACGCAATTGCAGTTCCACTGGGGGAAACCACCGCCGGCCGCCGAGCCGAGAATCTGGATGTACATGGCTACTCCGTCTGCAAAAATGAAAACGCCCCGGCAAGCCGAGGCGTTGTACCGCAAGCAGACTCAGCGGCTTGCGAAATACATGGTCACTTCAAAGCCGATACGCAGGTCAGTGTAAGCAGGTTTGGTCCACATGGGATGACTCCTTCCGGGCAGGTTTGGGGTTGTCAGCTACTGGTTAGTGCGTCATTCGTAGCCAAGGGTTCCACAACAGGGATTGCGCTATCTTACAAGAATTTTGTGTACCGAAAGGTTAATTATTCGATAAGCGCTGTTACCTCTTCCGTAACAATTCTGCCGTCATGAGTGCCAGCCGGCCTCTGGCGCGGGGCCATTGGCGAGGCATAGCCAACCCCATTCCGCCTCCAGCAAACGCTGCAGAAGATCTGTCACATCCTGTTGCTCCATAGCCAGGATAGACTCGCCAACCAAGGCGAGATCTTCCGCTTGTGTCGCAAGGTGTGTCTGCCATGCCCACTCGGCGACCTCGGGATTGGCCATGGCCGCTTCGTTGAATTGAGCCGCCAGGCTCTGCTGCACGGATCTGTCCAGCCGCACGCCACGGTGCAGGAGCTGCTCCAGGTGGCCAAGTATCTCGCCATGGCTGGCGCTGGGTGATTGCACACCGAACAACAGGCCGCAGCGTCCCTCGATCTGACGAAAGGCACTGAACACCGCATAGCCCAGTTGCAGCTCGACCCTCAGGCGCTGGTACACAGGGCCTTGCAGCAACTGGGCGAGCAAGCGTCCGGCAGCCTCATGTACAGGCGGCACTGGGCAGAACAGCAGCAGCGCCTGCTCGCTACCGGATACCGGACACACCTGCCAGCGCCGGCCAGATGCCAACGCAATGGAGGCCGGCGCCGCCGGCAGTCCTGGAATCTTGCCCAGCGCCGCCCCCAAGGCCCGCTGCTCGGGTTCGCCGAAGCCAACGGCCAACCCGTGCCAGCGCGCATCCTGCCACACGCTGTCGAGCAGGGAGGGGGCGAGTGTGTCCGCAGGCTGAGGGTTTTCGGCGATATCGAGAAGGGCGTCTGGCAAGCGCTTGAGCAGCGCACGGATGGGGATCAGCGGCGGGTGCGGGCTGTCTGTCTCCCGCCAGCTCGCAGCCGGAGGATTGCCGAGGAGTTTCAGCGCGGCCTGGACCACCTGCAGCACCGCTGCCGGCGAGCCTGCGCACCGCAGTTGCCATGCATCGCCGCTGGCGCTGAACTGCAGTTGCACAGAGGCGCGCCGGGCCTGTTCGGTGAGTGGCCGTAGCCCGCATTCCAGAACATCGTGCAGGCGCTGGCGCAGAGGACGGGTTACCTGCCAGCGCAGATAGAGGGCGCCGTACTCACGGGACGATGGAAGCAAGGTACTGACGGAGAGGCCTGTCGGCAGGGGTGCGCCTTTGCGCTCAAGCGTCTCGGTCAGGAGCAGAGGGTCCGGGCCGGGCAATTGCCAGCGGTCGTTGTGACTCAGGGGCAGATCGTCGAGCAGCGTGCGCAGCGCCTCAAGCTCCGCCTTGTCCAAGGCTCTGAAGGGCTGGCCACTGCTGTCCCGACGCGCCAGCTCAAGCGCGCTGGCGGCTTGCTCGCGACTGCCTTGCAGGCGGGCGAATTCCACATTCAACTGCGCGGCATCGGCCTGGCGCAAGGCGCCAAACCAGCCGTGGAGCAGATCACGGACTTCATCCTGCGGTGCGCCAGCTTCCAGCTTGACCTGGACATGCCACAGCAACTGCCCGGCAAAGGCATACAGCACCTCGACGCCGTGCCCGCGCAACCAGCCCCGCTCACGTAGCGCTGCGACCCAACTGCCCGGACGGCTGTCTTCGAGCCAGGCGGTCAGCAGTTCCAGGGCCGGCTGAGCACCTTTGGGCAAACGCTCATGAGCGAACAAGAGGTCCAGTTCACCCGGACGGGGGATGATGTCCATAGCCTTTTCGATCAGGACGGGAGGCTCGCTTTGCGTGACCTTTTGCCCGTCGGCGAAGAGGCTGCCGTATTGCCGCCCCAGGGCTTCAAGCGCCTCCAGCGGCTGGGGTCCGCACAGGCTCAGGGTCATCTGCCCGGCGCGATAGAAGCGCTGGTGAAAGCCCTGCAAGGCTTGCTGGAATGCAGGGTCCTGCAGCGCCAGGCTATGCCGGTTTCCCGCGTGGAAGCCGCTCAGGGGATGGCGTGGCGAGACTGCCTGCAACAAGGTGAACTGGCGTTGCGCCTGCGGATTGCGCGACCAGGCGATGAACTCGGCATGGATCACTTCGCGTTCTCGGCGCTGGCGTTCAATGCCCAGGTCCGGCTCGGCAAGCATCTGGCACAAGCGCGCAAGTCCACCTTCCAGCGCCGCAGGCTGCACCTCGAAAAAGAATTCCGTGTAACGCTCGCGGGTGCTCGCATTGACCTGTCCGCCCTGGTTCTGCACGAAGCGCATCAGGCCGTCTTCGAGCGGGTAGCGGACGGTACCCAGGAAGAACAGATGCTCGAGAAAATGCGCCAGCCCTGGCCAGGCGGGCGGAGCATCGTGACTGCCGGCACTGACCCGCAACGCGGCGGCGCAGCGCTTGAGGCGTGGGGCATGACGCAGGGTCAACTGCAGGCCGTTTTCCAGAGTCAGGTGACAAGGAGTGTCAGGCATGGCGGAAAATCAGTCCTTGCGCGGCATGGCATGCAGCTCGCGGCGCAGGTCCACCAGGTAGGGGAAGTCCCGGCGACCCCGCAGCACGCGCTCGCGGTCCAGGTCGGCCAGCAGTTGGCAGTCATCATGTCCGGCCATGGCCAGCAGGCTGCCGTCCGGACCGATGATGCTGCTCTGCCCGCAGTACTGGATATCGTGCTCGGCACCGCAATAGTTGGCATAGACCAGGTAGCACTGGTTCTCCTGGGCGCGGGCGCGCACGGTCACCTGGCAGATGAAATCGTAGGGCGTCATGTTGGCGGTCGGCACCAGGATCAGCTCGGCGCCGTCCAGCGCCAGGCGCCGGGCGTTCTCCGGGAACTCGATGTCGTAGCAGATCAGCAGGCCGAGCTTCCAGCCATCGAGCTCGACCACGGGAAAGTGATCGGCGCCCGCACTGAACAGGCTGCGGTCCAGATCGCCGAACAGGTGGGTCTTGCGGTAGTTGCACAGGCTGCTGCCATGGGCGTCGATCAGTTGCACGCTGTTGTACACCTGGCCGTCGATGGCGCGTTCGGGGTAGCCGTAGACGATGGCGATCCGGTGCGCCTGGGCGATCTCGACCACCGCCATCGCCGAGGGTCCATCCTCGGCTTCGGCCAGCCGGTCGACGGCATCGCTGCCGATGTTGTAGCCGGTCAGGAACATTTCCGGGCACACCAGCAGCTGCGCCCCTCGCTCGGCGGCCAGTTGCGCCTGCTGGTGCAGGCGCTCGAGATTGCCAGGCACGTCCAGCGGATGGGGCGCGGCCTGGAACAATGCGATGCGCATCGCAGCTCTCCTCGATCAGTCGGCCAGGGCGATCGGTCCGATCTCGTTGAAGACATCGCCAGGGCCAGGGTTATCCGGGTGGGTCTGCCCACCGAAGTGATTGATGATACCCCACACCGCATTGAGCGATGTCTGCACGGCCCCTTCGACCCACGCGGGTGTCCACGACACGTCATCGCCGGCGATGAAGATGCCGCGCTGTTCGGCCGGCATGTCCTGCTGCATGAAGTGCGCGTACATGCGCTGGTTATAGCGGTAGTGTCCCGGCAGCGCGCCCTTGAAGGCGCCGAGGAAGTACGGGTCGGCCTCCCACGACACGGTGATCGGGTCGCCGATGATGTGGCCGGCGATATCCAGCTTCGGGTAGATCTTCTTCAGCGCATCGAGGGCCAGCTTCACGCGTTTCTCGACCGGATGCGGGAGCATCTTAAGGGCGTCGCTCATCCACGAGTACGACAGGCAGATCACCCCCGGCTTGTCGTCGCCGTTGTCGAACAGGTAGGTGCCACGGGTCAGACGGTCAGTGAGGGTCATGCTCATCAGGTCGCGGCCGGTTTCCGGGTCCTTGTCCTTCCAGAACGGCCGGTCGACCATGACGAAGGTCTTCGATGACTGCATGTAGCGGGTGCGGTCCAGGGCCATCCACAGTTTCTGTGAGAACAGCGACTCTTCGCATTCTATCTGGGTGGTCAGCAGCCAGCTCTGGCAGGTGGTCAGCACGGCGGCATAATGGCGGGTGTCGCCCCAGTTGTCGGTGACCGTCAGGCGGCCATCGGCGGCACGGGCAATTCCCTTCACCCCAGGGCGCGGCGCGCCGTTGTGCAGCGACTTGAGGCTGGTGCCTGCCGGCCAGTGGGCACAGCGTTCCGGGGCGTGGCGCCAGATCCCCTGGGGCACCTGCTCGACACCGCCGACCACCAGATGCTGGTGATCGTCGCAGTTGGTCAGCACCACGCGCAGGATCTCCAGCATCGAGTTGGGGAAGTCCGAGTCCCAGCCGCCTGTCCCGAAGCCCACCTGGCCAAACACCTCACGGTGCAGGAAGCTCAGGTTGGCGAACGCTTTGGACGTTGCGACAAAATCATAGAAGGTACGGTCATCCCACAGCGGCACCAGCGTATCCCAAAGGCTCTTGAGGCGCGGAACGTCGCGTTCGCGGATGGCCTGCTGGATGTCGCCGAACTGCGCACGGTCTTCCAGCGCATCGGCCCAGGCGTTGGCGACTTCGGCAAACACCGCAGGCAGGTCGGCTGCAGTCTCGGCGTACCAGGTCTGGCCTTCAAGATCGATCACGGTGCTGGGCGAGGCGCACGTCAGCGGGTTTGGGAAGGGCCGGGTTTCCAGGCCGAGCTTGTCGACATAGTGATAGAAGGCCGTAGAGGACACCGGGAAGCGCATGCCACCGAGTTCCGCGACAATTCCATCGGTGCCGTTGAATGCCTGTGAGCGCAGACGGCCGCCAAGCTTCGAGGCTTCATAGACCACCGGCTTCAGGCCGAGCTTCATCAGCTCGTAGGCTGCCACCAGCCCGGCAATGCCGGCGCCGACTATCGCCACTTCCTCGCCCAGGCGTTCAGCGGGAATGCTGCCCAGCCCGGCAGGATGCTCCAGCCAGCTGTCGAAAGCGAAAGGGAAGTCCGGGCCGAACATGGTGACGGGTGGCTTGCCGTCAGCGGGATGGCGATCGTTGTTGTTCTTGTTCATGAATGACCTTGGCCAGGGGCTGCGCGTGGGCGGAGCCTGAGTATAGGAGAGGCATCTCGACGTCCAGCCTAATCAGGCGGTGGGAAACAGTGCAAGCGAGGTGCCTGACAACTTTTCGCCTGGGCGCGGTCAAATGATTGCCGTAACGATTCATCGCTGACGAGATCTGTACCGTGACACTTGAAGAGCTACTGGAATGTTGGCGAGTGGAAGTCTCCAACAAGAAGCAACCCGGGCGCAGGATCAGCCTCTTTTTCAATATCCTGCGCAGAGCACGCAAGGACAACAAGCTGCGGTTCCTGTTTGCGTTTCGCCTGGGTCAGTATCTGGTCGGGAAGGGTGGCCTGCGGGAACGCTATTCGAAGCGCCTGCAACAGAAGCTCAATCTCAAGTACGCCGTGGACATCGACATGGGGGCGACGATCGGACCAGGCCTGCGTATCGCCCACTTGCCAGGGGTCGTCATCACGCGTCATGCCCATATAGGTCGTAACTTCCTCATCCGCCAGAACGCCACCATCGGCATCAAGACACTTGGCCTGGATCACTATGACCTGAGGATTGGCGACAACGTCAGCATGGGCGCTTGCAGCTGCATCATCGCCGATCGACTGAGCATCGGTGACAACGTCGCGATCGGTGCAATGACCCTGGTCAATCGGGACCTGCCGTCCGAGTGTGTGTTCTACAACCAGCGCACGTCCGAGCTGCGGCCGATGCCAAGGGATGATGGTCCTGTTGGCTAGAGCATCGACCGCATCGTCTCGAGATCGATCTTGGGAATGACCTCGTTGGGTATTCTCGAGTTCGGCGACAGGTTGTAGACGCGAAACCGCTCGCCGACGACCCGGTCCGCCATCAACTTGAGCGAAGGCAGGATGCGCTTCTCGAAGTGTTGATCCAGCCCGCAGGGCGAGCGCTCACCCTTTTCATCTTCATAGAATCGGCCCGCAGTTTGATCCAGGTCGACGCCAACCAGGAATACCTGCCGAAAGCCGACATGGTAGGCGAGCTGCAGCGCCAGGAAGGCGACCGTACGGGCATCGAAAAAACCATGCTCGAGGTCAAGGCTGAAGCCGATCGAGCGCGTGCGTTTGTCCAGGCTGTTGGCGTTGCGTACCAGCGGTTCCTGCTTGCGCAGCAGGGTTTGCAGAAACGTCAGGTTGCGGGCCTTGCTCAGCCAATACACCTCACCCTGTGGTGAGGCGTGCTCCGCTTGTGCGAACTCTTCCCAGATCGCAACCCGTTGACTGCGGCGCATGGCGTCGGCAAACAATGCAGGCTGTTGATTGGGGAAGTCCTTGTCAGTGCAGGCGTAGAAAAACGGATCAGTGTCAGTGGCCTGCAGCATGGCGATTGAGCCATTCATCGCGATAACCGGTATGTGCGCAAACTCGGCCATGGGGAAGTCTCTGGCAGACGCTCCCGAGGCCAGGAGAATGACCGGTCCGTCGGTAATGTTTCGGCAGTGGTCAAAGCCATGAATGTTCACATTGATACCAGATACATAAGCATTCATCAGGTGCTTGTTTTTCCGTCGACGATGATCAAGCCTCGATTTTTACACAGCTTAACAATTGTAGTTACGGTGGAAGCCGTTATCTGCGGGGCGGCACAGGGTCTGTTCTAGAATCTTTGTCGTTACGGCGCTCCGTCAGAAACACAAAAGCCGCGCAATGCGCGGCTTTGAGTTTGGTGGGCCCACACGGACTCGAACCGTGGACCAAAGGATTATGAGTCCTCTGCTCTAACCAACTGAGCTATAGGCCCCAGAAGGAGGCCGGATTATAGCGAGGGTTTCGATGCGGTGCTATCCGAAAGATCGGAAAGTGCTATGCGTAAAAACGCGGATGCGAATTCTTCTGGCCGCAATGGCAGGCTGACGATATACCCCTGGATCTGCTCGCAGCCTTCCGCGGCCAGGAATTGCTGCTGTGGGTGGTTCTCGACACCTTCGGCAATGATGGTCAACTGCATGCTTCGGCCCAGGGCAATGATGGCGCGGGCGATGGCGGCGTCGTTGGGATCGTCGGGGAGGCCGCGGATGAAGGACTGGTCGATCTTGAGGATATCCAGCGGCAAGCGCTTGAGATAACTCAGCGACGAGTAGCCCGTGCCGAAATCGTCGATGGCCAGCTGCACGCCCAGTTGCTTGAGCTGGTGCAGGATCGCGAGGGCCTCCTCGGCCTGGCTCATGATGAAGTTTTCGGTGATCTCCAGCTGCAGGTCTCCCGGTTTGAGCTGGTAGGCCTTGAGCAGGTGTTCGATTCGCTTGGCCAGGTTGGGCTGGCGCAGCTGGGCACCGGCCAGGTTGATCGACAACGGGCCAAATGGTTCGTAGGTTTTCTGCCAGCTATACATCTGGCGACACGCCTGTTCGAGTACCCAGTCGCCGATCTGCAGGATGGTGCCATTCTCTTCCGCCAGGTGAATGAAATGCTCCGGCGGGACTTCGCCGAAGGTGGGATGGGTCCAGCGGATTAGCGCTTCGGCACCCACCAGGCTCTGTGTCTTGAGGCTGAATTTTGGCTGGTAGCACAAGCTGAGCTCGTTTCGCTCGATCGCCCGGCGCAGTTCATGCTCCAGCGCAACGCGTTCGCTGGCCTGGGCGGTGAGGTCGCGGGTGTAGGCCTCGACGCGGTTACGACCCTTGGCCTTGGAACGGTACATAGCGGCGTCGGCGTTGCGGATCAGCGAGGCGACGTCGCAGCCATCCTGTGGATAAAGACTGATGCCGATGCTCGCACTGGTGAAGAACTCGTGCTCGCCCGCCTGGAATGGCGCGCTGAAGCACATCAGCAGCTTGTTGGCGATGGCGTTGGCATCGCTGGACTTGTGGAGGCCGGGCAGCAGGATGATGAACTCGTCACCCCCGAGGCGGGCCACGGTATCGACGTCGCGCACCTGATCCTTCAGGCGCTGGGCGATACCCTTGAGCAGCAGGTCGCCCACGGGGTGGCCCAGGCTGTCGTTGATGTGCTTGAAGCGGTCCAGGTCAAGGAACAGCACTGCGCCCTGGCGATTGGAAACCTGTGCGCTGGTCAGTGCGGCTTCCAGGCGGTTCTCGAACAGGGTGCGGTTGGGCAGGCCGGTCAGAGGGTCATGGTGGGCCTGGTAGTCAAGCTTGGCCTGGGCATGCTTGAGGCTGGAGATGTCGGCGAAGACTGCGACGAAATGGGTGATTTCCCGCTCCAGGTTGCGCACCGCGCTGATGGTCAACCACCCCGGGTACAACTCGCCGTTCTTGCGGCGGTTGTGGATTTCGCCTTGCCAGTGACCTTCGGCAGTCAGCTGGTGCCACATGGCGGCATAGAAAGCGCTGTCGTGTTGACCCGAGGCCAGCAGGCGGGGCGTCTGGCCAAGTGCTTCGGCCTCGCTG
Organism: Pseudomonas sp. JE3303; assembly: GCF_056312565.1. NCBI lineage: Bacteria > Pseudomonadati > Pseudomonadota > Gammaproteobacteria > Pseudomonadales > Pseudomonadaceae > Pseudomonas > Pseudomonas sp. JE3303. The sequence continues at coordinate 244,972 of NZ_JBWGIF010000004.1, forward strand.
TAGCCGGTGATCTCGCTGAATGCGCGGTTGACCGCGGTGATGCGCTGATCAGTATCGGTGATCAGCACGCCCTCGGCGGTGTTCTCGAACACGGTGGCGGCCAGTTGCAGTTTTTCCTGCATGAGGTGGCGTTCGGTGATGTCGCGGGCAATGGTCAGGATGCATTCGACACCGGCAATCGGCAGCGGCCGGGCCGACAGCTCGCACAGGCGGATCTGACCGTCACTGCGGCGGATATGGCAGCTGAAGTCACGCACGAAGCCATCACGCTGGAGCATATCGACCAGTCGCTTGCGCTCGTTCAGGTCGACCCAGATGCCGAGGTCCATCGAGGTCTGGTCGAGGCTGGGATTCAGGTCGTAGCCGGTGAGGCGGCAGAAGCCTTCGTTGACCTCGATCAGCAGCCCATCGCTCTGGCGCGACAGCAGCAGCCCGTCGGGAGAGGCATGGAAAGCCTTGGCGAATTTCTCCTCGGATATCTGCAACTGCTCCTGGGTTTCCTTGAGCTGGCTGATATCACGCACGGCCACTACCAATGCCAGCGTGCTGTCGAGCTCGAAGGTTTCGGCGGACGTCAGGCCAGTGAAAACCTGGCCGTTGCTGCGCCGGAAGGTCATTTCGAGATTGCGCATGCCCCCTTGCTGCAGGCGTTCGAGCACTGCCGGACCAGCGCCTGACACGCCCCAGAGGTTGAGTTCGGTGGACGTTCGGCCAATCACTTGGGATGAGCTCAGGCCGATCTGCTCTTCGAATGCTTCGTTGACCTCCAGCAGGCAGCCGTCGCTGTGGCGAGCGATGACCAGAATGTCGGGGCACTGCTGGAATACCGAGGCGAACTTCTGCTCCGATAGGCGCAAGGCGTCTTCGATATGTTTGGTTTCGCTGATGTCGATCATCAGCCCGCGCATCACTGGTTTGTGGCCGTGTTCGATCATGCTGACGATGTTGCGCACCCACAGGGTATGACCGTTGGCGCGTATCACACGGTAGTCGAGGCTGTGATCGCGTCCCGCCGCCGTCTCGCTGTCGCAGTAGGCTTGCGCCCACAACGCGTCCTCGGGGTGCAGGATGCTGCGCCAGAAGCCGGGTTTGAGCCACTCGTTCAGCGGGTAGCCGAGCAGACCTTCGGCGTGGGGCGAGACGTAACTGTAGGTAAAATCGTTGGCATCCGCTTCCCAGGCGATGGCCGACAGGCTTTCGACCAGTCCGCGGTAGTGGTACTCACTGCTGCGAAGCTCTTGCTCCAACGCGATACGCCGGGAAATCTCCGAGCTCAGGCGCCGGTTGATGCGGATAACGGCGCCCAGTATGACCACCAGCACCAGTATGGCGGGCAAGCCATAAGTCAGCATGTTGTGCCAGAAGGTGCGCTGATCGAACACGTTGCCCACCCAGTGCTCCTGTATCGTGCTGACTTCGCCAGGACTCAGGTCAGCCAGCACTTTGTCGAGGATGCCGGCCAGCACCTTGTGTTCACGCGGGACCGCCATGGCGAGCTGATAGCGATAAGGCGTTTCGCCACTGACATGCAAGCCATCGAGCTTGAGCTCGCGCAGGCTCCAGATACAAGACGCGAGATCACCGACCACGGCGTCCACTTCGCCGGTAGCCAAAGCCTGCAGCGCGGCGCTTACATTAGGCAGTGCGGTCAGGCTCAAGTCCGGATGGTAGGTGCGCAGCAGTTCATGGGGCGCGTAGTTTTCCACCACGGCGATCTTCAACCCGGTGAGGTCCTCGAGCGCGCGCGGTTGCGGGCCGCGGTCACGTGCCAGGATGACAATGGGGAAATCGAGATAGGGGCGGGTGAACGACAGGTAGCTCTCGCGCTCTGGCGTCGACATGACGCCGGGCAGCAGTTCCAGGTCATTGCTCCGAGCCTGTTCAAGCACCTGGGCCCACCTGGTCGATGGAACCGGCTCGAGAGCGACGCCGAGGCGATCCTGGATCAATGCGATGTAATCGGCGGCCAATCCCTGGTATCGCCCTTCCTGATCCCGATACTCGAAAGGGGGCCAGGCGGCGTCAACGCCCAGGCGCAGCTGCGGGTGCGCGCTGAGCCAGGCTTGCTCCTCATCTGTCAGGGTAAGCGCACCGGCGGTTGTGTTCCAAGCTATCAGGAGCAACAACAGAAGGGCCGGCATAGAAGGCATAGCGGCCTCTCGATCAGTTGGACTGATTCGAGTGTAGACGGGCATTTTGCAAGGGGGGAGGGCGATCAGGGCCGTAATGGCATTTTTTCATCATGCAAGAAAAACCCCGGCCTGGGCCGGGGTTTGTCATCACTCGTCGAGGAAGGAACGCAAGTGTTCGCTTCTCGTCGGGTGGCGCAGCTTGCGCAGCGCCTTCGCTTCGATCTGACGGATCCGCTCACGGGTCACGTCAAACTGCTTGCCGACCTCTTCAAGGGTGTGGTCAGTGTTCATGTCGATGCCAAAGCGCATGCGCAGCACCTTGGCTTCGCGGGCGGTCAGGCCCGAGAGCACGTCACGGGTTGCTTCCTTGAGGCTTTCGACCGTGGCGACATCGATTGGCGACTGCATGGTCGAGTCTTCGATGAAGTCACCCAGGTGCGAGTCTTCGTCGTCACCGATCGGAGTTTCCATGGAGATCGGCTCTTTGGCGATCTTCAATACCTTGCGGATCTTGTCCTCAGGCATCTCCATGCGCTCACCCAGCTCTTCCGGGGTAGGCTCGCGGCCCATTTCCTGCAGCATCTGGCGGGAAATACGGTTGAGCTTGTTGATCGTCTCGATCATGTGCACCGGAATACGGATGGTGCGCGCCTGGTCGGCGATCGAACGGGTGATCGCCTGGCGGATCCACCAGGTGGCATAGGTCGAGAACTTGTAGCCGCGACGGTATTCGAACTTGTCCACCGCCTTCATCAGGCCGATGTTGCCTTCCTGGATCAGATCGAGGAACTGCAGGCCACGGTTGGTGTACTTCTTGGCGATGGAAATCACCAGACGCAGGTTGGCCTCGACCATTTCCTTTTTCGCGCGGCGGGCCTTGGCCTCACCGATCGACATGCGACGGTTGATGTCCTTGATTTCAGCGACAGTCAGGCCTGTCTCGGTCTCGAGGTCGACCAGCTTCTGCTGGCAGGCGACGATGGCCGCGTCCTTCTCGCCCAGGGCAGCAGCCCACTTGGTGCTGCGCTTGGAGAGGTCACCGCTCCAGGTCTGGTCGACTTCGTTGCCCGGGAACAGGCGCAGGAAGTCGGCACGTGGCATGCGGGCGTCACGGACGCACAGTTGCATGATGGCGCGTTCCTGGGCGCGCAGACGGTCAAGGGCACCGCGAACGCGCTCGACCAGAACCTCGAACTGCTTTGGCACGAGCTTGATCGGCATGAACAGCTCTGCCAGAAGCAGCAGTTCAGCGATGGTTTCCTTGTTGCTGCGGCCGTGCTTCTTCAGCGACTTGTTGGCAACGACTAGCTGGTCGGCAACAGCGCCGAAACGCTGACGGGCGATTTCAGGATCCGGACCGCTTTCGGTCTCTTCCTCTTCGTCGCTGTCGTCGCCGTCTTCTTCCTCGTCGTCATCGGCCTTGGCGGCTGCAGCCTTGGCATCGACAGGTGGCGGTACTTCGGCCGGAGGGGCAATGCCGTCGTCCGGATCGATGTAGCCGCTGAGAACGTCGGACAAGCGGCCAGCTTCGCTGGTGACGCGGTCGTATTCGCTGAGAATGTAGTCGACAGTACCCGGGAAGTGAGCGATGGCGCCCATGACTTCACGGATGCCTTCCTCGATGCGTTTGGCGATTTCGATCTCGCCTTCGCGGGTCAGCAGCTCGACGGTACCCATTTCGCGCATATACATGCGCACCGGGTCAGTCGTGCGGCCGATGTCGGTTTCCACAGCCGCCAACGCTGCTGCGGCTTCTTCAGCTGCGGCTTCGTCGGTGTCGGCTTCGGCCAACAAAAGGGCATCCGCATCCGGAGCACTCTCGAATACGTTGATCCCCATGTCGTTGATCATGCGGATGATGTCTTCCACCTGCTCCGGATCTGAAATATCCTCTGGCAGGTGGTCGTTGACCTCCGCGTAAGTCAGGTAGCCCTGCTCACGACCGCGGGTGATCAACTCTTTGATGCGAGACTGCTGTTGCGCTTTTCCGGACATAACACCCTATCCACTGAAGGTCTTGGCGGGCAAAAAACAAGCCGAGGATTATACCCGAGCATTGACCTCACGCGCCAGTTGAGGTCGGGCTTTGTGCAGGAACATTACGGCTCAGCAATTCGCGCAGCTCGTTTTTCTCGTCTGCACTCAACTCACTTTGACGTGCTTTCCTGAGCAGATGTTCCAGGCTTCGCTCGCGCTGGCGAGCGGACAAGCTAGTTATGGTGTCGAAAAACTGTTGTTCAAGGTTATCGGCATCGATCAGCCATTCCTTTTCGGCCAGCGCGCGCAACAGGCGTCCTTGCTCGGTACCGTGCCAGCGCGCGATGAGCTGTAGAGAGCGTAGCTCAGGATTCTTCTGCAAGGCCTCGAGCAGGGCTACCAGCAGTTGGGCGTAGACATGTTCCTCCGCTGCGAAATGGCTGGCGCCCTCGACCTTGCGGGCCAGTTGCGGATGGTGCAAGAGGGTCCGCAGGGCGCTCAGGGTCGGGGGTTCCACGGGTGCGGGCACCCTGGGTGGGGCATCCTGGCGCTGGCCATCGCGCTGCCATGGCTTGCCGCCCTTCCTGTCCCAGGGCTTGCCGTCCCACTGCTTCTTTCCGCCGCCCTTGTTCGGTGTCCAGGGGCGCTGCTGCTGAGCGTGCGACGGGTCGGCCTGCTGGTAGTCGCCGTAGTCCGGCGTGTAGCCGGCCATGGCATCGTAGTCCAGGCCCGGGTCGTAGTCCGGCACGCTTTCAGCGGGCGAACTGTGGGCCAGCTGTTCCATCTGCTGGTGGTCCAGGCCGGTGATCTCCTTCAGGCGGTTGCGCATCAACGCACGCAGGTTCACGCCGGGAATCTTTTCGATCAACGGCGCGGCAAGCGTCGCCATATGCGCCTTGCCTTCGAGCGAGCGTGGATCAGCCTCGTTGCTCAACTGCTCGAAGAAATAGTCCGCCAAGGGCTGCGCATGCTGGTTGATGCGCGCGCGGAAAGCATCGGTGCCTTCCGCGCGGACCAGGCTGTCCGGGTCCTCGCCCTCTGGCAGGAACAGGAAGCGCGCCTTGCGCCCGTCCTGCAGGCTGGACAGGGCCGCCTCGAGTGCGCGCCACGCAGCCTTGCGGCCGGCCTGATCGCCGTCAAAGCAGAACAGCACACTCGGCACCACGCGGAACAAGCGCTTGAGGTGCTCCTCGCTGGTGGAGGTGCCGAGGGTCGCCACCGCGTTGCGCAGGCCTTGCTGGGCCAGGGCGATGACGTCCATGTAGCCCTCGACCACGATGATCTCGTCGAGGTTGCGGTTGAACTTGCGCGCCTCGAACAGGCCGTAGAGCTCCTGGCCCTTGTGGAAGACCGGAGTTTCGGGCGAGTTCAGGTACTTGGGCTTGTCGTCCCCAAGCACGCGTCCGCCAAAGGCGATGATGCGCCCGCGGCTGTCGCGGATCGGGAACATCACCCGGTCGCGGAACCGGTCGTAGCGCTTGCCGGACTCGGCATTCTCGATCAGCAGGCCGGCATCGATCATGGCCTTTTGTTGCAACGTGTCGCTGGCCAGGTGCTTGAACAGGTTGTCCCAGCCAGGGGGCGCGAAGCCAAGGCCAAAGTCGCGGGCAATTTCACCTGACAGGCCGCGTCCTTTCAGATATTCCACCGCTGCCTTGCGGCTCGGGTGGCTGCGCAGCGACTGCCGGTAGAACTCGGCAGCCGCATCGAGCAGCGGATAGAGCGGCGAATCCGTGGGTTGACGGGGCTTCTGCCCCCGGCGGCCTTCCTCCCGCGGTACTTCCATCCCAGCGGCCTTGGCCAGTTCCTCGACAGCCTGTGGGAAATCCAGGTTGTCGTGGTCCATGATGAAGCCAAGAGCATTGCCGCCAGCGCCGCAACCAAAGCAGTAGTAGAACTGTTTGTCGGGGCTGACACTGAAAGAGGGTGTCTTTTCCTTGTGGAACGGACAGCAGGCGGTGAGATTCTTGCCGGCCCTTTTCAGCTGGACGCGCGAACTCACCACGTCGACAATGTCGGTGCGGTTGAGAAGGTCGTCGATAAAGCTCTGGGGAATCAGCCCGGCCATGGCATTCTCGTCATCAGGCAAAAGCCAAGTCTAATCGCTAATGCTGCGGGTCGAGGCGTGTCGTATAGCGGCACCCGGGAACGGGTAGGGAGCGTGCTCGTCGCCAGCCACAAGGGCTCGTCAGACAGGACGTGCACAGCTGGCGATAAAGCCAGTTCTGACGTGTTCGTACAGTTTGCCCGCATGCGGGAGCATGGAGCGCCTCTGGCACGAGGCCAAAGGTTTCAAACCACTTGCTGCCGGCAGCCCGGCTTGGGGCCGGGCGGGCAGAAGCTTGCGATGAACGTCTGTATCAGTACAGACGAACGGCGCGGCGCTGTTCGCGCTGTACTTTCTTGGCGTGACGCTTTACGGCAGCAGCAGCCTTGCGCTTGCGCTCGGAAGTTGGCTTTTCGTAAAACTCGCGGCTACGAACTTCAGCCAGTACACCGGCTTTTTCGCAGGAGCGCTTGAAACGACGCAGAGCTACGTCGAAGGGTTCATTCTCTTTAACTTTGACGGCTGGCATCCAGGGCTACCTTCATTCATGACCGGGGTAGACGACTCCTACAAAACAAAGGTGTGCTGGAGAACGTCGGTTTTTAAGGGTTGCGGATGTTAACCCTTACCCAGCCGGAATGCAAAGCCTCTGATCGAAAACCGCTGGTCGGCACTGAACACGGGGACTATCATGCGCGCCTTCGAATTCAGCCTAAACAAGGCACGGACCCATGCTAGTACTGGGATTGGAAACATCCTGCGACGAAACTGGCGTCGCATTATACGACAGTGAACGGGGCCTGCTGGCCGACGCGCTGTTCAGCCAGATCGACCTGCACCGCGCCTATGGCGGTGTAGTCCCCGAGCTCGCCTCGCGTGACCACGTCAAGCGCATGCTGCCGCTGATCCGCCAGGTGCTCGACGAGGCCGGCTGCGTCGCCACCGAGATCGACGCCATCGCCTATACCGCGGGTCCTGGCCTGGTTGGCGCACTGCTGGTTGGTGCTTCCTGCGCCCAGGCACTGGCGTTTGCCTGGGGCATTCCGGCCTTGGGCGTGCATCATATGGAAGGCCATCTGTTGGCGCCGATGCTCGAAGAACAGCCGCCGGAATTCCCGTTCGTCGCATTGTTGGTGTCGGGTGGACATACGCAGCTTGTGCGTGTGGATGGCATCGGCCAGTACGAACTCCTCGGCGAAAGCCTGGATGACGCTGCAGGCGAGGCGTTCGACAAGACAGCCAAGATGATCGGCCTGAACTACCCCGGCGGCCCCGAGATCGCCCGCCTGGCCGAAAGCGGCGTGCCTGGCCGCTTCGTGTTCCCGCGGCCGATGACCGACCGTCCGGGCCTCGAATTCAGCTTCAGCGGCCTGAAGACCTTTGCCCTCAATACCTGGCAGCAATGCCGCAATGCCGGGGACGATGGCGAGCAGACCCGTTGCGACGTCTCGCTGGCGTTCCAGCAGGCGGTGGTGGATACGCTGACCATCAAGTGCAAGCGCGCGCTCAAGCAGACCGGCCTCAAGCGCCTGGTGATCGCTGGCGGCGTCAGTGCGAACAAGGCCCTGCGCGCCTCTCTGGAGGACATGCTGGGCAGCCTGGGTGGCAACGTGTACTACGCCCGCCCGGAGTTTTGCACCGATAACGGCGCGATGATCGCCTACGCCGGCTGTCAACGCCTGATGGCGGGGCAGCGGCAGGACCTGGCGATCAGCGTGCAGGCGCGCTGGCCGATGGAGCAACTGCCAGCCTTGCAAGCGTGAGCCGGGCTCAGGGAGTCGATTCAGAAATGCCGTTCGCGTCCTGCAAAAAGGTCGCGTAGATTGCTGCGGTGACGCCACACGATCATTGCCGTCAGCACGGTCATCGGCAGCAGTGCCTCGGGCTCGCGCCAGGCCAGCAGCGGCAGTATCAGTGGCGTTGCAATGAGGGCGGCCAGCGAGCTGGTGCGGGTAAGGCAGAAGGTGAGCACCCAGGCGAGAATCGCCAGCACCGCGGCCGGAAAGTACAACCCCATGAGCAAGCCTGCCGCTGTTGCCACGCCTTTGCCGCCCTGGAAGCGGAAATACAGAGGAAACAGGTGGCCGAGCACGGCGCAGACGCCTATCCAGGCCTGTTCCTGCAGGTCAAGACCGGCCAGGCGCGCCGCCAGCACGGGCAACAGGCCCTTGCACAGGTCGCCGAGCAGGGTCAGGATCGCCAGTCTGCGGCCTGCCAGGCGCAGCATGTTGGTGGCCCCGGCGTTGCCCGAACCGCAGGAACGCGGATCCGGGCTGCCCGTGAGGCGGCTCAGGAGGATGGCAAAGGACAGCGAGCCAAGCAGGTAGGCGAGCAGCGCCAGTAACCAAAACATGCTTACTATTCCGGGCGAGGACGCCCTGATTCTAACGGCGCAAGTCGCCCTTGTCGTGCTGTGGAGAGAAGTGCTTGGACAGAGTGTTCATCGAAGGCCTGGAAGTCGATACCGTCATCGGTGCCTATGACTGGGAGCGGGATATTCGCCAATGCCTGCGCCTGGACCTGAGTTTCGCCTGGGACAACCGCCCAGCCGCGGCGGGTGACGATCTCAACCTGGCGCTGGACTATGCCAGCGTGAGCGCGCGCATCCAGGCATTTGCCGAGCAGGCGAGGTTCGAGCTGGTCGAAACCTTTGCCGAACGCCTCGCCGCCGTGCTGATGAGCGAATTCGACATTCCCTGGCTGCGGTTGAAACTGACCAAGCCTGGTGCGGTGCCAGCGGCCCGCGGTGGGGTTGGCGTGGAGATCGAGCGCGGATGTCTCTGAGCACGGTATACCTGGGACTTGGCAGCAATATCGACCGCGAGGCGCACCTGCGCGCCGGGCTTGATGCCTTGGCCGGCATTCTTGACGGCATGCGTTGCTCGGCGGTGTTCGAGAGCCAGGCGGTGGGGATCAAGAGCGGGCCGTTCTACAACCTGGTAGTGACTGGACAGACGCGGTTGCCCTTGCTGGAGCTGGACCGCCGGCTCAAGTTCATCGAAGCTGAAAATGGCCGGTACGCGCCGGACCGCAAGGGTTTGCCGCTGGATATCGATGTGCTGATGTATGACGATCTGCACGGTAGCTTCGATGGGCTGACCTTGCCGCGGGCGGAGATCCTCAGGAATGCCTTCGTGTTGTGGCCGTTGTCCTTGATTGCGCCTGAGTTGGTGCATCCGGGGGAGGGGAAGAGCATGGAGCAGTTGTGGCGGGAGGCGCGGATCGACCAGGTGCTGGCGCCGGTGGCGTTCGAGTGGCGTGGGGTGCAGTTGACTCGAGCCTGATCGAGATTTTTGCCGTCTGTCCAGGCCTCTTCGCTGGCTTGCCAGCGAAGAGGCCTGCATAGGAGCTAGAGGCCTTGCCGGAGTTTATCCAAGGCTTCCAGCCGCAGCGCCTTGATCGCCTCCCCCAGCGCCTGCCCCGTCAGCCCCCGCTCTACCAATGCCTGCACCTGCACCGCCTTCACCGCAGCCACCGCGCCCCGCAGGTAGTCAGCTTGTGGATAACTCCTGTCTCGCGCCCGCGCGTCCATCTCGCAAACTGCAATGAAGTCCTCAAGCCGCTGCGGACGCCGGTACACGTCGAATCGCTGAAGCATGTCCAGCAGGGCAGCGGCCGGCAGCTCTTCGGCTCGGTTGCAATCCGCGTGATACTCTCCGACCAGCGCAGCCAGCTCCTGGCACTCGCGCGGGGCCTTGAAACGCTTGCTGACCGCGTCGATTCCTTCACCCAGGCCGATCAGCAGGCAAGCCCAGCGCACGTTCAATGGCTGCTCGGACAGCGCCGCCTGCTCCAGTACCGCGAGGGTATGCATGCCCCTGTCGGGCGACTCGAACAGCGCGTCCACTTCAGGCATCAGTTCTCCCAGCGCGCCGCAATCACGCAGCACCTGGATGAATACCTGCGGCTGGGTCTCCATCAGCGCGCGCTCGATCTCTTTCCAGCTGCGTTCGGCGGTAAGAGCCTGCAACTCGCCGGACTCACTGATCTGGCGCATCAGTGCCAGCGTTTCATCCGCTACGCGAAACCCCAGCGGGGCATAGCGCGCCGCGAAGCGGGCCACGCGCAGAACGCGCAAAGGGTCCTCGGCAAAGGCCGGTGACACATGGCGCAGTAAACGGTCCTCAAGGTCTTTCTGTCCCTGGTACGGATCACAGACGTTGCCCTGTTCGTCCTCGGCCATGGCATTGATGGTCAGGTCGCGGCGGGTCAGGTCTTCTTCCAGGGTCACGTCGGGACTGGCGTGGAAAGTGAAGCCGCCATAGCCTCGCCCGCTCTTGCGTTCGGTGCGGGCAAGGGCGTACTCCTCGCCGCTCCTGGGATGGATGAATACCGGGAAGTCTGCCCCGACCGGGCGATAGCCCAAGGCCTGCATCTGCTCGACACTGGACCCGACGACCAGCCAGTCGATGTCGTGGACCGGGCGGCCGAGCAGGCGATCGCGCACGGCGCCGCCAACTTTGTAGATCTGCATGAAATGCCTCCGTTGTTGCCCACAGGATAACCCGTGGGCAACAACGCAGGGCTGCTACAGATGAACCACGGCCAGATCCATGCGCCCGTAGTCGCCGCCTTCGCCATGCTCGCCGCGGGGCGGCATGTGGTGGGTCTTCATGATCTGGTCGCCTTGCACGGTGTCCAGATGGATGTCGAACCCCCACAAGCGGTGCAGGTGCTTGAGCACTTCATCGGTAGAGTCGCCCAGGGGCTTGCGGTTGTGCTGCTGGTGGCGCAGGGTCAGCGAGCGGTCGCCACGGCGGTCGATGCTCCAGATCTGCACGTTGGGTTCGCGGTTGCCCAGGTTGTACTGCGCTGCCAGGGTTTCGCGGATGATGCGATAGCCGTCGTCATCATGGATCGCCGGGACCAGCAGGTCATCGCGCTGGTCATCGTCGAGGATGCTGAACAGCTTCAGGTCGCGAATCACGGTAGGCGACAGATACTGCAGGATGAAGCTCTCGTCCTTGAAGCTGCTCATGGCGAACTTGATGGTCGACAGCCAGTCACTGCCGGCAATGTCGGGGAACCAGCGCCGGTCTTCGTCCGTGGGATGTTCGCAGATCCTGCGAATGTCACGGTACATGGCAAAGCCCAGTGCATAGGGGTTGATACCGCTGTAGTAGGGGCTGTCGAAACCTGGCTGGAATACCACGCTGGTATGCGACTGCAGGAATTCCATCATGAATCCATCGGTCACCAGGCCCTCGTCGTACAGGTCGTTCATCAGCGTGTAGTGCCAGAACGTGGCCCAACCTTCGTTCATGACCTGGGTCTGACGCTGTGGATAGAAATACTGGGCAATCTTGCGGACAATCCGGACGATCTCGCGCTGCCAAGGCTCAAGTAGCGGGGCATGCTTTTCGATGAAATAGAGGATATTTTCCTGAGGTTCGGCGGGGAAGCGTGCGCCATCACGATCGCTTGCCTTGTCCGCGCCTTTGGGAATGGTCCGCCAGAGGTCGTTGATCTGGCGTTGCAGATGCTCCTCTCGCTCCTTCTGCCGACGCCGTTCTTCTTCGGCGGAAATGGGGTAGGGGCGCTTGTAGCGGTCGACGCCATAGTTCATCAAGGCATGGCAGGAGTCGATCAGGTCTTCCACCGCATCGATGCCGTGGCGCTCTTCGCACTGGCTGATGTATTGCTTGGCAAACACCAGGTAGTCGATGATCGAGCTGGCGTCGGTCCACGTTCGGAACAGGTAATTACCCTTGAAGAAGCTGTTGTGCCCATAACATGCGTGGGCGATCACCAGCGCCTGCATGCACATGGTGTTTTCTTCCATGAGATAGGCGATGCAGGGATCGGAGTTGATCACGATCTCGTACGCCAGGCCCATCTGCCCGCGGGTATAGGATTTCTCGGTACTGAGGAACTGCTTGCCGTATGACCAGTGGTGATAGCCCAGCGGCATGCCGACGGAAGCGTAGGCATCCATCATCTGCTCGGCGGTGATCACCTCGATCTGATTGGGATAAGTGTCAAGGGCATAGCGCGCGGCCAGGCGGCTGATCTCGCGGTCGTAGGACTGGATCAGCTCGAATGTCCACTCGGACCCGGTGGAGAGGTGTTGGCGTTTCTGCGCTCTGGAGGTCATGTGGCTAACCTGCGCTGGAAGAGTTCACGGAAGACCGGATAGATATCTCCGGCCGATACCAACTGCTGCTGGGCGAAGGTATCGGCGAAGCTGTCACCGATACGCTCGTATTCGTACCACAACGCCTGGTGTTCGCGGGGAGTGATTTCCACGTAGGTGTAATACTGGACGAACGGCATGATCTGCTTGGTCAGGATCTCCCGGCAGATTGGCGAATCGTCGTTCCAGTTGTCGCCGTCGGAAGCCTGGGCAGCGTATATGTTCCAGTCGTTGGCCGGGTAGCGTTCGGCCATGATCTCCTGCATCAGCTTCAGCGCGCTGGAGACGATGGTGCCGCCGGTTTCCCGGGAATAGAAGAACTCTTCCTCGTCGACTTCCCGGGCGCTGGTGTGGTGGCGGATGAATACCACCTCGATGCGCTCGTAGTTACGCTTGAGGAACAGGTACAACAGGATGAAGAAGCGCTTCGCGATGTCCTTGGTGGCCTGGGTCATCGAGCCGGACACGTCCATCAGGCAAAACATCACGGCCTTGGAGCTCGGGTTGGGTTGCTTGACCAGCAGGTTGTACTTGAGGTCGAAGGTATCGAGGAAGGGCAGGCGGTTGATTCGCGCACTGAGGCGGGCAATCTCGACTTCTACTTCCTGGATGTCCGTGAAGTTGTCGGGCTCTTCCACCTTCAGGCGGGCCAGTTCGGCCTGGGCCTCGCGCAGCTTGGCGCGGCTGCTGCCGGTCAGCGCGATGCGCCGGGCATGTGCGGAGCGAAGGGTACGGATGATGTTGATTCGCGATGGGTTGCCTTCGTTGGCGATACCCGCACGCACAGTCTTGAAGGTATCGGTGCCGGTGAGGTGACGCTTGACCAGGTTAGGCAGCTCCAGGTCTTCGAACATGAACTCGAGAAACTCTTCCTGGGTGATCTGGAAGACGAATTCGTCCATGCCTTCGCCAGAGTTGCCCGCCTTGCCACGTCCACCACCACCCCCGCCACCCTGTGGCCTGGGAATATGCTCGCCAGCGGTGAATTCCTTGTTGCCTGGATGCACCACGGTCTGCTTGCCGCCACGGCCATGATGCAGCACGGGCTCGTCGATATCGCGTCCCGGAATGCTGATCTGCTCGCCGTGCTCCATGTCGGTGATCGAGCGGCGGCTGACCGCCTCTTCGACGGCCTTCTTGATGTGATCGCGGTACCGCCGCAAGAAACGCTGGCGGTTGACCGTGCTCTTGTTCTTGCCGTTCAGGCGTCGGTCGATAACGTAACTCATAGGCTCTCCGGTGCTAGGCAGCGTCAAGCTGCAAGCTGCAAGCTACAAGACAAGACAACCGCAAAGGCCGCAAGCCGGGCGTGGATCTCGATTTCACGACGCTCGGCTTGCAGCTTGAGGCTTGTAGCTTGCCGCTTACTGCGACTTCCTGACCCGCAGGTACCATTCCGAAAGCAGGCGTACCTGTTTGTCGGTATAGCCACGTTCCACCATGCGGGTGACGAAGTCGTTGTGCTTCTGCTGGTCCTCCTTGCTCGCCTTGGCATTGAAGCTGATGACCGGCAGCAGGTCCTCGGTGTTGGAGAACATTTTCTTCTCGATCACCACCCGCAGTTTTTCATAGCTCAGCCAAGTCGGATTCTTGCCGTTGTTGTTGGCCCGTGCGCGCAATACGAAGTTCACGATCTCGTTGCGGAAGTCCTTCGGATTGCTGATACCCGCCGGCTTCTCGATCTTCTCCAGCTCTTCGTTGAGGGCGATCCGATTGAGGATCTCGCCGGTTTCGGGATCGCGGTATTCCTGATCCTGAATCCAGAAGTCGGCGTACAGCACGTAGCGGTCGAAGATGTTCTGGCCGTACTCGCTGTAGGATTCCAGGTATGCCGTCTGGATCTCCTTGCCGATGAACTCGATATAGCGTGGCGCCAGGTACTCCTTGAGGTAGCGCAGGTAGCGCTCGCGCACTTCAGCCGGGAACTGCTCCTGTTCGATCTGCTGCTCAAGCACGTAGAGCAGGTGCACAGGGTTGGCTGCGATCTCGTGCGGGTCGAAGTTGAACACCTTGGACAGGATCTTGAATGCGAAGCGGGTCGACAGGCCGTTCATGCCTTCGTCGACGCCAGCCGAGTCGCGGTACTCCTGGATCGACTTGGCCTTCGGATCGGTGTCTTTCAGGTTCTCGCCGTCATAGACACGCATCTTCGAGTAGATGTTGGAGTTTTCCGGCTCCTTGAGGCGCGACAGAACCGTGAACTGGGCCAGCATCTTGAGGGTGTCTGGTGCGCAGTGAGCCTTGGACAGCGAGCTGTTGAACAGGAGCTTGTCGTAGATCTTGATCTCGTCGCTGACCCGCAGGCAGTAGGGGACCTTGACGATATAGATACGGTCGATGAAAGCTTCGTTGTTCTTGTTGTTGCGGAAGCTGTGCCATTCCGATTCGTTGGAGTGGGCTAGCAGGATGCCGGAATAGGGGATGGCCCCCAGGCCTTCGGTACTGTTGTAGTTGCCTTCCTGAGTGGCGGTCAGCAATGGGTGGAGGACCTTGATCGGCGCCTTGAACATCTCGACGAATTCCATCAGGCCCTGGTTGGCCCGGCACAGTGCGCCCGAGTAGCTGTAGGCATCGGCGTCGTTCTGCGGGAATTCCTCGAGCTTGCGGATATCCACCTTGCCCACGAGGGCCGAGATGTCCTGGTTGTTCTCGTCACCGGGCTCAGTCTTGGCTACTGCGATCTGGTTGAGAATCGAAGGGTAGAGCTTCACTACCTTGAACTGGCTGATGTCGCCCCCGAACTCTGCCAGCCGCTTGGTCGCCCATGGCGACATGATGGTGTTGAGATAGCGTCGGGATATGCCGAAGTCTTCTTCGAGAATCGCGCCATCCTCGGTGGCGTTGAACAGCCCCAGCGGCGACTCGAATACCGGTGAGCCCTTGATCGCATAGAAGGGCACTTTCTCGATCAGCTGCTTGAGTTTTTCGGCCAGCGAAGATTTGCCGCCACCCACCGGACCCAGCAGGTAGAGGATCTGTTTCTTTTCTTCCAGGCCCTGCGCGGCATGGCGGAAGTAGGAGACGATCTGGTCGATGCATTCTTCCATGCCATGGAAGTCGGCAAAGGCCGGATAGCGGCGTATCACCTTGTTGGAAAAGATCCGCGACAAACGTGAATTGCTGGAGGTGTCGACCAGCTCTGGCTCCCCGATTGCCAGCAACAGGCGTTCGGCCGCCGAAGCATAGGCACTGCGATCCTCTTTGCAGAGCTCGAGGTACTCCTGCAGCGTGAGTTCTTCCTGGCGTGTTGACTCGAAACGTTGTTGGAAGTGGCTAAAAATACTCATGACGTCACCTCGCTCGATACGTGGAGCCGACGCCGGATCAGTCAGCTTGATGCTGGCATGCAACCGGGTTGCCGGTTGCTGTTTACCCCCCAGAACACCTTCGAAACGCTACCGATGACCCGCACGCCGGTGTACCGGCTCTCCCCTTTTTGGATGGCCTGGGCTTAAGGATAGTTGGTTCTGCGCAAGGTCAAGGTCATGGCGCCGAGAAGTTGCCCATGACCGTTCGTCAGCTTGGCTGCCAGCCCGTACGGGACGCGGGCTGCAGGAATTTGAAAAATTTATTCGGCGGTGCCTTGGGCGGTTTGCGCGGGGTAGGTGCTGCGCCACAGTTCAAAGCCGCCATCGATGCTGTACACATCCGAAAAGCCTTGGGCGACGAGGTAGGCGGCGGCGCTCTGGCTGGAGTTGCCGTGGTAGCAGACCACCAGCGTCGGTGCATCGAGATCGGCGGCGCGGATGAACTCCGCGACCGAGTGGTTATCCAGATGCTGCGCGCCAGTGATGTGGCCGGCGGCATAGGATTGGGCATCGCGGATGTCGACCACGACCGCGCCTTGCTCACGCAGTATGTGGGCCTGCTCGGGAGGGATGCGTTTGAATTCGCTCATGGGGGCGGTCTCCTTCAGGACTGGCCGTTGATTCTAGCGGGTTGAGGCGATACGCGCGGCATGCCGTCGCCGGTGCATTCGCAGCGGTGATACGCGCCGGTATCGACGTTGTACAAGGTCATGGCACCGCCCCAGACGCAACCGGTGTCGAGCGCGATGACGCCTGGCTCGCTGACACGCCCTTCCAGGGCCGCCCAGTGGCCGAAAATGATGTCGACATGGCGTGAGCGCCGGCCCTTGTGGGCGAACCACGGCTTGTAGCCTTTTGGCGCGGTGTCCAGGCCTTCCTTGCTCTTGAGGTCCAGCTTGCCTTCGGCCGTGCAGAAACGCATGCGCGTGAAATAGTTGGTGATGACCCGCAGGCGTTCAACGCCGCTCAGCTGCTTGCTCCACTTGTTCGGCTCATTGCCGTACATGCCATCGAGGTAAAGCTTCAGGCGGGTGTCATCCCGCAGTACTTCCTCCACCTCTCCTGCCAGCGCCAGTGCCGTGCCGAGGGTCCATTGAGGCGGAATGCCGGCATGCACCAGGGCGACACTTCGCGCTTCATCGTAATGCAGCAGCTTTTGCCGTCGCAGCCAGTCGAGCAACTGGTCGGCATCGGGTGCCTCGAAGATCTCGCGCAGGGTATCGCTTTTCTTCAGGCGCTCGATGTCGTGCCAGGCGGCCAGAAGGTGGAGGTCGTGATTACCCAGCACGCAGACCAGCGAGTCGCGCATGGCGTACAGGTAGCGCAATGTCTCTAGCGATTGCGGCCCGCGGTTGACCAGGTCGCCGACCAGCCACAGGCGGTCGACGGAGGGGTTGAAGCCAACCCGCTCAAGCAGGCACTTCAGCGGCTGCAAGCAACCCTGCAGATCGCCCACGGCATACACCGCCATCAGTGCAAGGCTCCAGGAACCGCCAGGCTGAATGGGGCTATCGTGGCGTCGAAGCGTTTGCCGTCTTCGGCAAACATCTGGTAACTGCCCTGCATGGCGCCAACCCGGGTACTGATGACCGCGCCACTGCTGTAGGTATGGCTCTGACCGGGCTCGATCAGCGGCTGCTGGCCGATCACGCCAGCCCCACGGACTTCTTCGACCTGGCCATCGCCATTGGTGATGAGCCAGTGACGCGACATCAGCTTGGCCGACACACTGCCGTTGTTTTGCACGGTAATGGTGTAGGCAAAGGCGAAGCGCTCGTTCTCGGGATCGGATTGTTCTTTGAGGTAGCGGGTCACGACGCTGACGTCGATCTGGTAGCGAGGATCAGACATGCAAGGGGCCTTGGACAAACAGACGCGGATACGGCTATGCCTGCAGTCTAGGACATTGGCGGGGGAGGAGGCCAGTCGTGACTGGCCTGCTCCCACCGGTTGCGGCGTCGTTGCCGATGAATCAGGCTTCTGGAGCCTGCTCCGCCAACTGGTCGGCCAGGCGCACGAACGCGGCCAGGTCCAGTTGTTCGGGCCGCAGGCTGCCATCGACGCCTGCTGCTTCGATAGCGGCGCTGTCGAGCAGGCCCTTGAGGGTATTGCGCAGGGTCTTGCGGCGCTGGTTGAAGGCTTCGCGAACAACGCGTTCAAGCATGCGTGGGTCCTTGGCCGGGTGCGGCAAGGTTTCGTGCGGCACCAGGCGCACGATGGCAGAGTCGACCTTTGGCGGTGGATTGAACGCGCCAGGGCCGACGTTGAACAGGTGTTCGACCCGGCAGTGGTACTGGACCATGATCGACAGGCGACCCCAGTCGCCGCCGCCAGGGCCCGCGGCCAGGCGCTCGACCACTTCCTTCTGCAGCATGAAGTGCATGTCGCGGATCAGGTCTGCGTGCTTGAGGAGGTGGAAGATCAGTGGTGTCGAAATATTGTACGGCAGGTTGCCGACAACTTTCAGGCTGCGGGCGGGAACGCCCAGCTGGTTGAAATCGAATTTCAACGCATCGCCCTGGTGCAGGCGGAAATTGCCGCTATTGGCGAACTTGTGCTGCAGGATCGGCACCAGGTCCTTGTCCAGCTCGACCACGTCCAGCTGCGCGCCGCTGCCCAGCAGGCCTTCGGTCAGGGCGCCCTGGCCCGGGCCGATCTCCAGCAGGTGCTCGCCCGCCTTGGCGTTGATCGCGCGCAGGATACGGTCGATCACGCCCGCGTCGTGCAGGAAGTTCTGCCCGAAGCGCTTGCGCGCCCGGTGTTGGTATTGCTCGTTCATAGTTGGGTCTCGGCCATCTGGTAAGCGGTTTCCAGCGCGACCTGCAGGCTGCCGGTGTCGACCTTGCCGGTACCGGCGAGGTCCAGGGCAGTGCCATGATCAACCGAGGTACGGATGATTGGCAGCCCCAGGGTCACGTTGAGCGCCGCGCCAAAGCCTTTGAACTTGAGCACGGGCAGGCCCTGGTCGTGGTACATCGCCAGCACTGCGTCGCAGTGCTCCAGATATTTGGGGGTAAACAGGGTGTCGGCCGGCAACGGGCCGCGCAGGTCAATGCCTTCGCTGCGCAAGCGATCGAGCGCCGGCTCGATGATTTCGATTTCTTCACGGCCCAGATGGCCGCTTTCCCCAGCATGGGGGTTGAGACCGCAGACCAGGATGCGCGGTTTGGCGATGCCGAACTTGTCACGCAGGTCGGCATGCAGGATCCGCGTGACTCGCTCCAGGCGCTCAGCGGTAATCGCATCGGCCACATCACGCAACGGCAAGTGGGTGGTGACCAGCGCCACGCGCAAGCCGCGCGTGGCAAGCATCATCACCACCTGGGAGGTGTGGGTCAGCTCGGCAAGGAATTCGGTATGACCTGAGAAAGCGATGCCGCTTTCGTTGATCACGCCCTTGTGCACCGGGGCGGTGATCATCCCCGCGAACGACCCGTCCAGGCAGCCTTGGCCAGCACGAGTGAGGGTCTGCAGGACAAAGGCGGCGTTGGCCTTGTCCAGTTGCCCCGGGACGACAGGCGTGGCCAGCGGTGTGTCCCACACGTACAGGCTGCCTTCGGGCGCCGGGACATCTGGCCAGGCACCCGGCGCGACGGGTAGCAGGTTGACCGCCAACCCCAGCTGCATGGCCCGCTCGGCGAGCAGGTCACGGCTGGTGATGGCGATCAGAGGGTGGGGCTGGGCCCCGGCGGCGAGCAGCAGGCACAGGTCGGGACCTATGCCGGCCGGCTCGCCCGGGGTCAGGGCGAAGCGCGGATGTTTCACTGGGTGGCCTGGTCGGCGCCAGGCAGCTTGATCTCGACGTAGGCTTCGTCGCGGATCTGGCGCAGCCAGGTCTGCAGCTCCTCGTCATACTTGCGGTTGCGCAGCACATTCATGGCTTGTTGCTCGCGAGCCTGCTCGGTGCTGTCGGTCGCGCGGCGGCCAAGCACTTCGAGCACGTGCCAGCCGTACTGGGTCTTGAACGGACGGGAGACCTCGCCTTGCGGTGCGTTGGCCATCACTTCGCGGAATTCCGGCACCAGGCTGTTCGGATCGACCCAGTTCAGGTCGCCGCCATTGAGCGCTGAGCCCGGGTCTTCCGAGAAGCTCTTCGCCAGTTCGGCGAAATCTTCGCCATTGCGGATACGCTCGTAGAGGCGGTCGGCCAATTGCTCGGTGGCGGCCTCGCTGCGGATCTCGCTAGGCTTGATCAGGATGTGGCGCACATGCACTTCATCACGCAGCATCTGCCCACCGCCGCGCTTTTCCTGCAGCTTGAGGATGATGAAGCCGCCTGGAGTGCGTACCGGCTCGGTCACATCGCCCACGGCCATGGAGCTGAGCAGGCGATCGAACGGAGGTGGCAGCTGGGCTGCCTTGCGCCAGCCCATCTCGCCGCCTTCCAGGGCGTTTTCGCTGCCCGAGCGAGCGATGGCCAGCTGACCGAAGTCCGCACCGCTCTTGAGCTGCTTGTAGGTCTCGACGGCTTGCTTGCCCGCAGCCTGGATAGCATCGGAACTGGCGCTTTCCGGCGTGGGGATCAGGATGTTGGCCAGGCGGAACTCCTCGGAGAGCTGAGCCTTGCCCAGGTCGGAGGCGAGGAAGTTCTTCACTTCCTGCTCTGAGACCTGGATACGCTCGGCCACCCGGCGCTGGCGAACACGGCTGATGACCATCTCGCGCTTGACCTGCTCGCGAGCGTCATCATACGACAGGCCGTCATGGGCCAGCGCGGCGCGGAACTGCTCCACGCTCATGCCATTGCGCTGGGCAATGGTGCCGATGGCCTGGTTCAGTTCCTCGTCGGTGATGCGGATGCCGGAGCGTTCGCCGATCTGCAGTTGCAGGTTCTCGACGATAAGGCGCTCCAGCACCTGCTGCTCCAGTGCGCTGGCCGGCGGCACGCCACCGCCACGCTTGGCGATGGTTTGCTGCACTTCGTGGGTACGCTGGTTGAGCTGGCTCTGCATGACCACGTCGTTGTCGACGATGGCCACGACACGGTCCAGCGGTTGCACCGCGGCATGCACCGCGCCACTCAGCATTGCGGCGCCCAGCATCAGCGGGCGCAGACGATCAATAAGCTTGGTCTTCACGTGTACGGTAACCTTGAATGCCTTGGTCGAGGAACGATTCGACCTTGTTGCCCACTACACCACCGAGGCCTTTCAGCACGATCTGCAGGAAGACACCGTGGTCGCCTTTTTCGTTTTGCGGCGTAGCCTGGCTGAAGTCGTCGTAGTCGATCCAGTAACGGTTGATCACGCGCAGCTTCCAGCAGCAGTTGTCGTACTCGAAACCACCGAAGGCTTCCAGGGTACGGTTGCGGTTGTAGTCGTGCTGCCAGCGGGCGATGACGGACCACTGCGGCACGATCGGCCACATGACCGAGAAGTCGTGCTGCTGGATCTTGTAGTAGTCCTTGATGTAGTTCGGATCGCCCGGGGTGCCGTAGTCACCGCCGCCCACCTTCCAGGTACCCGTCAGCGAGTCGTAGGTGATCTGGTCGTTGCGGTAGCGGTAGCCCAGGTTGACGACCTTGTTCGGATTGTCTTCAGGCTGGTAGTGGAACATCGCGCTGCCCGAACGGGTGCTGCGGCTGTCCGGGTCCCAGTTGAAGTCCGAATTGAAGCGCCAGTCGCGGTTGAAGTTGTACTCGTACTCGAGTGCGTACGGCGAGACATCGGACTGGGCGTCCTGGCGAGTATCGAAGTCGATGCCAGGCAGCTGGACCTTGCGGTCCTTGAAGTAATAGGCCTGGCCGACGCTGAGGCGCTGGCGCTCGAAGCCGTTTTCCTCGATCCAGCGGTTGGTCACGCCCAGCGACAGCTTGTTCTCGTCGCCGATGCGGTCGGTGCCGCTGAAGCGGTTGTCGCGGAACAGCGAGGAATAGCTGAAGGTCGACTCGCCGGTATCGAACAGCGGGATGTCCTTCTGGTCCTCGTATGGGACATAGAGGTAGAACAGGCGCGGTTCGAGGGTCTGGCGGTAATTCTTGCCGAACCACTGGGTGTTGCGGTCGAAGTACAGGCCGCTGTCGACGCTGAAGACCGGGATGCTGCGGTTGATGGAGCTGCTGTAGCTGCCATATGCCGAGTTGGCAGACTGGGCCACCGCCTGCTCTCTACCCTGGCTGTCCAGGTCCAGGTCGTACTTGGTGTAGACGTACTTGAGCTTGGGTGTGATGAAGCCATAGCTGGCCTGCATCGGCAGGCTGATGGCCGGTGCAGCGTTCAGACGGGTGCCGTTGGCGCGCGCGATGCCCGTGACACTCTCGTCCAGGCGACGCCCCGGCGCGCCTCCAATACTGGTATCGAGCTCACCGTCTTCGTTGAAGACCAGGTCATCCTTCAGGTCACGATCAAAGCGCACGGCTTCGGTCTCGTAGCTGAAGTCCAGGCCACCCGGATGATACGGCAGCATCCCGTTGAAAGTGATCTGCGGGAGTTTGTCGTACGGTGTGATCTGCGAAATGGTTGCCAGCTCGTAAGCCTGCGCATTCAAGCGAGCCGTGTAGCTTTCGCCACGGTAGGTCAACGCACCCTGTTGATTCAGGAAGTCGCGACTTTCTACCCCGATCTGCTCCGACTCCAGGTCCTGGAAGTAGAACGGATCGCTGATATCGGTGTAGTCGACCTCGGTCAGCAGGCGCGAATCCAGGCCGCCCTTGTGCTGCCAGTTGACCATCCAGCGCTGATCCTTGTAATCAGTCTGATCCTTGCGGTCGTCGTCCTTGTCGTTCAGGTACGCGCCACCGACCTGGCCTTCGCTCGATTCCGTCAGGTAGCGGAACTCGCCTTCCATCAACAGGCCGCGCTTGGTCATGTAGCGTGGATACAACGTGGCGTCGTAGTTGGGCGCCAGGTTGAAGTAGTACGGGGTGACCAGCATGAAGCCGGTGTCGCTGCTGGTGCTGAACGACGGCGGCAGGAAACCGGACTGGCGGCGGTCGTCGATCGGGAAGTAGATATACGGTGTGTAGAACACCGGAATGTCCTTGACCCGCAGCGTGACGTTGGTCGCGGTGCCGAAGCCGGTGGCCGGGTTCAGGGTGATGTTGTTGCCCTTGAGCTGCCAGGCGTTGCTGTTCGGCTCGCAGGTGGTGTAGGTACCATCCTTGAGGCGAATGACCGCGTTTTCGGCACGCTTGGCGTACAGGGCATTACCGCGTATGCGCGACTTGTGCATCACGTACTCGGCGTTGTCGACCTGGGCCTCGCCCGTGTCGAGCTGGATCTCGGCGCGATCGCCCACTACCAGCGAGCCGTTGTCACGGATCTTGACGTTGCCCTTGAGCTCGCCGCGGTTCTCGGCCTGGTAGAGATTGGCCTCGTCGGCCTCGGCCTGCATGCTGCCCTGGCGCATGACCACGTCGCCGGCGAGAGTCGCGATCTGCTGCTCCTGCTGGTACTTGGAAACCTTGGCGTTGAGGTAGGTCGGCGACTCGTCCTTGGGCGTGGTGTCGGCCATGCCCGGGCGGACCGGCTCGATATAGGCACCACCGCAGTACGGGCCGGTCTCGGCCAGCTGGGCAGGAGTGAGCTGGTCGCGCGGGACCCAGTCCAGGTGGCTGTAGTCGGCGCTGCGCGACTTCAGGCCACGGCCCTTGCTCTCGGTGACCAGCACCGGCTTGGACTCGCTGTCCGTGGTGGCGGCTTCGCCACCTTCGGCCGCGGCCTCGCCACTGGAACTGACGGCTGCGCCCTCATGGACCGGGCGCGGCGGCAGGGAGGTCGCGGAAGTCTTGGGCTTGCAGTCCCAGCCACCGGCGGCGGACACTTGGCAGTCGAACTGCTCGGCTGCCACGACGTAAGAGGTGGCAAAGGGTTGCAGGGCCAGCAGACCGCCGGTCACCAGCAACGGAAATTTTCTACGAAACGCGGGGGATTTCAATGCCATCTTATTAGTCCGGGCTTCCTGCGTGCCATCTGCCCGCGTGTGGGGCCGCACGCCTCTCGATGGTCTGAAAAAGATGCTGGATAATAAAGCATGACCCGCTTGACGGCTAGGGCCGTCGGAGACCCTTGTAATGCCCGATCATGATGCACGCCTGCAACAACTGACTGTCTGGCTTGATGAACAGCTTCAATCGCTCTATCGGAAACAAGGCTGGGGCGCGGTTCCCGAAGGCGAGCTGACCGCTGCCAGCAGCGATGCGAGTTTCCGCCGTTATTTCCGCTGGCAGGCCGCAGGCCGCAGCTTCGTGGTCATGGACGCGCCACCCCCGCAGGAAAACTGCCGCCCCTTCGTCGCCATCGATCACCTGCTCGCCAGCGCTGGGGTGAACGTGCCGACCCTCCATGCCGAGGACCTGGAGCGCGGTTTCCTGCTGCTTGGCGACCTGGGCCACCAGACCTACCTGGACGTCATCGACGCTGACAACGCGGACGCCCTGTTCGCCGATGCGATCGACGCCCTGCTGGCCTTCCAGCACCTGCCAATGGACGCGCCGCTGCCCAGCTACGACGTCGCCCTGCTGCGCCGCGAGATCGAATTGTTTCCCGAGTGGTATGTCGGCCGCGAGTTGGGCCTGACCCTGGATGATGCCCAGCAGGCCGCCTGGCAGCGGATCAGCGCGCTGCTGATCGACAGTGCGCTGGCGCAGCCCAAAGTGCTGGTGCACCGCGATTACATGCCACGCAACCTGATGCAGAGCACCCCCAACCCCGGCGTGCTGGACTTCCAGGACGCGGTGTACGGGCCAGTGACCTACGACATCACCTGCCTGTTCAAAGACGCCTTCCTCAGCTGGCCACAGGCACGCGTCGAGGGCTGGCTGCGCGATTACTGGCAGCACGCCAAGGCGGCCGGCGTTCCGGTGCAGGCCGACTTCGAGGCGTTCCAGCGTGCCAGCGACCTGATGGGTGTGCAGCGCCATCTCAAGGTCATCGGGATCTTCGCGCGCATCTGTCACCGTGATGGCAAGCCGCGCTACCTGGCCGACGTGCCTCGTTTCTTTGCCTATATAGATGAAGTGATCGGCCGGCGTCCGGAGCTGGCCGAACTCCGCCAGTTGATCGCCGAACTGCAGGCCACCACAGGGTCGCGTCCATGAAGGCAATGATTCTGGCCGCTGGCAAGGGCGAGCGCATGCGCCCCTTGACCCTGCATACGCCCAAGCCGCTGGTGCCGGTGGCGGGGGTACCGTTGATCGAATATCACCTGCGTGCCCTGGCGCAGGCGGGCTTCACCGAAGTGGTGATCAATCATGCCTGGCTCGGCCAGCAGATCGAGGATCACCTGGGCGACGGCAGCCGCTTCGGCCTGAGTATCCGCTACTCGGCCGAGGGCGAGCCGTTGGAGACGGGTGGGGGCATCTTCAAGGCCCTGCCGCTTCTGGGGGAGGATCCGTTCCTGCTGGTCAACGGCGATATCTGGACGGACTACGACTTCGCGAGGCTGCGGGTGCCACTGGCCGGGCTGGCGCATCTGGTTCTTGTGGATAACCCGGGGCACCATGACAAAGGCGACTTCCGCCTGGACGGGGGGCAGGTGCACGACGGCGATGACACCGCCGAGAACTTCACATTCAGCGGCATTTCGGTGCTCGACCCGGCGCTGTTCGCTGATTGTCAGGCCGGTGCTTTCAAGCTTGCGCCGCTGCTGCGTCAGGCCATGGCCAACGGCCGGGTGAGCGGGGAGCGTCACGCCGGACACTGGGTCGACGTCGGCACCCTTGAGCGCCTGTCAGAAGTCGAGCACCTGCTCGGCGAGCGCGGCTGACGTGTGGTGGCCGAGCACGGTGATCGGTGCAGGTGCCGGCTTCGCCGTGGCGAGCATCCCCGGTGCGCTGCTAGGTGCATTGCTGGGCCAGGCGATGGACCGCCGACTGCGGTTGCAAGGCTGGGAGGACATGCGCGAGAAGCTCGGAGGCCGGCCGGCCCTGGGTGATGACGAAGTGCTGTTCGTGCTGCTGGGGCGTCTGGCCAAGAGCGATGGACGGGTGCTCGAGGGCCATATCCAGCAGGCGCGCCAGGAAATGAAGCAGATGGGCATGAGCGAGCCTGCGCGCCTGCGGGCAATCGCTGCGTTCAACCGGGGCAAGTCAGGCAAGGCTGGCCTTGGACACTACCTGCGCCGCCTCAAGCAGCAGCCGCACGCGGCAGAAGGTACCTTGCGGGCTTGCTGGCGGATGGCCTGGGCGGATGGCAAGGCAGGGCAGCACGAGCGCGAGCTGCTGCTGGGGTGGGGTCAGGAACTGGGGCTGACTCGGCCGCAGGTCCAGGCCCTGGCTCATGAGTACGAGCCACGCAAGGCGCCCCAGGCGAGCGCTGCCTTGACCTATGCCGCTGCGTTGCGCCTGCTTGGCGTCGAGGTCGATACCGAGGCGGAGCGGGTCAAGCAGGCCTACCGGCGGCTGGTCAGCCGGCATCACCCCGACAAGCTGGTGGGCATTGGTGCAAGCGAAGCACGGGTGCGGGAAGCGACGGAGCGCACGCGGGAGCTGCACCTGGCCTACGCGCTGGTCCGCAAGCGCCGCGGGTTCTGAGAACACCGCAGCGCTCCGGGGTCAGTTCGCGCTCGGACTCAACCATCCTCGCACGCGCCTGAACAGCTGCTCCTGGTCCGCCGAGGGGTTGCCGGGCATGGCTATCAGCAGCATCTGGCGGTACTGGCTGTCCTTCTGCCGTTTGCTGGCCTGCAGGCGGAGTTCGGCTGCGTGGCGGTCGCGGGTGCGGGTGGCGTAGTAGATGTCGGCGGTGGGGATCTTGAGCGTCGGGGCCAGGCTCTCGAGGTCGTGCTCGACCCGCGCCGGGGTCTGCGCCGACACCATCACCAGCTTCTGCACCTGGGGCGGCTGGCGTTCGCTGACGTAGCGTGCCGCCCAATAGGCGCCGCTGCCATGGCCGAGCAAAACGATGCTGCGCGAGTTGTGTTGCTGGGCGTAGGCCACGGCGGCCTCCAGGCGGGCAAAGATTCGCTCGGCGTCCGCTGGATCGTTTTTGTCGCTGGCCTCCACGGCGTCGGTGCCTTGCGCGGTATCGGCCTCGGCGGCGGTGGCTTGGGCAACGTTGGCATTGGCGTCGGCCGGGGTGTCCTTGGCAGGTGCGCTCTGGCCTTCGCCTTTTTCAGGCGTGGCTGCAGGCTTGGCCTCGGCGCGTGCCTGCGGGCTGTCGGCCAGCAGGTCGGGCAGGCTGACGCTCAGGCTGTGCCAGCCGACGTCGGGAAACTTGCGCCGCAATGGGCCTACTGCCTTCGGCCAGTCGGCAGTCTCGCCCGCACCTGGAACGATGATCACCGCACCCTTCGGGTCGCTGTCATTGGCTGGCTTCCACAAGGCCAGGAAGCTCTCGCTACCCGCTTGCAATGTCTGCTGCTCGACCTTGGGCACCTGGCGCTCCAGCGCTTGGGCGTCCTCCTGGCTGCGTTCCGCCAGAGGCAAGCGGGGCGAAGGTGCCTGGGTAGACGCGGCTGGCGCCTCGGCGCCCGCGTCGCTTTCGGCCGCAGTGACGGTCACGGGTAATATCGAAGCCAGGCAGAACGCTGCCAGCGTCGTGCGATAGAGTAGGAACATGGATCGACCCAAGCCAGAATAGTACTGGCAGCCTAATGGTATTTGTCCGAGACGGCCACGCATGGCCGTCCTTGCCAGACGAGAGTCAGATGAAACGAGTGCGTCGCCTGTGGGTTATCGGCTGGTTGTGGCTGCCCTTGATGGCCTGGGCCGCTCCGCCTGCGCCGTCTCCGGTAGCGTTGGAGCCCGCACAGCAGCAATGGCTGGATGCGCACCGCAGCCTGCGGGTCGGGCTGGTTCTGCAGGCCCCCTACGCTCAATTCGACCGTCGCCTGCAGCAGTTGTATGGGGTCAACGTCGAGCTGATGAACTGGCTGGGGCGGGGCCTCGGGCTGGACCTTACCTGGCGCAATTTCCCCGACCAGGCCGCCCTTGAACATGCCTTGCAGGCGGGCGAGGTGGACCTGGCGCCTGGATTGACCCAGACCCCCAGGAGCCTGCGCCTCTGGCTGTTCAGCGATCCGTACATGCGTGTGCCGCAACGGGTGGTTGGCCCGCGCAATGGCGCGGTCGCCGTCGACCTTGAAACGCTCGCTGACAACCAGCGCGTGGCGGTACGCATGCCCAGTGCCCTGGCGGACTATCTCCAGGCGAACTATCCGGCGCTCAACCTGCAGGGGGTGCCTGAAGAGCGCCAGGCGCTCCAGCTGGTGCTCAGCGACCAGGCAAGCTTTGCCGTGATCGATGAGGCACAGCTCAGCCGCCTCTCGCGGGAGAACGAATTCACCGAGCTGGCCGTGGTCGGTGATATCGGCCTGCCGCAACTGCTGCGCGTTGGTTCTCGGCGCGACTGGCCGATGCTCAGCGATATCATCCAGCGCGGCCTGCAGGCGATCCCGGCCAAGGACCTGGAACAATTGCACCAGCGCTGGCTACAACCCACCTATCCGCGCCTGAACGATTCGACCGGCCTGTGGAGGAACTTCGCCATAGGGCTTGCGTTGTTGCTCCTCTGCGCCCTCGCTACCCTTGCCTGGCAACGCCGACAGCAGCGTCGCCTGGAGCGTAGCCTGCTGGCAGCGAGGGAGGCGCTCAATGAGCGTCAATCACGCGAGGAGGCGCTGCGGCTGAGCCAGTTCTCCATCGACCAGAGCGCGCTCGGCATCCTCTGGGTCAACTGGGATAGCCACGTGCGCTACGCCAACCACGCCGCCGAACGCATGCTTGGCTACCCCGAGGGCCAGTTGCTCGATCGGCCCTTCACCGACTTCGAACCCAACCTGCAGATGGACCGCTGGCTCGAGGTTTGGAACCGCGCCAGGGCCGCCGGGGGAGAGGCGGAACATTTCGAGACCTATTGCCTGCGCACTGACGGTGCACTGCTGCCGGTGGATCTGTCGCTGAGTTTCCTGCGGTTTCGTGATGCCGAGTACCTGGTAGTGTTCCTCACCGATATCACTGAGCGGCTCCGCGCCCTGGCGGCGCAGCGCGAACTGTCGGCTCACCTGGAAAGCGTGCGCGAAGAGGAAAAGGCGCGCATCGCGCGTGAGGTACATGATGAACTGGGGCAGATGCTGACCGTGCTCAAACTGGAAGTGTCGATGTGCGAACTGGCCTACGCCGAGCTGGACCCAGGGCTGAACGAGCGCCTGTCCAGCATGAAGCGCCTGATCGCCCAGCTGTTCCAGCAGGTACGCGATGTGGCCAGTGCACTGCGCCCACCGATCCTCGACGCGGGCATCGCCTCTGCCATCGAATGGCAGGCCCGCCGTTTCGAGGCGCGCACGCAGATTCCCTGCCTGGTGCGGGTTCCGGATACTCTTCCAGCCCTGAGCGATGCCAAGGCCACCGGTCTGTTCCGCATCCTGCAGGAGGCGCTGACCAACGTCATGCGCCACGCCCAGGCCCATACGGTGCAGATCGAGCTGGTGCTGCAGGGGTCTCGTCTTCAACTGACGGTCATCGATGACGGTCTGGGCTTCAACATGCAGCAGACGCGGCCGGCGTCTTTCGGCCTGGTAGGCCTGCGCGAGCGAGTACTGATGCTCGGCGGGAGCCTGACCCTGGACAGCGAGCCAGGGGAGGGCACAAGCCTGAGCGTGGCTATCCCCCTGGATCAGGGCATGGAATTGGGAGTGCGAACGTGATTCGAGTGCTTGTAGCCGAAGACCACACGATTGTCCGCGAAGGTATCAAGCAGTTGATCGGCCTGGCCAAGGACATGCAGGTCGTGGGCGAGGCCGGGAATGGCGAGCAGTTGCTGGAGAACCTGCGCCACACCTTGTGCGAAGTTGTCTTGTTGGATATTTCGATGCCGGGGGTGAACGGTCTTGAGGCGATCCCGAGGATACGCGCATTGACCAATCCGCCGGCGATCCTGGTGCTGTCGATGCATGACGAGGCGCAGATGGCGGCGCGCGCCCTGAAGATCGGCGCCGCCGGCTACGCCACCAAGGACAGTGATCCTGCCTTGCTGCTCACGGCCATTCGCCGGGTGGCGGGCGGCAGTCGCTATATCGACCCGGCGCTGGCTGACCGCATGGTCTTCGAGGTTGGCCTGACCGAGACCCGGCCGTTGTACACGCTGCTCTCGCAGCGCGAGTATTCGGTATTCGAGCGTCTGGCCCAGGGCGCCAACGTCAACGACATCGCCCAGCAGCTGGCGCTGAGCAACAAGACCATCAGCACCCACAAGGCGCGCCTGATGCAGAAGCTGAAGGTCAGTTCGCTGGCGGAGCTGGTGAAATATGCGATGGAGCACAAGCTGGTGTAGGTGTTCTGAAAGCGACACGACTGCAATCGTCCCCCACCCCCCCTTGTAGGAGCGGCCTCGTGTCGCGAAACGGGCCCGAATGGCCCGCTGGGTCTGCAATCGCAGTCTGTCTGACACATTGCGGTGACTGACCCAGCGGGCCCTTTGGGCCCGTTTCGCGACACAAGGCCGCTCCTACAAGGGACCGCGGGCGGGTTGGAGATGCTGAAAACCGTCATCACTGTAGGGCAATCCCTACGTCATTCTCTCAGTCCTCCCGATTTCGCCGGTACTGAGGCCTGTCTAGTCTTCGCCCAGCAGTCATCCAACAAGAAGGTACGGGTATGAGCGAGGCGAATTCGAATGCTGCGACCGGTGAGGTGCTGGTCAGCTTCCGTGGTGTGCAGAAGAGCTACGACGGCGAATCGCTGATCGTCAAAGACCTCAACCTGGATATCCGCAAGGGCGAATTCCTGACCTTGCTCGGCCCGTCCGGCTCGGGCAAGACCACCAGCCTGATGATGCTGGCGGGCTTCGAGACACCGACCGCCGGGGAGATCCAACTGGGCGGGCGCTCGATCAACAACGTGCCGCCGCACAAGCGTGACATCGGCATGGTGTTCCAGAACTACGCGCTGTTCCCGCACATGACCGTGGCCGAGAACCTGGCTTTCCCCTTGAGCGTGCGCAACCTGAGCAAGACCGACATCAGCGAGCGCGTCAAACGGGTGCTGGGCATGGTGCAGCTCGATGCTTTCGCCAAGCGCTACCCAGGCCAGCTTTCCGGCGGCCAGCAGCAGCGTGTGGCGCTGGCCAGGGCGCTGGTGTTCGAGCCGCAGCTGGTGCTGATGGACGAACCGCTCGGGGCGCTGGACAAGCAGCTGCGCGAACACATGCAGATGGAGATCAAGCATATCCACCAGCGCCTGGGCGTGACCGTGGTCTATGTGACCCACGACCAGGGCGAAGCACTGACCATGTCCGACCGCGTTGCGGTGTTCCACCAGGGCGAGATCCAGCAGATCGCCGACCCCCGTACCCTGTATGAAGAGCCCAGGAACACGTTTGTGGCCAACTTCATCGGCGAGAACAACCGCCTGAACGGCATCCTGCTCGGCCGCAATGGTGGCCGCTGCCAGGTCCAGTTGCCCCGTGGCGAGCGGGTCGAGGCGCTGGCGGTCAATGTGGGCGAGGCCGGCGAGCCGGTCACCCTGTCGATCCGTCCCGAGCGGGTGCGCCTCAATGGCCACAGCGAGAGCTGCATCAACCGTTTCTCGGGCCGGGTGGCCGAGTTCATCTACCTGGGCGACCACGTGCGGGTGCGTCTGGAGGTCTGCGGCAAGACCGATTTCTTCGTCAAACAGCCCATCGCCGAGCTTGATCCAGCGCTGGCGGTGGGCGATGTGGTACCGCTTGGCTGGGAGGTAGAGCACGCCCGCGCGCTCGACCCGCTTGGCGAAGCTCACTGATCGACAGCTTCACCAACCCTGTACTGTGGAGAGAATAATAATGCGCAAGCAGTTGAAACTGACCGCCCTGGCTCTGGGCCTGTTCGCCGCAGGCCAAGCCCTGGCCGCCGACCTCACGGTGATCTCTTTCGGTGGCGCCAACAAGGCCGCCCAGGTCAAGGCGTTCTACGAGCCGTGGGAGAAAGCCGGCAAGGGCAAGATCGTCGCTGGCGAATACAACGGTGAAATGGCCAAGGTCAAGGCCATGGTCGATACCAAGAGCGTGTCGTGGAACCTGGTGGAGGTCGAATCGCCTGAGCTGGCCCGTGGCTGTGACGAAGGCATGTTCGAAGAACTCGACCCGGCGCTGTTCGGCAATGAAGCCGACTACGTGCCCGGTGCCATCCAGCCATGCGGCGTAGGCTTCTTCGTGTGGTCCACGGTGTTGGCCTACAACGCCGACAAGCTCAAGACCGCTCCCACCAGCTGGGCCGATTTCTGGGACACCAAGCAGTTCCCGGGCAAGCGCGGCCTGCGCAAGGGTGCCAAGTACACCCTGGAGTTTGCCTTGATGGCCGACGGCGTGGCGCCCAAGGAAGTCTACAAGGTGCTGGGCACCAAGGAAGGCCAGGACCGCGCCTTCAAGAAGCTCGACGAGCTCAAGCCGAGCATCCAGTGGTGGGAAGCCGGCGCCCAGCCGCCGCAATACCTGGCTTCGGGTGACGTGGTCATGAGCTCGGCCTATAACGGCCGCATCGCCGCGGTGCAGAAGGAGAGCAACCTCAAGGTGGTGTGGAATGGCGGCATCTACGACTTCGATGCCTGGGCCATTCCGAAGGGTGCCAAGTCTGCCGAGCAGGCCAAGCAGTTCATCGCCTACAGCGTGCAGCCCGAGCAGCAGAAGATCTACTCGCAGAACATCGCCTACGGCCCGGCCAACACCAAGGCCGTCAGCCTGCTGTCGGACGACGTGAAGAAGGACATGCCGACCACCCCGGAAAACATCGCCAACCAGGTACAGATCGACGTGGCCTTCTGGGCCGACAACAGCGAGCAGCTGGAACAGCGCTTCAACGCCTGGGCAGCCCGCAAGTAAGCCGCACCTCTGGGGCGCCCTCCGTTGGGGTGGCGCTCCCTGTTTTCCCGATTTCCGGAGTTCGCTATGGCCATCGCAGTGCCCCTCAAAGAAGGCGCCGGTTCAAACCTCAAGCAGCGCCTGGCGCGTGCCGAGCGGGTCAACCGCTGGAAGGCGCAGGCGTTGATCGCCCCACTGGCGCTGTTCCTGTTGCTGGTGTTCCTCGTCCCGATCGCCGCGCTGCTGTACAAGAGCGTGGGCAACCCTGAGGTGGTAGCCGGGCTGCCGCGCACCGTCGAGGCCGTGGCTCAGTGGGACGGCAAGAGCCTGCCCGGTGAGGATGTCTACAAGGCACTGGGCCAGGACCTGGCCGAGGCGCGCAAGAACCAGACCCTGGGAGACCTGTCCAAGCGGCTGAACATGGAGCTGGCCGGCTATCGCAGCCTGCTGTCCAAGACCGCCCGCGCCTTGCCGTTCAAGAGCGAACCCGCTTCCTATAAAGAAGCCTTGCAGACCCTCGACGAGCGCTGGGGTGATCCGGCCTACTGGCAGGCCATCCGCCGCAACACCAGTACTGTCACTCCTTATTACCTGCTGGCCTCGGTCGACCATCGCATCGATGACCTGGGCGAGCTGGCCAAGGCCACGCCCGACCAGGCCATCTACCTTGATATCTTTGCCCGCACCCTGTGGATGGGCGTTGTGATCACGGTGATCAGCCTGGTCCTCGCCTACCCCTTGGCGTACCTGCTGGCCAACTTGCCGACACGCCAGAGCAACCTGTTGATGATCCTCGTGCTGCTGCCGTTCTGGACCTCGATCCTGGTGCGGGTGGCGGCGTGGATCGTGTTGCTGCAATCGGGAGGGCTGATCAACAGCGCGCTGATGGCCACAGGTATCATCGATCAGCCGCTGGAACTGGTGTTCAACCGCACCGGGGTCTATATCTCGATGGTCCATATCCTGCTGCCGTTCATGATCCTGCCGCTGTACAGCGTCATGAAAGGTATCTCGCCAAGTTACATGCGGGCGGCGATCTCGCTAGGGTGCCATCCGTTCGCCAGCTTCTGGCGAGTGTACTTCCCGCAGACCTATGCCGGTGTCGGCGCAGGCTGCCTGCTGGTGTTCATCCTGGCCATCGGTTACTACATCACCCCTGCGCTGCTTGGCAGCCCGAACGACCAGATGGTCAGCTACTTCGTGGCGTTCTATACCAACACCAGCATCAACTGGGGCATGGCCACCGCGCTGGGCGGGCTGTTGCTGCTGGCGACGGTGCTGCTGTACCTGATCTATAGCTGGCTGGTCGGCGCCAGCCGCCTGCGCCTGAGTTGAGGAGCCTTGTCATGCTGAGTCCGTACATGTCGCCCGTCGAGCGGGTCTGGTTCTATACCCTGCGCATTCTCTGCGGCCTGGTCCTCCTGTTCCTGGTGCTGCCCGTACTGGTGATCATCCCGTTGTCGTTCAACAGCGGGAGCTTCCTGGTGTACCCGCTGCAAGGCTTTTCGCTGCAGTGGTACCAGGACTTCTTCGGCTCGGCCGAGTGGATGCGCGCACTGACCAACAGCATCATTGTTGCGCCTGCGGCAACGGCGCTCGCGATGGTCTTCGGGACATTGGCCTCGATCGGCCTGACCCGTGGCGATTTCCCCGGCAAGTCGCTGGTCATGGCGCTGGTGATTTCACCGATGGTGGTGCCAGTGGTGATCATCGGTGTTGCCAGCTACCTCTTCTTCGCGCCGTTGGGAATGGGCAACAGCTTCATCTCGCTGATCCTGGTGCATGCGGTGCTGGGTGTGCCGTTCGTCATCATCACCGTCTCGGCGACCCTGCAGGGCTTCAACCAGAACCTGGTGCGCGCAGCGGCCAGCCTCGGTGCTTCGCCGCTGACCACCTTCCGCCGGGTCACCTTGCCGCTGATTGCCCCCGGAGTGATCTCGGGGGCGCTGTTTGCCTTTGCCACTTCGTTCGATGAAGTGGTGGTGACGCTGTTCCTGGCCGGGCCCGAGCAGGCGACCCTGCCACGGCAGATGTTCAGCGGGATTCGAGAGAACCTAAGCCCGACGATTGCCGCGGCGGCAACGCTGTTGATCGCGTTTTCGGTCGTGTTGTTGCTGACGCTGGAATGGCTGCGCGGGCGGAGCGAGAAGCTGAGGACGCAGCAGCCTGCCTGATCGGTGCTGCTCTCTTCGCTGGCTTGCCAGCGAAGAGGCCAGTGGTCTCAACATAGAGTCCATGGTTGACACCAGTCAGCGCCAATCCCCCCGCCTGGGTTACAATGCGCGCCACCGTGATTTCTGCCCTACAGGTGCGCCATGCAGCCCTACGCTATTGCCCCCTCCATTCTCTCCGCCGACTTTGCCCGCCTGGGCGAGGACGTCGACAAAGTGCTCGCCGCTGGCGCCGACATCGTTCACTTCGATGTGATGGACAACCACTATGTACCCAACCTGACCATCGGCCCGATGGTCTGCACCGCCTTGCGCAAGTACGGCCTGACCGCGCCGATCGACGTGCACCTGATGGTCAGCCCGGTCGACCGCATCATCGGCGACTTCATCGAAGCGGGCGCGACCTACATCACCTTCCACCCTGAAGCGTCCCAGCACGTCGACCGCTCGCTGCAGCTGATTCGTGACGGCGGCTGCAAGGCGGGCCTGGTGTTCAACCCGGCCACCAGCCTGGATGCACTCAAGTACGTGATGGACAAGGTCGACATGGTCCTGCTGATGAGCGTCAACCCAGGCTTCGGCGGCCAGAAGTTCATCCCTGGCACCCTCGACAAGCTGCGCGAAGCCCGTGCGCTGATCGATGCCAGCGGCCGTGATATCCGCCTGGAGATCGATGGCGGCGTCAACGTCAACAACATCCGCGAAATCGCCGCGGCTGGCGCCGATACCTTCGTGGCCGGTTCGGCGATCTTCAACGCGCCCGACTACCGCGAAGTGATCGACCGGATGCGCGCCGAGCTGGCCCAGGCCCGCCCATGAGCGGCTTCGAGCAGCTGTTTCCCGGAACGCTGCCCAGGCTTGTGATGTTCGATCTGGACGGTACCCTGATCGACTCCGTGCCTGACCTGGCTGCGGCCGTGGACCGCATGCTGCTCGAAATGGGGCGCCCGCCAGCAGGTCTCGAGGCGGTCCGCCACTGGGTCGGCAACGGCGCCCAGATCCTGGTGCGCCGTGCCCTGGCCGGCGCCCAGGAGCATGAGTCGGTAGATGACACAGAGGCCGAGCGGGGTCTTGAGCTGTTCATGCAGGCCTATGCCGACAGCCATGAACTGACCGTGGTCTACCCGGGGGTGCGCGACACCCTCAAGTGGCTGAGCAAGCAAGGCGTGGAAATGGCGCTGATCACCAACAAGCCCGAGCGATTCGTCGCCCCCTTGCTGGACCAGATGAAGATCGGCCGGCATTTTCGCTGGATCATCGGCGGCGACACCCTGCCACAGAAAAAGCCCGATCCTGCGGCCCTGCTGTTCGTCATGCAGATGGCCGGCGTGTCGGCCGAGCAGTCGCTGTTCGTGGGTGATTCGCGCAGCGATGTGCTGGCGGCCAAGGCAGCCGGCGTCAAGTGCGTTGGCCTGACCTACGGCTACAACCATGGTCGTCCGATCAACGACGAATCGCCCAGCCTGGTCATCGATGACCTGCGCACGCTGCTGCCTGGTTGCGTACGTTCTGCCACTGGGATAACGTTGACGGATCTTCAAGCCTCAGCAGACAGAGAGTCCACCGTGGCAGTGACCGGCAAATTCTGGATGAAAGTCATCAAGGCCCTGGCGCGTTGGCGCTGGCGAGCCTGACAACCGCCTGCTGGCGCCCGCCGGCCCGTCCGCTTGCCCGACCCACTGCTGCTTGCCTCCGAGGCTACCCATGATCCGCGAAGAATTTCTGCGCCTGGCCGCTGCCGGCTACAACCGCATTCCCCTGGCCTGCGAAACCCTGGCCGACTTCGACACCCCGCTGTCGATCTACCTCAAGCTGGCCGACCAGGCCAACTCGTACCTGCTCGAATCGGTCCAGGGCGGCGAGAAGTGGGGCCGCTACTCGATGATCGGCCTGCCATCGCGCACCGTGCTGCGCGTGCACGATCACCAGGTCAGCGTCACCCATGACGGTGAAGAGATCGAAAGCCTTGAAGTGGAAGACCCGCTGGCCTTTGTCGAGACCTTCAAGGACCGCTACAAGGTTGCCGACATCCCTGGCTTGCCGCGCTTCAACGGTGGCTTGGTCGGCTACTTCGGCTACGACTGTGTGCGCTACGTTGAAAAACGCTTGGGCAAGTGCCCGAATCCCGACCCCTTGGGCGTGCCGGACATCCTGCTGATGGTCTCGGACGCGGTAGTGGTGTTCGACAACCTGGCAGGCAAGATGCACGCCATCGTCCTTGTCGACCCCGCTGACGAACAGGCCTTCGAGCAGGGCCAAGCGCGCCTGCAACAACTCCTGGCCAAGCTGCGCGAGCCGATCACCCCGCGCCGTGGCCTGGACCTGAGCGGTCCGCTTGCCGCGGAGCCTGCCTTCCGCTCCAGCTTCACCCAGCAGGACTATGAGCGCGCGGTGGACACCGTCAAGGAATACATCCTGGCCGGCGACTGCATGCAGGTGGTGCCGTCGCAGCGCATGTCCATCGACTTCAAGGCCGCGCCCATCGACTTGTACCGGGCGCTGCGCTGCTTCAACCCGACGCCGTACATGTACTTCTTCAACTTCGGCGACTTCCATGTGGTCGGCAGCTCGCCCGAGGTGCTGGTCCGCGTCGAGGACAAGATGGTCACCGTGCGGCCGATCGCCGGTACCCGGCCACGCGGCGCGACCGAAGAGGCCGACCAGGCCCTCGAAGACGACCTGCTCTCGGACGAAAAGGAAATTGCCGAACACCTGATGCTGATCGACCTGGGCCGCAATGACACCGGGCGGGTCTCAGAGACTGGTTCGGTGCGCCTGACCGAGAAGATGGTCATCGAGCGCTACTCCAACGTGATGCACATCGTTTCCAATGTCACCGGGCAATTGCGCCAGGGCCTGACGGCCATGGACGCACTGCGGGCGATCCTGCCGGCGGGTACGTTATCCGGCGCGCCGAAGATCCGTGCCATGGAGATCATCGACGAGCTGGAGCCGGTCAAACGTGGTGTGTACGGAGGGGCCGTGGGCTACCTGGCGTGGAACGGCAACATGGACACGGCCATTGCCATCCGCACCGCGGTGATCAAGGACGGCGAGCTGCATGTGCAGGCCGGTGGCGGCATTGTCGCCGACTCGGTGCCTGCGCTGGAGTGGGAAGAAACCATCAACAAGCGCCGCGCGATGTTCCGCGCGGTGGCGCTGGCGGAACAGCCGCCCAAGGCATAAGCGAAAACGGCGCTCCAGGTGAGCGCCGTTCTTGTTTCTGCACCGATCAGAAGTCCAGGCTGAGGGCCAGGCTCGCGCCTTGCTGGGTCAGCTCGTCGCTGTTGCGCCAGGTATAGTTGCCGCGAAGGGTAAGGCCGGGCGCAAGCGCCTGGCTCAAGCCCAGGCTGGCGCGGGTCAGGTTGCTCTCGGGGGTGTAGCCAACCAGGGTGAAATCATTGCCCGGCACCGAGACCAGGTGCATCGTCAGGTCCTGACTGTCGTCCTCGAACTCATGCTCTCGCGCCACCTCGGCGTACAGCTTGGTGCTCCGGCCAAACATCACACTACCCAGCAGCCCGGCACCGACCCGGCGTGAAGTCCGGTCCTGCTCATCGTATGCCAAGGCGGTCGAGCGATC
This sequence comes from Pseudomonas sp. JE3303, assembly GCF_056312565.1. Classification (NCBI taxonomy): domain Bacteria; kingdom Pseudomonadati; phylum Pseudomonadota; class Gammaproteobacteria; order Pseudomonadales; family Pseudomonadaceae; genus Pseudomonas; species Pseudomonas sp. JE3303. The sequence continues at coordinate 283,035 of NZ_JBWGIF010000004.1, forward strand.
GCTCTGTTCCGTATAACCGTCGACCTTCACCCGCGCGTAGTCGGCGCTGATGAACGGCGAGAGTTGCCAGGCGCTGCCGCTGGCGGCCAGATTGAAGCCCAGGCGCCCGGCCGCAGCCCAGGCTTCGCCATCGGTATCACCCTTTTCGGTACGGTCGTTGACGCCCAGGGCAAAGGTGCGCTTGAGGTCGTTGAAGTCCAGGTGGCCGCCCGTCAGTGCCACATCGGCCCACAAGCGGTTGTACTGGAACTGGGCGAAGACAGTGGCAAGGTAGCTGTCCAGCTTGTAGTCCGAGTCGGCCGGGCCCGCTTCCAGTTTCTGCTGGTAGGCACCCGCCACCAAGCCAATGCGCCAGGCCTCGGTCAAGCGGTAGCTGCCGCCGAGTGTCAGGTTGTAGCCCCGGCCATCACCGCTGGCGGCGCTGTTCTGACTGTCGTAATCCAGGTCCTGGGCGCCGGCGGCGACGATCGCCTGCCACTCCCCGACTTGCTGCCACGGAGTCTGCCACTGGTTGCGCAGTTCATCCTGTTGCGCGCGCAGGCTGGCGTGGGCCATTTCCGGCAACAGGGTCAGCTCCCACGGGGCCGAGAGGATCGAATAGCCATAGTCGGCGATCAGTTGCTGGCCGGCGATGGTCGGGTGCACCGAGTCATTGAACAGCAACTTGGTAGGGTCAGGTGTTGCGCCGCTGATTCCGTAGACCGGGTTTTCCACGCAGTCATTGCCGCTGTAGCAGGTACCGATCAGGTTCTGGCCGGTGGCCAGGCCATAGCGGGCTGGGTCGGAGACCGCCTCATTGAGCAGGGAGGGGATGTTGAGCGGAATGATCTCGGCATCGATCTGCCCGAGCTGGCTGAGCAGCGCCTGGTTGAACACTTGGGACAACTGCGAGACTGCGCCCTGGTTGGGCGTGCCACTGAAGTTCGGGGTAAGGCCCAGGTCCGGCAGCATCCAGACCATGATGTAGCGCGCGCCGCCTTGTTGCAACGCCTGGGCGCTGGCCGCGAGACGGGTCCCGGCTGCCGCCGCCTCGGCCGGGCTGTTGACCAGGCCCTGGAGGAAATCATTGCCGCCGCCAGTCAGGTAGTAGAGGGCGTTGGGGTCTGCGCGCAGGCCGTTGGCCAGGTAGCCGTCGCGGTCTCGCAGGACGAACCCGTTAGGCAAGGCGACTTCGGATGTGTCGGTGATCGAGTCGAGTACCTGGTCGGTGCGATAGCCGCCGACCCCCCAGTTGTTGCCATCGGGCAGGCCTGTGATTTCGTTCAATACCGAGGTGGATGGCCCGAGTTCAGTCGCCGAAAAGCCCAACCGCGACCCTAGGATCATCGGCGAAACCGGCGCGTAGCGGCCGTTGGCATCCCGATTGGTAAAGCGCAAACCGTCGGATAAACCCGCAAGGTCGGGAAACTGCCCTGCATCGGCGAGGCTGTCGCCGAATACGATCAGGGTGGAGTAGGGCGAGGGCGCGGCCATCGCCTGGCTGCAGGCCAAAGTGAGCAGGCCGAGCAGGGAACGCAAGAGTGGAGGTTTGCGCATGCGGCGGATCCTTTTCATTGTTGTTTTCGGCGTGAACCGACTAAACATAGCAAAGGCCCGGGCATTGCAAGGAAGTCCCTTCGCCGCGCCGTATTCCCGGCCATATTGCGCCCGCCGCCCCGGTAGGCTACTGTGCGGTCACGTATGAGCGAGAACTACCCCGTGTTGATCGTCAGCAAACTCTTGATGCGCGTAATCAAGGCCCACGCCCGTTGGCGTTGGCGCGCCTGACTTTATCTTTGCCGGTCTGTCCGGCCCGTCCTCCCTTGCCTTCCTGCTTTCCCACCGCCTCGCGCGGGATGTCCACGGTCGTGGCCGGCAGCAAGAAGGTGCGAATTCCAGGTCAGTAGATTCAAGAGGTTGACCCCAGATGTTACTGATGATCGACAACTACGACTCCTTTACCTACAACGTCGTGCAGTACCTCGGCGAGTTGGGGGCAGAGGTCAAGGTCATTCGCAACGACGAAATGACCATTGCCCAGATCGAAGCTCTCGACCCCGAACGCATCGTCGTATCCCCAGGGCCTTGCACGCCCAGCGAAGCGGGGGTCTCCATCGAGGCCATCCTGCACTTTGCCGGCAAGTTGCCGATTCTGGGTGTGTGCCTGGGGCACCAGTCCATTGGCCAGGCCTTTGGAGGCGAGGTGGTCCGTGCCCGCCAGGTGATGCATGGCAAGACCAGCCCGGTGCTGCACCGCGACCTCGGCGTATTCGCCGAGCTGAACAATCCGCTGACAGTCACCCGCTACCACTCGCTGGTGGTCAAGCGCGACACCTTGCCCGATTGCCTTGAAGTGACCGCCTGGACGGCCTTGGAAGACGGCTCGGTCGACGAGATCATGGGCCTGCGCCACAAGACCCTGAACATCGAAGGGGTGCAGTTCCACCCCGAGTCCATCCTGACCGAGCAGGGCCACGAACTGTTCGCCAACTTCCTCAAGCAGACCGGCGGCCGCCGCTAAGGATCGATCATGGATATCAAGAGCGCGCTGGGCCGTGTGGTTGCCCAGCTGGACCTGACCACCGAAGAAATGCGCGACGTCATGCGTCAGATCATGACCGGACAATGCACCGAGGCGCAGATCGGCGCCTTCCTGATGGGCATGCGCATGAAAAGCGAGACCATCGACGAGATCGTCGGTGCTGTGTCGGTGATGCGTGAGCTGGCGCACAAGGTCGAACTGCAAAGCCTTGACGGTGTGGTCGATATCGTCGGCACTGGTGGCGATGGCGCCAATATTTTCAACGTTTCCACCGCTTCGTCCTTTGTCCTGGCCGCCGCCGGTTGCAAGGTGGCCAAGCACGGCAACCGCGCGGTGTCGGGCAAGAGCGGCAGTGCCGACCTGCTGGAAGCGGCAGGTATCTACCTGAACCTCACACCCGTCCAGGTAGCCCGCTGCATCGACAGCCTGGGGATCGGGTTCATGTTTGCCCAGACCCACCACTCGGCCATGAAACATGCCGCCGGCCCGCGACGTGACCTGGGCCTGCGCACCCTGTTCAACATGCTGGGCCCGCTTACGAATCCGGCCGGCGTCAGGCACCAGGTGGTCGGGGTGTTCAACCAGGCCCTGTGCCGCCCGCTGGCGGAGGTCCTGCAGCGCCTGGGCAGCAAGCATGTACTCGTGGTCCACTCCAAGGATGGCCTGGACGAGTTCAGCCTGGCCGCGCCTACTTTCGTGGCGGAATTGAAAAATGACCAGGTCACCGAATACTGGGTCGAGCCGGAAGACCTGGGCATGAAAAGCCAGAGCTTGCATGGCTTGGCGGTCGACGGTCCGCAGGCATCGTTTGAACTGATCCGCGATGCCCTGGGCCGTCGCAAGACCGAAATCGGCCAGAAGGCGGCTGAAATGATCGTGCTCAATGCCGGTGCCGCCCTGTATGCGGCGGACGAGGCGATGAGCCTCAAGGCCGGCGTCGAGCTGGCCCATGACGTGCTGCATACCGGCCTTGCCTGGGAAAAATTGCAGGAGCTCGGCGCCTTTACCGCAGTATTCAAGCAGGAGAATGAAGCATGAGCGTACCGACCGTGCTGGAAAAGATCCTTGCCCGCAAGGTTGAAGAGGTTGCCGAGCGCAGCGCGCGGGTTTCCCTGGCGGAACTCGAGAACCTCGCCAGGCTCGCCGATGCGCCGCGTGGCTTCGCCAAGGCCCTGATCGACCAGGCCGCGCGCAAGCAGCCTGCGGTAATCGCCGAAATCAAGAAGGCCTCGCCGAGCAAGGGCGTGATCCGCGAGCACTTCGTCCCGTCAGAGATCGCGGTCAGCTACGAGAAGGGCGGGGCCACCTGCCTGTCGGTGCTGACGGACGTGGATTACTTCCAGGGTGCCGACGCCTACCTGCAGCAGGCGCGCGCCGCTTGCCAGCTGCCGGTGATCCGCAAGGACTTCATGGTCGACCCGTATCAGATCGTCGAGGCTCGCGCTCTGGGGGCTGACTGCGTGTTGCTGATCGTAGCGGCCCTGGACGATGTGAGGATGGCCGAGCTGGCCGCCACCGCCAAGGGCGTTGGCCTCGACGTGCTGGTCGAGGTTCACGACGGCGATGAGCTGGAGCGCGCCTTGAAGACTCTCGACACGCCACTGGTTGGGGTCAACAACCGCAACCTGCACACCTTCGAAGTCAGCCTGGAAACCACCCTCGACCTGCTCCCGCGGATCCCGCGCGATCGGCTGGCGATCACCGAGAGTGGCATCCTCAATCGCGCCGATGTCGAGCTTATGCAGATCAACGAGGTGTACTCGTTCCTGGTGGGTGAGGCCTTCATGCGTGCCGAGCAGCCGGGGCTGGAGTTGCAGCGCCTGTTCTTCCCCGAGCGGGTGGTGCACAAGGTCCAGGAGCTGGATTGATCCAGGCGAAGCCGGCGGATGCCGGCTTTTTTGCGTCTACAAGGTGATAGAGATGACTGATCAACCCCTTGCCCTGACCGTCGAGTCCGGGCTGCAGGCCGAGCAGGACTTGCTGGCCGCGGTGTGCCGAGGCGAGCAGGCGGCCGGCGTGCTGTTCTGGAAACCGACCGATCACGCCCTGGTGATGCCGCGGCGCATGAGCCGGCTGGAGCATTTCGAGGTGGCCTGCGCCGAGCTCGCGATCGCCGGCTGGCCGGTGCTGCTGCGTGAGACGGGCGGCGAACCGGTGCCACAGTCTTCGTCGGTGGTCAACGTGGCCCTGGTCTACGTGGCGCCCCGCAGCGAAGGGGATCACGGGCGCATCGAGCAGGCCTACCAGCGCTTGTGCGATCCGCTGTGCGAGGTGCTGCGGGAATGGGGCGGACTGGCGTCGGTTGGCGAGATCGATGGAGCGTTTTGCGACGGGCGCTACAACGTCAACCTCAATGGCCGCAAGCTGGTAGGTACTGCCCAGCGCTGGCGCCAGGGGCTGGGCGGCAAGCGTCCGGTGGTGCTGGTGCATGGCGCGCTGCTGCTGGATAACGAGCGTGAGTCCATGGTTGCGGCAGTCAATCGTTTCAACGAATGCTGCGAACTCGACCAGCGCTGCAGGGCCGACAGCCATATCGCCCTTCACGAGGTAGTGCCCCAGGCGCCGCTGTACGCGCGGTTGGGTCAGGCCTACGCCGATGTAATCGCGGCCCTGCCCAAGGACTAGCGAGTGCCGTAGACCACCATGGTCTTGCCCTTCACGTGGACCAGGCTGCGTTCTTCCAGGTCCTTGAGCACCCGGCCGACCATCTCGCGGGAGCAGCCGACGATGCGGCCAATTTCCTGGCGGGTGATCTTGATCTGCATCCCGTCGGGGTGGGTCATCGCATCGGGCTGCTTGCACAGTTCGAGGAGGCAGCGGGAGACGCGACCGGTGACATCGAAAAACGCCAGGTCACCGACCTTACGGGTCGTATTGCGCAGGCGCTGGGCCATCTGGCTGCCGAGGGCGTAGAGCATTTCCGGATCCTGACGCACCACCTCGCGAAACTTGTCATAGCTGATTTCAGCCACTTCGCATTCGGTCTTGGCACGAACCCAGGCGCTGCGCTGCTGCTCTTGCCCAGTGGGCTCGAAAAGGCCAAGTTCGCCGAAGAAATCGCCATGATTGAGGTAGGCGATGATCATCTCGTGCCCCTCTTCATCCTCGATCAGGATAGTCACCGACCCCTTGATGATGAATGACAGCGTCTCGGCCTTGTCACCGGCGCAAATGATATTGCTCTTGGCGGCGAAGCGGCGGCGCTGACAGTGGGCCAGCAGCTTTTCGATGTTCTTGATCTTGGCAGGTAAGGCTGAGGCAACCATGACTGAATCTCGGTAGAAGCAACGCATCGGACTTTTGTTGGTGACGGGACGGGCGCCAGTGATTTGGCGCCAGCTTATCAGACACTCTTGGCGGTATCGGCAAAAAGCTCGGCGTCTTGAGCTTTTCCAGCGGCCCGGCAGGGTCTAAGCTGGCAACCTTTTTACAGGCAAGGGAGTCGGGACAGATGAAGGCACGTATCCAATGGGCCGGTGAAGCGATGTTCCTCGGCGAATCGGGGAGCGGTCATGTCGTGGTCATGGATGGTCCACCGGAGGCCGGAGGCCGCAACCTGGGTGTGCGCCCGATGGAAATGCTTCTGCTGGGCCTGGGTGGCTGCAGCAATTTCGACGTGGTCAGCATCCTGAAGAAGTCGCGCCAGGCGGTGGAAAGCTGCGAAGCCTTCCTTGAAGCCGAGCGCGCCGATGAAGACCCCAAGGTCTTCACCAGGATCCACCTGAACTTCGTGGTCAAGGGCCGCGGGTTGAAGGAGGCCCAGGTCAAGCGCGCGGTCGAGCTGTCGGCGGAAAAATACTGCTCGGCGTCGATCATGCTGGGCCGTGCGGGTGTGGAAATCACCCACGGCTACGAGATCGTCGAGCTGGGTTGAGACCCAGCCCGCGTACTCAGATCCGGTACGTGCTCTTGGTCATCACCTTGGCCATCAGGCTCATGCCGAACCGAACCGGCGCCGGGAAGCGGAAACCACCGGCTTCCAGCGCCGAGTCCGCATGATGTTCCTCATCGATACGCATCTGCTCGAGAATGGCGCGGGACTTTTCGTCCTCGTGAGGGATCTGCTCGAGGTGCTCGTCAAGGTGCTTGCACACCTGATGCTCGGTAGCCGCGACGAATCCCAGGCTGACCTTGTCGCTGACCAGACCGGCAAGCGCGCCGATACCAAACGACATGCCGTAGAACAACGGGTTCAGTACGCTGGGGTGACTACCTAGCTGGCGGATGCGCTGCTCGCACCAGGCGAGGTGATCGACCTCTTCCTCGGCGGCATGTTCCATGGCCTTGCGGACCTGAGGCAGCTTGGCGGTCAGGGCTTGGCCCTGGTACAGCGCCTGGGCGCAGACTTCACCGGTGTGGTTGATACGCATCAGGCCGGCGACGTGGCGTGCCTGGGTTTCGTCCAGCTGCGCATCCGGCTGAATGATGGCCGGGGAGGGGCGGGACGGTTGGCCGCTGAAGGGGAGCAAGGTGCGCATGGCTGTATCAGCCTGCAGCAACAAGCGGTCGAGCGGCGAGTAGTGACGTTCGGTAGCCATCGGGCACCTCCGCAAGAGTGTGCCCGACAGTCTAACCCAATCGGCGGGTGGCGGCTTGCCTTGGATCAGCCCGGTGGCCAGTGCATCTGGCGCTGGCCAAGCACGTGCATATGGATGTGATAGACGGTCTGGCCGCCCAATTCGTTGCAGTTCATGACCACCCGAAAGCCCTCCTCGCAGCCAAGCTCCCTGGCCAGCCGCTGGGCGGTGAACAGGATGTGGCCGGCCAGGCCCTTGTCGTCTTCGGTCAGGTCATTGAGGGTACGGATCGGCTTTTTCGGGATGACCAGGAAATGTACCGGTGCCTGGGGGGCGATATCGTGGAAGGCCAGAACCTGGTCGTCCTCGTAGATGATATTCGCCGGGATCTCCCGGTTGATGATCTTGGTGAAGAGTGTCTCCACAGCGCTTGCTCCATGGTGGTGGTCCGCCCTGAGTGTACCCAGCGCGGCGGCACTCGCCCAGTGGGTGTTACGCGCCGACGGGCCGGTAGGCGCGGTTGATCAGCCCGGCCAGCTTGCGCGTCAGCCAGCGCGGCAGCAGGCGGGGGGCTCGGGCCAGCCAGCGGTTGCGCCGTCCGGGTAGAATCAGCGCGCGGTTCTTGTCCAGGGCGCGCACGGTGTACAGCGCCACTTCCTCGGGGGTCAGGCAGCGCTTGCTGCTGTCCAGGCGGGGGATACGCCGCTTCGGTGAGCGAACCGGACCTGGGCACAGCACGGACACCTTGATACCGGTACGCTTGAGCTCTTCACGCAGGGCTTCTGAAAAATGCACCACGTACGCCTTGCTGGCGGCATAGCTGGCCATCCAGGGGCCCGGCGCGAAGGCTGCGATACCGGCGACGTTGAGGATCTGCCCGCCGCCTTGCACCGCCATGACATTGCCTACGGCATGGCACAGGCGCGAGAGGGCGATGATATTGACCTCCAGAAGATCCTGTTCATCCGCCCACTCCTGGGCCATGAACGGCCCATGAGAGCGCAGCCCTGCGCAGTTGACCAGCAGGTCTATCTGCCGCTCTCCCTCTTCGAGTTCGAGGATGAAGCCTGACAGCCGCAACGGCTCGCTGAGATCACAGGCCCGAAACAGTACCTCCACGCCAAACCGTTGAGTCAGCTCGATGGCCACCGGCTCCAGCGCCTCGCGCTGACGCGCCACCAGGATCAGGTTGCGTCCACGCCGTGCCAGGGCCTCCGCCAGGGCAAGGCCCAGGCCGCTGGAAGCACCGGTGATCATGGCGTAACGGGACATGCAGAGCTCCTTGAGCGGCAAAAGAGGGCGCCTAGTGTACAGCCTGCCCTGTGTCCGTGTGGCGTTCTAGAAGGGTTTGACCACCACCAGGATCACGATCGCCAGCAGCATGACCACCGGCACTTCATTGAACCAGCGGTAGAAGACATGGCTTCGGGTGTTCTCGCCGCGGGCGAAGCGCTTGAGCTGCGCACCGCACATGTGATGGTAGCCGGTCAGCAGGAGAACCAGTGTCAGCTTGGCGTGCAGCCAGCCCTGGCTCAGGAAGCCCGGCGCCAGGCTCACCAGCCAGATGCCGAACACGTAGGTGGCGATCATCGCCGGACCCATGATGCCGCGGTACAGCTTGCGTTCCATGGTGATGAAGCGCTCCTGGCTGATGCTGTCCGTACTCTGGGCGTGGTAGACGAACAGGCGGGGCAGGTAGAACAGCGCGGCGAACCAGCAGACCAGGCTGACGATGTGCAGCGCTTTGATCCAGAGATAAAGCATGGGGATGTTCCTTCAGGTTTTCACGGTCGTCAGATAGTAGAGGCGAAGCGGCCCAGGGGCTATCTCAAGAGTTGTTACAGAGGCTGTGCACCCCTATTATCGAAACCTTTCCAGTTGGTTCGTTGATAAGGGGCAAGCGTTATGATCAAGGTCGGTATCGTTGGCGGCACGGGTTACACCGGGGTCGAGCTGTTGCGTCTTCTGGCGCAGCACCCACAGGCCGAAGTGGCGGTGATCACCTCGCGTTCCGAAACCGGCGTGGCGGTTGCCGACATGTACCCGAACCTGCGCGGTCATTACGACGGCCTGGCCTTCAGCGTGCCAGACACCAAGGCCCTCGCCGCGTGCGATGTGGTTTTCTTCGCCACCCCGCATGGCGTTGCTCATGCGCTGGCGGGCGAGCTGCTGGCTGCCGGCACCAAGGTCATCGACCTGTCCGCCGATTTCCGCCTGCAGGATGCCGATGAGTGGGCCAAGTGGTACGGCCAGCCCCATGGCGCGCCCGGTCTGCTCACGGATGCGGTCTACGGTCTGCCTGAAGTCAACCGTGAGAAAATCCGCGAGGCCCGGCTGATCGCTGTGCCAGGCTGCTACCCGACCGCTACCCAGCTGGGCTTCCTGCCGCTGCTCGAGGCCGGCGTGGTTGATCCTCTGCGCCTGATCGCCGACTGCAAGTCGGGTGTCAGCGGCGCCGGGCGGGGTGCGGCGGTAGGTTCGCTGTTCTGCGAAGCGGGAGAGAGCATGAAGGCGTACGCGGTCAAGGGCCATCGCCACTTGCCCGAGATCAGCCAGGGCCTGCGCCTTGCTGCCGGCCAGGATATCGGCCTGACCTTCGTGCCGCACCTGACCCCGATGATCCGCGGCATCCATTCGACCCTCTATGCGACCGTCACGGATACCTCTGTCGACCTGCAGGCGCTGTATGAGAAGCGCTATGCTGACGAACCGTTCGTCGACGTGATGCCGGCCGGCAGCCATCCGGAAACCCGCAGCGTGCGCGGTGCCAACGTCTGCCGCATCGCCGTGCACCGGCCGCAGGATAGTGACCTGGTGGTCGTGCTGTCGGTGATCGACAATCTCGTCAAGGGCGCTTCGGGCCAGGCTGTGCAGAACCTGAACATCCTGTTCGGCCTCGACGAGCGCATGGGGCTGTCCCACGCAGGCCTGATGCCTTGATCGCGGCGGCAGGCTTCAAGCAGGCGCGATGCCGGTCGACGATCATCGTGAGGCTTGGAGCTTGCCGCTTCAGTATTGTTGACCGATTTTCTCGGAGAAGCGGATAATGCGCGTCATCAGGTTTTATGGCGGCACAGCGCCGGGAGAGTCAGCATGAGCGTCGAATCCTTCACCCCTGTAGCCTTGCAGTTCACTCAGGGTGCAGCGCACAAGGTGAAGACCCTGGTCGATGAAGAAGGCAATGAACGTCTGAAGTTGCGCGTGTTCGTGACGGGCGGCGGTTGTTCGGGTTTCCAGTACGGCTTCACCTTCGATGAAGATGTGGCCGAGGATGACACCGTGGTCGAGCGCGAAGGCGTGGCCCTGGTAGTCGATCCGATGAGCTTCCAGTACCTGGCAGGCGCCGAGGTGGATTACCAGGAAGGCCTGGAAGGCTCGCGCTTCGTGATCAAGAACCCGAATGCCACCACCACTTGCGGGTGTGGTTCGTCGTTCTCGATCTGAGTCAGGGTTGCTTTACGAAAACGCCGCGCATCTGCGCGGCGTTTTTCGTCATGGGCAGGTGGGTCAGGCCGGGTAGATCGCGCCCAGCAGGCGCAGGCCCTTGGCTCCGGTCACGCTGGGCCGGTTGCCCGGAATCTGCTCAAGGCAGCAATGGGCCAGCCAGGCGAAGGCCATGGCCTCTATCCAGTCCGGATCAATACCATGAGCGGCAGTGCTGCTCACCTTGGCCTGGGGCAACAGGCCTGCCAGGCGCCGCATCAGTGCGCCATTGCGGGCACCGCCGCCGCAGACCAGCAAAGTCTCGGTGTCCTGCTGGGCGCTGCGCAACGAATCGATGATGCTTCGAGCGGTCAGTTCCAGCAGGGTGGCCTGTACATCCTCATCGCGATAAGCGGCGAGCTGGGCCAGGTGGCTTTGCAACCATGGCAGGTTGAATACTTCACGACCTGTGCTTTTAGGGCCGGTACCGGCGAAAAACGGATCATTGAGCAACGCGGCGAGGAGCGGTTCGATGACCGAGCCGCTGGCGGCCCAGGCGCCATCCGCATCATATTGCTGGCCGCGCTTGAGATCGATCCAGGCGTCGAGCAGGACATTGCCCGGGCCGCAGTCGAAACCGTGTACCGGCTGCTCCTGATCGATCAGGCTGAGGTTGCTGAAACCGCCCACATTGAGCACTGCCAGGCGCTGGCCCAGATGGGCGAACAGGGTGTCATGGAAGGCTGGCACCAAGGGCGCGCCCTGACCGCCAGCGGCAACGTCACGGCGGCGAAAGTCTCCCACCACACTGATGCCGGTGAGCTCGGCAAGCAGGGCCGGGTTGCCAATCTGCACGGTGAAGCCGCGTGCAGGCTCATGGCGAATGGTCTGGCCGTGGCTGCCAATGGCGCGGATGGCCCCGGCCTCCAGGTGCTGCTCGGCGAGTAGCTGGGCTATGCCTTGCGCAGCGAGCGTCGCCCAGCTGTTTTCGGCCAGCGCGGCGCGGGCGATCTCATCCGGGCCGCTGGCGCAAAGGGTGAGCAGGTCCTGGCGCAGGTTCGCGGGCATGGGAATGTAATGGGTGGCGAGCAGCTTTGACTGCCCGGCCTGTTCGATAAGGGCGATGTCCAGTCCATCCAGGCTGGTCCCGGACATCACTCCCAGATAGAGCGCCATGACTTAACGCTTGTTCGACGCGAGCATGGTGGCCTTTTCCTGGTCCATGCGGGCGATCATTGGCTGGCTCTGCTGCAGGAAGCGCTGGCGCTCGGCCTTGGCGATCGGGTCAGCCATAGGCAGCTTCTGGCCGAGTGGGTCGACGTGCACGCCATTGACCTGGAACTCGTAATGCAGGTGGGGGCCGGTGGAAAGGCCGGTGGTGCCGATATAGCCGATGATCTGGCCCTGCTTGACCGTGCCCCCTGTCTTCACGCCCTTGGCGAAGCCCTGCATATGACCGTAGAGGGTCTTGTAGGTATTGCCATGCTGGATGATCACGGTGTTGCCGTAACCACCGCGACGTCCTGCGAGCAGCACCTTTCCGTCACCGGCCGCCTTGATCGGTGTACCGCGTGGGGCAGCGTAATCGACGCCCTTGTGAGCGCGGATCTTGTTGAGGATAGGGTGCTTGCGCCCGTTCGAGAAGCGCGAGCTGATGCGGGCGAAGTCCACCGGGGTGCGGATGAACGCCTTGCGCATGCTGTTGCCGTCGGCGGTGTAGTAGTTGGTGTTGCCTTGCTTGTTGGTGTAGCGCACCGCCGTGTAGGTCTTGCCGCGGTTGGTGAACCGGGCCGAGAGAATGTTGCCGGTGCCTACTACCTTGCCGTCCATGACCTTCTGTTCATAAACCACGTCGAATTCGTCGCCCTGGCGGATGTCCTGGGCAAAATCGATGTCATAGCCAAACACGCGTGCCATGTCCATGGTCAGGCTGTGCGACATGCCCGCGCGCTGGGCCGAGGCGGACAGCGAGCTCTTGATGGAGCCGTGGACATAGGCGGTGCGCACGACCGGCTTGCTGATCTCGCGATCAAAGCTGAAGCCCTTGGCGCTGCGGGTCAGGCGGATGCTCTCGAGGCTGCTGACCTTGCTGTGCAGGCTGGTCAGCTGACCGTCCTTGTCGAGCTCGAACTGCAGCACCTGCCCATGCTTGAGCTGGCTGAACTGCTTCGCCTGCTTGTTGCTCGCCAGAAGGTCATGGACTGCATTGGCCGGCAAGCCCACCTTGGCGAACAGGGTGGAGAGGGTGTCGCCGCGGGCAACCGTCACTTCACGATGGCCGGGCAGCTTCGCCTCCGCCTTTTCCACTGCAGCGGGCTGGGCATCGCTGGCCTGCTCGGTGGCGGGCTTGGGTGTCTCGACCTGCGCAAAGGGCGTGCCGGTGGTGTCCTGGGACTGCACCAGTGGGGCATCCAGTGCCTCGTCCTTGAGCTGCTCGCCCGGGCTTTCGAGTTCAAGGCTCAAGGTGGTCTTCTTGGCTTCGACGTCGCTGGAAGGAAATACCAGGAGGGCCAGGCTGAGGAGGGCGGCGATGCCGCTCGCGGCCAGCAGATGGCTCTTCGGATAAAGCGGTGGCGCTTTAGTCGGTTCGTTGGTCATGAGTGAGATAACTTTGAAAAAAGTGAATTGGAAAAGATGAATGACATGATGAAGATGAAATAACTGTATAAAATATAACCAAATCCATCCCTGCGCAAGGGCGGCAGACGTCATCAGGTAGTCATCGGGTCACACCCGGGGCAAAAACTTGTATTTGATGGCTGATCTTGTATGGTTGGGTCCCTTTGAATCTGAGCCTTGCGGGTCTGTGTATGAAGTCGGTTGAAGAGCAGCTGGCGCTTATCAAGCGCGGTGCGGAAGAGGTACTGGTCGAGTCCGAATTGGTCGAGAAGCTCAAGCGCGGTCAGCCGCTGCGTATCAAGGCGGGCTTCGACCCGACCGCGCCGGACCTGCACCTGGGTCACACGGTACTGATCAACAAGCTGCGCCAGTTCCAGGATCTGGGGCATCAGGTGATCTTCCTGATCGGTGATTTCACCGGCATGATCGGTGACCCGAGCGGCAAGAGCGCCACGCGTCCACCGTTGACCCGTGAGCAGGTCCTGGACAACGCCGAGACGTATAAGCAGCAGGTGTTCAAGATTCTCGACCCGGCCAGGACCGAGGTCGCGTTCAACTCCACCTGGATGGACACCCTGACCCCGGCCGACTTCATCCGCCTGGCGTCCCAGTACACCGTGGCGCGCATGCTCGAGCGGGACGATTTCGACAAACGCTATACATCGAGCCAGCCGATCGCGATCCATGAGTTCCTCTACCCGCTGGTACAGGGCTACGACTCGGTGGCGCTCAAGGCTGATGTCGAGCTGGGCGGCACCGACCAGAAGTTCAACCTCCTGATGGGTCGTGAGCTGCAGCGCGCCTATGGCCAGGAAGCGCAGAACATCGTGACCATGCCGCTGCTCGAAGGGCTCGACGGCGTGAAGAAGATGTCCAAGTCGCTGGGCAACTATGTAGGTATCCAGGAAGCCCCCGGGGTGATGTACAGCAAGCTGGTGTCCATCCCGGACACGCTGATGTGGCGTTATTTCGAACTGCTCAGCTTCCGCTCCATGGAAGAGATCGACGCACTTCGCGCCGACGTCGAGAAGGGCGCCAACCCGCGTGATGTGAAGATCAAGCTGGCCGAGGAAATCGTTGCACGTTTCCATGGCGAGGAAGCAGCTGCCAACGCGCACCGTGCTGCCGGCAACCGGATGAAAGAAGGTGAGCTGCCTGAGGACTTGCCGGAGATCGAACTGAGCGCTGCCGAGGAGATGCCGATCGCGGCTGTCCTCAACAAGGCCGCACTTGTGAAGAACTCTGCTGCGGCGCGTGATCTGCTGGCGGCAGGAAGCGTGAAAGTGGACGGTGCTGTAGTGGATCGCGGCTTCATGTTCGCGGTCGGTGCTACCCATGTTTGCCAGGCAGGCAAAAAGACCTTCGCACGCATTACCCTCAAAGCCGAGTAAAGCTATATAGAGAAGCAAAGCGGGGAGGCCAAGGGCCTCCCCGCTTTGTTTTCACTAATGTTGAGGTTTATTTGAAACAGGGGTTGACGCTTTCTCGGATCCCCTTATAATGCGCCCCACTTCCAGCGTAGTTGGAACGGAAAACTCCTTGAGAATCAACGAGTTGGATGTTCAGGGCAGCAGCCGGAAGTGGCTCCGGTCGAAAGATCGGTAGCGGTGAAAAAGGTGGTTGACAGCAGGTTGAAACGCTGTAGAATTCGCCTCCCGCTAGCAGTGATGCAGCGAGTCAAGTGTTTGAAGTTAAACAGCTTTCTGGTTAAAAACTTCAAAATAAACGCTTGACAGACACAGAGGAAAGCGTAGAATG